>JBBQHT010000329.1:0-5054 GCA_038324235.1 Acidimicrobiales bacterium
GGCGGCGCCGGGGGAGTCCGCGTCGCGGGAGGGTGGGAACTCGTTTGGGGCCACGGCCGCACCTTAGGGTCCGCGCCGGAATGACTTGCACCTTTCGACGGCCCGATGACGTCCCTCGCGGCGTCCTCGTCCTCGTCGCACAACCAAGTGCGCCTTCGTCCTGCGTCCTTCCGAGGAACGCCCCCGACTCGCCGAAACTGCGCAACCTATTCCGGCGCGGACCCTTTTAGGCAGACTCGGCGGTCCTGTCCGGTGGTCTGATCCGGTGACCCCCGGGCGGTTCCGCTGGCTCCGGGCGCCCCGGCAACGACCGGCGACCCTGAGGGTTCCCGCCGCGGACCCGAGCCGATACGCTGAGGAACTTCTGATGGCAGCTACCCAGGTCAAGATCGATGTGCCGGGCAACCACCTCATGGCTGGGTTGCTGGGGCAGCGCGACGAGTTCTTGCGACTCGTCGAGACCGCGTTCCCGTTCGCCGAGGTGCACGTCCGCGGCAACGAGATCACGATCGACGGCGACGGCGCCGAGCGGGTGGGCCACCTGTTCGACGAGCTCGTGGTCATCCTGCAACAGGGCCAGACCCTGGAGCCCGCCGCGGTGCTGCGCACGATCGACATGATCAAGGCCGACGAACGGCCGAGCGAGGTGCTCACCGCCGAGGTGCTGCGCTCGCGCCGCGGCCGATCGGTGCGGCCCAAGACCGCCGGCCAGAAGCGCTACGTCGACGCGATCCGCGAATCGATCATCACGTTCGGCATCGGCCCGGCCGGCACCGGCAAGAGCTGGCTGGCGGTGGCGATGGCCGTGCACGCCCTCCAGAACAAAGAGGTCGACCGCATCATCTTGACCCGCCCCGCGGTCGAGGCCGGCGAGCGGCTCGGCTTCCTGCCAGGGGATCTCATGGCCAAGGTCGATCCCTACCTGCGCCCCCTCTACGACGCGCTCTACGACATGGTCGAGGCCGAAGGTGCGGCCCGCCTGCGCGAGCGGGGCACGGTCGAGGTCGCGCCGCTGGCGTTCATGCGGGGCCGCACGCTCAACTCGAGCTTCATCATCTTGGACGAGGCGCAGAACACCACGCCCGAGCAGATGAAGATGTTCCTCACCCGCATCGGCTTCGGCTCGAAGGTCGTCGTCACCGGCGATACCACCCAGGTCGACGTGCCCGGTGGGCGCAGCGGGCTCGATCACCTCGAGGGCATGCTCGGCCACATCGACGGCATCAGCTTCGTGCGCCTCGGCGCCCGCGACGTCGTGCGCCACAAGATCGTCCAGGACATCGTCAACGCGTACGAGCAGGCCGGCGCGGATCGCGTCGCCCAGCCCCTCGTCAGGCACGCGCCGAACGTCCCGCCGGCCCCGGCCACCCCGGCTGAGGCCCCGCCGGCCCCGGCCGCCGAGGCACCCCCCGCCGGCGCTCCTGCGGCCGACCCGGCGCCGGCGTGACCGCCCGACCATGAGCCCGCCCGCGTGAGCACCGGCCCATGACCACGGACGCGCCCCGGCCCCGCCGGGCCACCCGGGGCCCCGACACCGGGGAACCCCAGGCCATCGTCACCGACGAGCAGAACGACCAGCCCGTCGACGCGCCCCGATGGGCGACCCTCGCCGAGCAGGTGCTCGTGGCCGAGGGCATCAGCGGCGAAGCCGAGCTGTCGGTCATCTTCGTCGACGAGGCCCACATCGCCGAGCTGAACGAGCGCTTCATGGGCCACGACGGCCCCACCGACGTGCTGTCCTTCCCGATCGATGGCCTGCCCGAGCCGTCCACGTCCGCCGACATGCCCCCGGGCCGCTCGCCCTACGACCCCGACGACCAACCGCTGCTGCTCGGCGACATCGTGATCTGCGCGGCGGTCGCCGCCCAGCAGGCGGCCGACCACGCCGGCAGCTACGAGGACGAAGTCGCCCTGCTGCTCGTCCACGGCATCCTCCACGTCCTGGGCATGGACCACGATGGCGACGACGACCGGGTGGCGATGCAGGCCCGCGAGCGCGAGCTGCTCACCCAGTTCCACGGCCCCCTCGGCCGCGACCCGTGGACCTCGTGATGGCCCTCGCCACGGCCCCGGCACCACGGGTGCTGGCGGTCGAGCTCACCGGCGTGGACGTGGTGCTGCTCGTCGTCGTGGTCGTCCTGCTCGTCCTCTCGGTGTTCCTGGCCCTGGCCGAGACGGCGCTCACCCGCATCAGTCGGTCGCGAGCGGCCTCCCTCCTGGAGGAGGGCCGGCCCGGGGCGACCTCGCTGCTCTGGTTGGTCGAGCATCCCGAGCGCTTCTTGAACCCGGTGCTGCTGGTGGTGCTCATCTGCCAGCTGGTGCAGGCGGCCATCACCGGCGTGCTCGCGGACCGGTTGTTCGGGCCGTGGGGCGTGTTCGTCGCCGTCTTCGTCAACGTCGGGCTCGTGTTCGTGCTGGCCGAGGCCGCCCCCAAGACCTGGGCGCTGCAGCACCCCGACACCGCAGCGCTGCTGTCGGCCCGCCCGGTGGCGGCGCTGGCCGCGTTCCCGCCGCTACGCCTGGTGTCGCGGTCGCTCATCGGCATCACCAACGTGATCCTGCCGGGCAAGGGCCTCAAGGACGGCCCCTACGTCACCGAGCAGGAGCTGCTGGCCTTCGCCGACGTGGCGGTCGAGGAGGAGGTGATCGAGGCGTCCGAGCGGGTCCTCATCGAGTCGATCATCGAGTTCGGCGACACCGTGGTGCGCGAGGTCATGGTGCCCCGGCCCGACATGATCGCGGTGCCGGCCACGTTCCGCGTGGCCGACGTGATGGAGATCATCATCCTCAACGGGTTCAGCCGCCTGCCTGCCTACGGCGCCGGGATCGACGACATCGTGGGCGTGGTCTACGCGAAGGACCTGATGAAGGCGGATCGCGACGGTGCCGACGGGGCCGCGATCTCGACCTTGCTCCGCGAGGCGCACTTCGTGCCCGAGACGAAGAAGATCGCCTCGCTCCTGCGTGAGATGCAGTCCGAGCAGTACCACATGGCCATCGTCGTCGACGAGTACGGCGGTACGGCCGGCGTGGTCACCCTCGAGGACCTCATCGAAGAGCTCGTCGGCGAGATCGTCGACGAGTACGACCGCGAGGAGGCCATGGTCGAGCTGCTGCCCGGCGGGGACGTGCGGGTGAACGCCCGGATGCCGATCGACGAGGTGAACGCGTTGGTCAAGGCCGACCTCCCCGAAGGGGACTGGGACTCGATCGGCGGGCTCATGTTCCACCTGCTCGGCCACATCCCCGCCGAGGGCGAGACGATCGACTCCGACGGGCTCGAGCTGCGGGCCGACCGCGTGCAGGGTCGGCGGATCAGCCGGGTTCGCCTCAGCCGCCGCGTGCCCGTCGATGCGGACGAGGGCGACGTCGCGGATGGGCGCACGACCGAGGTGCCTGTCGTGGCTGACCGAACTGACACGACCGACGCGGTCGACGCCACCGACGCGACCGACGCGTTCGATGCCGCCGCCGCGGCAGGAGGCGCCGCCGGCGAGCACGCGCCCGCCCGGGGCACGCCGGCGACCGCGACCGCATCACCCCCGACCGCATCATCCCCGACCGAGGCCGACGCCCGCGAGAAGGAATCCCAACCATGAAATCAGGCTTCGTGACCCTGGTGGGCCGTCCCAACGTGGGCAAGTCCACGCTGCTCAACCAGCTGCTCGGCACCAAGGTCTCGATCGTGTCGGACAAGCCCCAGACCACCCGCACGCAGGTGCGCGGCGTGCTCAACCGGCCCGACGCCCAGATCGTGTTCGTCGACACACCCGGCATCCACAAGCCGGTCTCCGCGCTCGGTGAGCGCCTCAACGCGTCGGCCACCGACGCGATCGGCGATGTCGACGCGGTGTGCCTCGTGGTCGACGCCGCCGACGGCATCGGGCGGGGCGATCAGTTCATCGCGAAGCGCGTGCCCGCGGACACGATCGTGGTCGTCAACAAGATCGATCAGGCGTCGCCCGAGAAGGTCCTCACCCAGCTCTCGGCGGCGGCGGACCAGCTCGACCTCTCCGAGTACTTCCCGGTGTCCGCGGCCACGGGCTCCGGCGTGCCCGCGCTGCTCGAGCACCTGCTCGCCGTGCTGCCCGAGGGGCCGCAGTACTACCCCGACGACATGATCACCGATGTGCCCGAGGCGTTCTGGGTGGCCGAGCTCGTGCGCGAGCAGTTGCTCGCCGTCACGCGCGAGGAGGTGCCCCACTCGATCGCCACTCGGGTCACCGAGTGGGAGTGGCCCCGCATCCGCTGCGAGATCCTGGTGCAGCGTGATTCCCAGAAGGGGATCGTGATCGGCAAGAAGGGCTCGGTCCTCAAGCAGGTCGGCATCGAGGTCCGCAAGCAGCTGCCCGAGGGGGCCTTCCTCGAGCTGTTCGTGAAGGTGGACAAGGACTGGCAGCGTCGTCCCCTCGCCCTCGAGCGCCTCGGGTACTGACCGCCCTCCGCAGCCCTGCGAACACCCTTGCGGGCGGCGGTGGCTGGCCCCCGAGAGGACAGTTGTTGACGTTTTGCCACCACGTGAGGTGCCCTTGGTCATCGCACGCGACTGCGAACACTTGATGAAATCTTGAGGTTGCCCAAACAACATCCAGCGTTTCTTGGGTCTACGTTCTAGCCATGCCTGAAGAACGCAGAGCAGTACACGCGTACCTGACGGTCGATAGCCACGAGGTTTGGCACACCGTTTCCGAAGAGGCTGGCGTCAGTCTCTCCGGGTTCCTCGAGGCGCTTGCGGCGGACATGAAGGAGTTCCCCCCGGATGACGGTGGTCATCCTCGGTGGAGCAACGTCATCAAATCTGCTCGCAAGATCGACGCTCAACGCCGGCGGCGCGGCGCGGCCTGACCTGGCCGAGTCGCCTCCCGACGATGGCGGCAGGTTCGCCTGCCGTCAGGGAAGCAACCCACAACTCAAATCTGATGGCGCTTTGACCTTTGCCTTTTGCGCTCAGTCGGACCGGTCGCGCACGGCGCGCAGCCGGATCTCGGCTTCTTCGCGGCTCTTCGTCCGTTTCATGGGCGGGAGGGCGTTGATGATGTCCCAGCGGTAACGAG
>JBBQHT010000330.1:0-5054 GCA_038324235.1 Acidimicrobiales bacterium
AGCTCGAGCACCTTGCGATACGCCGGGGTCGAGCCGTAGAACGCGATCTGCTCGCGGGTGCCCTTGGCCGACGCGGCCATCTCCTCCTCGCTGGCGCCGGTGACCACGAAGGCAGGCAGCGAGATCTCGAAGTCGGCGAGCGTGCGGTCGGTCTTGGCCAACCCGCGCTCGAGCGCCGGGATGGTCTGCTCCCGCAGGTAGCGCTCGGTCGTGAACCCGTGGCACAGGATGCCGTCACACGTCTCGCCGGCGACCTCGGTCATCAGCTCACCGACCGCGGCGACGAAGATCTTGGCGTTGCCGTACGGGTTCGGGCCGGGGTTGAAGAACGGCGTCATGAGGGTGTGGGTGTAGAAGTCGCCCTGGAAGTCGAGCTTGGTGCCCTCGTTCCAGCAGTCCCAGATCGCCCGAATGGCCAGGATCATCTCGCGCATGCGGGGCGCGGGATGCGACCACGGCATCGAGAACCGCTTGGTGATGTGCGGCTTGATCTGACTGCCCAGGCCGAGGATGAAGCGGCCCTTCGAATACGCCTGCAGGTCCCAGGCGGTGCTGGCGAGCGTCATCGGGTTGCGGGCGAAGGCGACGGCGATGCCGGTGCCGAGCTCCATGCGCTCGGTGTGCTGGGCGGCGACGAGCAACGGGAAGAACGGATCGTGGCTGGTCTCCGCCGTCCAGATCCCGTCGTAGCCGGCGTCTTCGGATGCCTTCGCGAGCTCACCCGCGCCGTCGGGCGCGCTCGGCGAGATGCCGAACCCGCCGTCGACCTTCAGTCCTGTGGTCCCGGCCATGCGTGCGTCCCCCGGTCGTCGGCGGCCCTGGCGGCCGCGCCGGCGAGGACGCTACCCACCAAGGGTGGGCCGGTGCACGCCCATCGCCCGTCGCTGGCGTCACACGGCGCGGATGGCGGTGAGGATCCGTTTGCGCGACACCGGTTCCGGCGTGCCGAGGTGCTGCGCGAAGAGGCTGACGCGCAGCTCCTCGATCTGCCAACCGATGCGTTCGAGCTCGACGTCGGCGGGTCCGCCGGCGAGCAGATCGACCGCCGTCGCGTAGGCGGATTCCACCTCGTGCACCTGGAGCATCCGCTCGCGGTCGCGACCGATCGCATCGGGGAGCGTCGCCAGCCGGTGCTCGATGGCGTGGAGGTAGCGCACGACGTCACCGAGGTGGTCGAGCCCGGCGGCCGCCACGAACCCGGGGAACACGAGGGCGTCGCGCTGGCCGGCGATGTCCTGCATGGCCGGGAGGCGGGCGGGCCCCGGGGCCTCGCGCAGCGCGCGGTCGATCGCCGCGGTCGCGACGAAGATCTGCAGCACGACCTCCGCGATCTCGTGGGCCACCGGTTCGATCTCGGCCCGGGTGGCGTCTCGCAGCCGATCGAAGGCCACTGCGTCCCAGACCGGCGCATCATGGCGGGCCATGATCGCATCGAGGGCGGTCACCAGGCAGTCCTCGACGAGCGCCCCGGAGCTGGGATACGGGTTGGCGACCAACGCCAGGCCCGCACCGTCGAGCAGTTGGCGGCGCGTAGCCCGCGCCGGCAGGGGCACGGTGAGCCGCAGCAACCGGCGCGTGCCAGCCCACATCGCCTCGTGCTGCTCCGCTTCGCTGTCGAGCACGCGGACGGCGACGGTCTCCCCTTCGTCGACGAGGGCCGGGAAGCCGATGAGGATGCGGTCTCCCACGGCCTGGCGGACACGGTGGTCGAGGGCGCCGAAGCTCCATTCGCGCAGACCGCCGCGCTCGAGCCCGCGGGTGGCGGCCGAGACGGTGGCGCGCACATCGGGGGCGAGGCGCTGCTGCAGCGCCTCGAGGTCCTGGCCCTCGCCGAGCACCTCTCCCGCCTCGTCTTCGACCCGGAACGTGATCGAGAGGTGAGCGGGGACGCGATCGGGCGCCCACGAGTCGCGCGTGATGCGATCCCCGCCGAGCCGGGACAGGGTGCGGCTGAGGACATCGAGCAGCGGCTCGCTGCCGGCGGTGGTCTCGGTCTCGGCCAGCACCCGGTCGGCGTGCTCGGGCACCGGCACGAGGTTGCGGCGCAGCGGCTTGGGCAGCGAGCGCATGAGCGCGATGACCCGCTCGCGGCGCAACCCGGGGACCTGCCAGTCGAACCCCTGAGATCGCACCTGGTTGAGCACCGCGATCGGGATGTGGACGGTGGCGCCCTCGGCCTCGTCGTCGGTCTCGTACGTGTCGAACGCGTACGTGATCGGCAGGGTCAGCGAGCCTTGGTACCACTGATCGGGGAAGTCGGTCGGGTCGAGCGCGTCGGCCTCGTCGTCGAGGAACTGGTCGAGGCTGAACGTGAGCAGGTCGGGGTCGCGTCGTCGCGCCTGCTTCCACCAGGTGTCGAAGTGGCGGCCGGACACCACCTCGGGGTCGATGCGCTCGTCGTACCGCGCGAACAGCGAGTCGTCGTCGATCAGCAGGTCGCGGCGGCGGAAGCGCTGCCCGAGCGCCTCCGCCTCGGCGAGGAGGTCCCGGTTGTGCTGCACAAAGGCGTGCGGGGTGCGCCAGTCACCCTCGACCAGGCCGTGGCGGATGAACAGGTCCCGCGCGTGCTCGGGGTCGATGGTGCTGTAGCCCACGAGGCGGCGGGTGACGATCGGGAGCCCGTAGAGGGTGACGCTCTCATACGCCATCGCGGCCCCGCGCTTGGACGACCAGTGGGGCTCGCTGTACGCGTGCTTCACGAGGTGCGGGGCGAGCGCCTCGGCCCACTCCGGTTGGATCTTGGCCGCCGTACGGGCCCACAACCGCGACGTCTCGACCAGTTCCGCGGCCATGACCCACGGAGGTGGCTTCTTGGCGAGCGTCGAGCCGGGGAAGATCGCGAACTTGGCATTGCGCGCGCCCCGGAAGTCCCGGGTGTCGCGGTCGCGGTTGCCGATGTGGGACAGCAACCCCGATAGCAGCGCCTGGTGGATCGCGTCGGGTGTGCCCGGGTTGTTGCTCTGCCGCATGCCCAGCTCGTTGGCGACCTGGCGGAGCTGCGCGTAGACGTCCTGCCACTCCCGCAGGCGCAGGTAGTTGAGGAACTCCGTGCGGCACAGCTTGCGGAACTGGTTGGACGACAGCGCCCGCTGCCGTTCCCGCGTGTACGCCCAGAGCTCGAGGTAGCTGAGGAAGTCCGAGTCCGGATGGGCGAACCGCGCGTGGTGCTGATCGGCGGCGGCGGCCTTCTCCGACGGGCGCTCGCGAGGATCCTCGATCGACAGTGCGGAGGCGATGATCAGGACCTCGTGGAGGCAGCCGTTGGCGTCCGCCTCGAGGACCATCCGGCCGAAGCGCGGATCGACCGGGAGCCGGGCGAGACGTCGTCCGATGGGGGAGAGGCGGTGCTCGTCGTCGCCGGCCCTGGCTGGCTCGAGCGCCCCGAGCTCGTCGAGCAGTCGGACGCCGTCGGCGATCGCTCGGCGGTCAGGAGGTTCGACGAACGGGAACGCGGCGATGTCGCCGAGGCCGAGCCAGGTCATCTGCAAGATGACCGAGGCGAGGTTGGTGCGCAGGATCTCGGGCTCGGTGAAGGCCGGACGCGACGCGAAGTCCTCTTCGTCGTACAGCCGGATGCACACCCCGGGTGCGACCCGACCGCACCGGCCGGCGCGCTGGTTGGCCGATGCCTGGGACACTCGTTCGATGGGCAGGCGCTGCACCTTGAGCCGGTGGCTGTAGCGCGAGATGCGGGCGGTGCCCGGATCGACCACGTAGCGGATGCCTGGCACGGTGAGCGATGTCTCGGCCACGTTGGTGGCGAGCACGATGCGCCGGCCGGGGTGCGGGGCGAACACCCGGTGCTGCTCGGCGTGGGACAAGCGGGCGTACAGCGGGAGGATCTCGGTGTCTCGCAGCTGCAGCTCGCGCAGCGCATCGGCCGCGTCGCGGATGTCGCGCTCGCCGGCCAGGAAGACGAGCACATCGCCGGGCGGTTCGGCCCGCAGCTCCTCCACCGCGTCACAGATGCCCTGGAGCTGGTCGCGGCCGAAGCGGTCCGGCCGGTCGCTCCGCCGCTCGCCGCGCGGGTCCCCAGGCCCGTCGCCGCGACCGGCCTCAGGATCGGCCAACGGGCGGTAGCGGTACTCGACCGGGACCGTCCGCCCGGACACCTCGATGATGGGTGCCCCGTCGAAGTGAGCCGAGAACCGCTCGGGATCGATGGTGGCGGACGTGACGATCACCTTCAGGTCGGGGCGGCGCGGCAGCAGCTGCTTGAGGTACCCGAGGATGAAGTCGAGGTTGAGGCTCCGCTCGTGGGCCTCGTCGATGATGAGCGTGTCATAGGCGGACAACGACCGGTCGCGGTGGATGTCGGTCAGCAAGATGCCGTCGGTCATGAGCTTCACCAGCGTCGTGTCGCTCACTTGGTCGTTGAAGCGAACGGCGAAGCCCACGGCGGCACCGAGCTCGGTGTGCAGCTCCTCGGCGATGCGGTCGGCGACCGTGCGGGCGGCGAGTCGTCGCGGCTGGGTGTGCCCGATCATGCCGTGCACCCCCCGGCCCAGCTCGAGGCAGATCTTCGGGAGCTGCGTGGTCTTGCCGGACCCCGTCTCGCCCGCCACGATCACGACCTGGTGGTCCCGGATCGCCGCCGCGATCTCGTCGCGGCGCTGGCTGACCGGGAGCGCTTCGGGGTACGCGATGGTCGGGACTGCCTGCTGTCGCCGCACGAGGCGCACCTCGGCCCGGTCGATCGCGCCGGCCACCCGGGCGATCGCCGCAACCCGCTTGTCGGGGTCGCGCGTGGTGCGGGCGCGATCGAGCTGGCGGCGCAGCCGACGCTGGTCATCGCGGGTGACCGCGTCGAGGCGTTGGCGCAGCACACCGATCGAGAGGTCCGCGGGGGTGGAGGTAGCCATGGCGGCGTTCAGGATACGGGGGCCGGGCGGCTTCCCGGCCGCGTTGTGGTCGAGACGGCGCCTGCCCTTGCACGGGTTCCCTGATTGACCTAGAAAGAACACTGATTTCACTCATCGTGCAATCGGGACGGTTCCGGGGGGACCGGAGCAGCCATCCCGGGGGCTGCAGGGGGCAGGAGGCGGCTGCGCGAG
>JBBQHT010000331.1:0-5021 GCA_038324235.1 Acidimicrobiales bacterium
AGCGCCACCCCGGACCCGTTGCAGCCGGTGGCGTAGGTGACGCCACCGATCCGACCGACGTGCGGGAGACGATCGAGCGTGACGGCGACGTACCCGCCCCACGCCCGGTCGACGGCCGTGCCGCGCAGCTGGGGGTGCACCGCCAGCATCGACGCGTACAGGAAGTCGCGGGCCTGCGGGATGGTCGACGCGGCCAGGCTGCGCCGCCCCCCGAAGAGGAGGCGACCATCCGGCGTGAGTCGCCAGTAGAACAAGAAGTTCTTGGTGTCCACGAGCATGCGATCGCGCGGGCTCACCGATCGGGCCAGCTCCGGATCCAGCACGTCGGTGGCGATGATGAAGCTGCCGATGGGCAGCACCCGCCGCCGCAGCTGCGGCAGCACGCCGTCGGCGTAGGCGTTGGTGAACACCAGGGCGTCGTGCGCATCGATCGTGCCGCGCGAGGTCACGACGCGGACGTGGCCGGCATCGCGCGTGACGATCTCGGTCGCGGGCGTCGAACCGTGCAGCACGGCGCCGGCATCCGACGCCAGCTGCGCCAGGCCCGCGTGGAACTTGGCAGGGTGGATCGCTCCGGTGCGCTCGTACACGACCCCGCCGTGGTAGGCGGACGATCCGATCTCCTCGGCCAGTCCTTCTCGCGGCACGAAGTGCACCGGTTCGCCCAGCTCGTCGCCGTGCTCTTGCGCGATGCCCTGGAGGTACGGCACCAGGCGTTCGGCATGGGCGAGGTACAGCTGGCCGGTGCGGCGGTAGTCGCACTCGATCGGGCCGCCACCGTCGGGCCCGGCGACGAGCCCCTCCACGTGGTCGAAGGCCTCGTTGACCTCCGCGTAGAGGCGGGCGCCGAGCGGCCCGTAGGTCTTGGTGAGGGTCGCCGGGCCGGCCTTGAGCTCGGGGATCACCATGCCCCCGTTGCGGGTGCTGGCCCCCCACCCGATCGGCTCCTTGTCGAGCACGACGACCGACCGACCCCGGGTCGCCAGTTCCCGGGCTGCGGAGAGCCCGGCGTAGCCCGCCCCGATCACGACGACATCCGCGTCGCTCGCGAGCGCGGCCGGGGCGGAGGCCGGTCGAGGAGCCTGCTCCTGCCACAGCACGCGCTCGGCATAGCTGGGCGACAGCACGATCGGGGCATGCGAGGCAGTCGGGGCGAGGGACGGCACGCGGCGATCGTAGCGGCGCCACCCCCGATCCGCTTGACTTCCGGCCCTTCTTGCTGCTGAATCGGTGGCAGAATGCTGCTTTCACGACTGATTGTGTTGCCAGTACCTGTCGGCGTTCTTGCGGTCGCCACCGTGCACCGCCGGATACCGACGCAGCGCACCACCGCATCGCTGGTGGCGCGAAGATCGAACCCGTTGCCCTCGGGCGCCCACAAAGGAAACCGATAGACCGTGACCACCCACGCCGAGTTGCACGACCGCCATCGCCGCGTCCTGCCGAGCTGGCTGGCGCTGTACTACGACGAGCCGATCGAGCTCGTCGACGGGCACGGTCGCCACGTCACCGACGGCGAGGGCACCCGCTACCTCGACTTCTTCGGGGGCATCCTCACCACGATGACGGGCTACAACGTGCCCGAGGTCGTCGAAGCCATCCGCGAGCAGGCCGGCCGGATGATCCACACGTCGACGCTGTACCTCATCCGCCCGATGATCGAGCTGGCCGAGCAGCTCTCGCAGCTGTCGGGCATCCCCGACGCCAAGGTGTTCTTCACCACGTCGGGCACCGAGGCCAACGAAGCGGCGCTGTTGCTCGCGTCCACGGCCCGGAAGTCGAACCAGGTCCTGGCGCTGCGCAACAGCTACCACGGCCGCTCCTTCGCCACGGTGGGCATCACCGGCAACCGCGGGTGGTCGGCGTCGAGCCTCACGCCGTTCAACGTGCACTACGTGCACAACGGCTACCGCTTCCGCAGCCCGTTCCGCGCCCTCGACGACGAAGCGTTCATCCAGGCGATCGTCGACGACCTGCGCGACATCATCCTCACCGCGACCGCCGGCGACGTGGCGTGCATGATCGCCGAGCCCATCCAGGGCGTCGGCGGCTTCACGATCCCGCCCGACGGGTTGTTCGCGGCGCTGAAGGAGGTGCTCGACGAGTACGGCATCCTCTTCATCAGCGACGAGGTGCAGACCGGCTGGGGCCGCACCGGCGAGAACTTCTGGGGCTACGAGGCCCACGACATCACGCCGGACCTGCTCACCTTCGCGAAGGGTCTCGGCAACGGCTTGTCGATGGCGGGCGTCATCGGCCGCCCCGATCTCGTGGACGGCCTCACCGCCAACTCCATCTCGACCTTCGGCGGCAACCCGCTCGTCAGCGCCGGCGCGCTGGCCAACCTCAAGTACCTCCTCGACCACGACCTGCAGGCCAACGCCCTCGAGCAGGGGAACCGCCTGCTCGCCCACCTCGAACCACTGGTCGAGAAGTTCGGGGTGATCGGCGAGGTGCGCGGCCGGGGGCTGATGATCGGCATCGAGCTCGTCGAACCCGATGGCAAGACCCCGAACCCCACCGCGGCCTCCCGCGCCCTCGAGCACGCCCGCGCCAACGGGCTGCTGATCGGTAAGGGCGGCCTGTTCGGCAACTGCCTGCGTATCGCCCCGCCGCTCAGCCTCACCACCGAAGAGGCGGACGAGGGCGGACGCATCCTCGCCGACGTCCTCGCCACCGTCGACGCCGAGGAGGCGAGCTGATGACCGACACGACCGGGCTCCCCCACTGGCTCGACGGCAAGCGCTGGGATGGCGACGGCACGCGCACCTCGCCGGTCTTCAACCCGGCCACGGGAGCGGTGACCGCCGAGGTGCACCTGGCCTCGGCCGCCGACGTCGACACGATCGTCGCCTCATCCCGCGCCGCGTTCACCGAGTGGCGGCGGGCGTCGCTGACCACGCGCGTCAACGTGCTCTTCGCCTTCCGCGAGCTCATGCACGCCCACCGCGAGGACATCGCCCGGATCATCACGGCCCAGCACGGCAAGGTCTTCTCCGATGCGCTCGGCGAGGTCGGCCGCGGGCTCGAGGTCGTCGAGTTCGCGTGCGGCATCCCGCACCAGCTCAAGGGCGGCCACAGCGAGCAGGTCTCGACCGACGTCGACGTCCACTCGGTGCGCCAACCGGTCGGGGTCATGGCCGGCATCACGCCGTTCAACTTCCCGGCCATGGTCCCGCTGTGGATGTTCCCCGTCGCCATCGCGTGCGGCAACGCGTTCATCCTCAAGCCCTCCGAACGTGACCCGGGCGCGTCGCTGCTGATGGCGGAGCTCTGGGCCGAGGCGGGCCTGCCCGACGGCGTGTTCAACATCGTGCAGGGCGACAAGGAAGCGGTCGACGCGCTGCTCACCCATCCGGGCGTGGACGGCGTCAGCTTCGTCGGCTCCACCCCGATCGCGCGGTACGTGTACGAGACGGGCGCCCAGGCGGGCAAGCGGGTGCAGGCCCTCGGGGGGGCCAAGAACCACATGATCGTGCTGCCCGACGCGGATCTCGACGCGGCGGCCGATGCCGCGGTCAGCGCGGGGTACGGCTCCGCGGGCGAGCGGTGCATGGCGATCTCGGTCCTCGTCGCGGTCGAGCCGGTGGCCGATGCGCTCATCGACAAGATCCGCACTCGCATCGCGGACCTGACGATCACCGACGGCATGACCCCCGGCGCCGACATGGGGCCCCTGGTCACGGCCATGCACCGCGACCGCGTTGCCGGGTACGTGCAACGCGGCGTCGACGAGGGAGCGACGCTGCTCGTCGATGGCCGAGACGTCACGGTGTCCGCCGACGGCCGCGAGGGCGGCTTCTTCCTCGGGCCCTGCCTCTTCGACCACGTCACGACCGCCATGGACATCTACCGCGACGAGATCTTCGGTCCCGTGCTGTCGGTCGTGCGCGCGACGTCCTACGACGACGCGGTCCGCCTCGTCAACGAGAACGCCTACGGCAACGGCGTCGCGCTGTTCACGCGCGACGGCGGTGCGGCGCGCCGCTTCGAGTTCGAGATCGAGGCGGGCATGGTCGGCATCAACGTCCCGATCCCCGTGCCGATGGCGTACTACTCCTTCGGGGGCTGGAACGACTCGCTGTTCGGCGACACCCACGTGCACGGCCCGGAAGGCGTGCACTTCTACACGCGGGGCAAAGTGGTTACGACCCGGTGGGCGGACCCGGTCACGCGAGGCCCTGACCTCGGCTTCCCCACCCACACGTGAACGCCCGCCACCTGATCGGAACCTCATGAGCACTGACCTCACCCCCATGCGCATCGGCTCGGAACTGGTGCGCACCGACGACGAGTCGATCGTGACCTCGCCCTACGACGGGCATGAGGTCGGGCGGGTGCCCGTGGGCACCACCGCTCACTTCGACACCGCCGTCGGCCACGCGCTCGCCCGCCACCGCGGCGGAGCGCTGCCGGCCTACGAGCGGGCCGAGATCCTCGACCGGGCCGCGGCGCTGCTCGCCGAGCGGCAGGAGCACTTCGCCCAGCTCATCTCGGCCGAGGCGGCCAAGCCCATCAAGACCGCGCGCGTCGAGGCGATGCGCGCGGTCGACACGTTCCGCTTCGCGGCGGCCACCGCCCGGACGCTGACGGGAGAGACCGTCCCGCTCGACGCCAGCTCGGCCGGGGTGGGCAAGCTCGGGTTCGTGCTGCGCGTGCCGATCGGTGTGGTCGGCGCCATCTCGCCGTTCAACTTCCCGCTCAACCTGGTGGCCCACAAGCTTGCGCCGGCGATCGCCGCGGGATGCCCGGTCGTGCTCAAGCCGGCGTCGGCCACGCCGCTCACCGCACTCGCCCTGGCGGGCCTGCTGCTCGACGAGTGCGGCCTGCCCGACGGGTGGCTCCAGGTGGTCACCGCCAGCGGCCGGGTCGCCAACCGCCTCGTCGAGCACGACGACGTGGCGATGATCACCTTCACCGGCTCGCCGCCGGTCGGGTGGGGCATCCGCGCCGCGGCCCCCCGCAAGCGCGTCGGGCTCGAGCTCGGCAACAACGCGCCGGTCATCATCGATGCCGACAGC
>JBBQHT010000332.1:0-5006 GCA_038324235.1 Acidimicrobiales bacterium
GGCGCTGGGGTGGCCGAGAACGCGGGGGTGGGGGCGCTGGGGTGGCCGAGAACGCGGGGTGGGGGCGCTGGTCACTGGCTCCGGGTGAGCTTGGACGCCTGGCGGGCGGCGATCAGTACCGGGTCCCAGACGGGGGAAAAGGGGGGCGCATAGGAGAGGTCGGTCAGCTCGAGGTCCGTTGCGGTCATGCGGGCGGTGATGGCCGTCGCGATCACGTCGATGCGCTTGGCGGCGCCCTCGCCGCCGACGATCTGGCCGCCGAGCAACCGGCCGGTGCCCTGCTCCGCCACCACCTTCACGGTGATCGGCGTGGCGCCGGGGTAGTACCCGGCGCGGGTGGTGCTCTCGATCCGGCCGACGCCGACGGCGAACCCGGCCGCCGCGGCTTCGACCTCGGTCAGGCCGGTGCGGCCGATCTCGGTTCCGCACAGCTTGGTGACCGCGCTGGCGAGGGTGCCAGGGGAGCGGGCGTACCCACCGCCGAGGTTGATGCCCGCACAGCGCGCCTGGCGGTTGGCCAGCGTGCCGAGCGCGACGTGGACGGGTTCGCCGGTGACGAGGTGGCGCGACTCGCAGCAGTCGCCCGCGGCCCACACGCCGGGGGCGCTCGTGCGCTGTCGCGCATCCACCCGGATCGCGTTGCGCGCGCCGAGCTCGATGCCGGCGGCTCCGGCCAGCTCGCTGTTGGGGGTCACGCCGATGCCGAGCACGACGAGGTCGGCATCGATCGGGCCCGATGACGTGTGCACCCGTCCGGGCTCGAAGCCGGTGACGGTCGTGTCGAGGCGCAGCTCGATGCCGTGGTGCGTGATGGCGGCGGCGACGAGCCGGGCCATGTCGAGGTCGAGGGAGCGCATGACCTGGCGCCCGCTCTGCACGATCGTCACCTGGGCGCCCCACTGCACGAACGCCTCGGCCATCTCGAGGCCGATGTACCCGCCACCCACGACGACGACACGCTGGCAGCGGCTCTGCTCGGCGTGGCCCAACAGGTCGTCGGCGTCGTCGAGGTTCTGCACGCCGTGGACCATGTCGAGATCGATGCCGGGGAGGTCCGGCCGGGTCGGGCGGGCGCCCGTACCGATCAGCAACTGGTCGAAGGGTTCGGTGAACGTGCGGTCCGCGTCGAGGTCGCGCACCTCGATCGTGCGGCGATCCAGGTCGATGCTCAGCACATCGTGGTGCGTGTGGACCTCGATCGCATGGTTCGTGCGGAACTCCTCGGGGGTGCGGGCGACGAGGTCGTCGAGCGAGTCCACCAGGCCGCCGACGCGGAACGGGATGCCGCACGCCGAGAAGCTCGTCCGCGAACCTCGCTCGAACGCGACGATGGCGAGGTCTTCGGGATCCGGACGCAGCCGGCGAGCCTGGGACGCCGCCGCCATGCCGCCCGCGTCACCGCCGATGATCACCAGCCGTTCGGTCATGGGGGCAACGTAGCGCCCCGCTCTGGCGGGGGTCCCCTCGGCGGAGGGGGACCGACGAAAGTAGGCTGCCAGCCATGTCCCTCACCTCCCCCGTGCGTGTCGGTGTGATCGGAGCCGGCGGCCGGATGGGCGCCACCGTGTGCCAGGCCGTGGCCGCTGATCCCGACCTCGAGCTCGTGGCGGCAGTCGATCCGTACCACGCCGGCCTCGACCTGCGGCAGGTCACCGGCGTGGATCTGCCGATCCAGCTGGCGGCGGCGCTCGAGGCCTTCGACGACGTCGGGGTCGACGTCGCGGTCGACTTCACCCGGGTCGACGCAGGTCGCGAGAACCTGCTCTGGCTCGCCGCCCACGGCGTCCACGCGGTCGTCGGCACGACCGGCTTCACCGACGCCGACCACGACTCGTTCCGGGCCGCGTTCACCACGAGCAACTGCGTGATCGCCCCGAACTTCGCGATCGGGGCGATCCTGATGATGCGCTTCGCCGAGCTGGCGGCGCCCTACTTCGAGACCGCCGAGATCATCGAGCTCCACCACGACCAGAAGGTCGACGCCCCGTCGGGGACCGCGATGCTGACGGTCGAGCGCATGGCTGCCGCGTCGAGCGAGTGGGCGCCCGATCCGACCAAGTCCGAGGTCCTCCCCGGTGCGCGCGGCGCCCGGGGCCCGGCGGACATCCGGGTGCACTCCGTGCGCCTGCGCGGCGTCGTGGCCCATCAAGAGGTGCTGTTCGGCACCGCCGGTCAGAGCCTGTCGATCCGTCACGACTCCTATGACCGCTCGTCGTTCATGCCCGGCGTGGTGCTCGCGGTGAAGGCGGTCGGCGACCGGCCGGGCGTCACCGTCGGACTGGATGCCCTGCTCGACCTCTGATCGCGGACCGGCGGATCACGGTCGTGGCGAGGTCGGCCAGTCGATCTCGAGGTGGACGTTGTTGAACTCCGGGTCGTCGTTGTGGCCGCGTCGGCGGAACGACAGGGCCCCGAGGGGCTGGCCGACGTCCATGGTGGATCCGTCCTCGATGACCAACCCGTTCACCTGTTGTTCGATGAGCACCCGGATGAGGCGACCCGCGAGGTCGAGCTGATCCGCGGGCACACCGCGGACGCTGAGATCTGGGCGGCCGAACAGCCGCATGCCCCGGGTGTGCAGCCACAGCACGCCGTCGGGCCCGTCCTCGCTGTCGGAGGACAGGATGACGGTGAAGTCGGCGGGCGAGGGCGCATCGGGGCCGAAGACGTCGCGTTGCCACCGCTCGGCGTCGAAGAGGCCGAAGGACTGCAGGTTGTAGATGGCTACCGCGCCGGCGGCGAGTGTGGCGGTGGCGATCCCGATGCACGACCGCAGGTACCCGAGGTCGGGCGGGTCGGTGACGGTGCCGCGGATCACGATGCACGAGTCGACCGCGATCGCCAGGTCGACCAGTTCGGGCTGCTCCTCGCGCAGCACGTCGCCGAGCGGTGGTTCGAGGAACGCCCTCACGGCATCGGCGCCCTGCACGGACAGCTCGAGGCCGGGTGGGATCTCTCCGACGCGGTGCTCGGTCTGGGAAACCGCGAGCTCCGCGGCATCGGCGCCGAACGCGACGAAGAACACGAAGGCGTCACCGCCGCCGGGTGTGAAGAGGGGTCGCATCCAGGGATCGGGCAGGTCGGTCATCGCGTCGGCGCTCACTCTTCAGGGGCGAGGTCCTCGAGCTCTTCTTCGAGCTCGAGCAGCTGTTGGATCTCGGAGGTGCCCGATGTCAGTTCGCGCACGCTGGTGAGGACCACGAGGCCGCCGGTGACGAGGAACACGAGCAGGCGGTGGTCGGCGATCCATCCGAGGATGAGGTCGATCTGATCCTGGAAGATCCCGCCGATCCAGAACATCAGGATCATCCGCCCCGCGGTGCCGACGATGTTCAGCGCCCAGAACATGCGCTTGTCCATCCGCGCCGCGCCGGCGATCAGGCAGATCGGGTTGTTGGGCATGATGAGCACGAGCGCGTGGCCGTACCGGCCGAAGAGCTGCTCGAGCTGGCGCATCATGGATCCGACGGTGGCGGTGCGGCGTTCCATCCACCGGATCGCCCGGTCGCCGTAGTGGCCTCCGAGTGTGTAGAAGAAGTAGTCCGGGGCGAGGAGCCGCAGGAACCCGACCACGAAGTACGCCGCGAACGGGACCTGGTGGCTCGCGAGGATCAGGTTGCGGTTGGGCGGGGTCATCGCGATCAACAGCAACGGGTTCTCGGTCGACAGCTTCGCGAAGAGGAAGTTCCCGAGGTTGTTGATGATGACCAGGGCGATGATCGGGGCGATCAGCAGATAGATGTGGCGCCGGTCGAACGGTTGCAACACCACCTCGGCATCCGCGCCGCCGGCGCCCTGCTCGTCGTCGTTCGCGTCGGCGTGATCGTCGTGCGCGTCGCTGGGGCCCAAGGTCGCAGTCTAGGGCCCCACGATCGGGGTGGGGATCGGGCGAATAGAGGTCACCTCGTGACTCCCGTAACCTGACCTGGTGTCCCGCTACCGGTTTGCCTTCCGCCCCGGATGGATCCTCTCGCACCTCTTCGTCTTCGCCTGCGTGGCTGCGTTCATCTGGGCCGGGTTCTGGCAGCTGCGTCGCCTCGATGAGCGGCGCACCTCGAACGCGCTGGTCACGGCCCGGATGACCGCCGAGCCTGTGCCGCTGGCCCAGGCCCTGGCCGCAGATCCCACGGTGCGCGACCCTGACGCGGTCGCCTACCGCCGCGTCACGGTGACCGGCACCTACCAGGCCGACCAGCAGGTGCTCATCAGCAACCGCACGAACGGCGGCAGCCCAGGCTTCTGGGTCGTCACGCCGGTGCGGCAGGCCGACGGCTCCGAGGTCGTGGTCAACCGCGGATGGATCCCGCTGCCCTACGGCGACGGTGGTTCGCCGGACGTGTACCGACCTCCCAGCGGCCAGGTGACCGTCACGGGGATCGTCCGGCCGACCCAGATCGTCGAGGGTCTCGAGGTCGCCGACCCGGCCGACGGCCGCCTCACCACGATGATCCGGGTCGACCTGCCTCGGCTCGCCAAGCAGATCCCGGCGACGCTTGTGCCGGTGTACGTGGACCTCGCCGTGCAGTCGCCGCCCCAACCCGAAGGTGTGCCCGCGCCCGTGCCCGCCCCGCCGCTCGACGAGGGGTCACACTTCAGCTACGCCTGCCAGTGGTTCCTGTTCGCCACCCTCACCTGCATCGTCTACCCGCTTTTGCTGCGGCGCACGGCCCGGCACAAGGAGGCCGACGCGAAGCAGGCGGCGGTCGACCTGCTCGCGGGTCCGGCCGCGCCCGAGGGCGAGCTCGTCTCGTGAACGACGTGTCGCCCCCCACGGGCGCCCCGTCGGCGATCGAGAGCACACGGCTGCGCATCCTCGAGGCGACGCTCGGCTGCGTCGAGGAGCGGGGCATGACCAAGACCACGCTCGAGGACGTCGCGCTCGCGGCCGGCCTGTCGCGTGCGACGGTGTACCGGTACTTCCCGGGGGGTCGGGACCAGGTGATGTCCGAGACCGTCACGTGGGAGGTCGGGAACTTCCTGTATCGGATCGGCGAGGCGGCCATCGT
>JBBQHT010000333.1:0-4981 GCA_038324235.1 Acidimicrobiales bacterium
GGACCGTCTGCGGAGGCACGAACGTCGAGGGCGTCGGACCGACGATGGCCTCTCGGGCGAGGAGTCGACGGTTCTGCTCTGCAGCTTCCGGCTCGTGGAACGTCAGGGAACGCTGTAGCCGCCGACACGAAGATTGACCAACGCGTCGCGCTCGGTCACGTCGAAGACGAAGACCACCTGCTCGGACTCGCCTCCGGAGAGGAAGTCGATCGTCTGCTCGCCTTCGGCGACGACCTCGCCGTCCACGGTGAGCTCGGCGCGGACCTGGACCGCCTCGGCGGTGTCGTCGCCGGTGTTGCTCACGCGAGCGGTCACGTAGGTCTGGCTGTCGGTCACCCGCCGATCACCCGACGGCGCGACGGTGACGATCGCGGGCTCCCGGGGCTGGGCCCAGAGCCAGACGATCGACCCGGCCAAGACCACCAGTATCCCGACGGCGACGGCGAAGGTCACCCGTTCGGCGGCCGACATCGAGTTGCGGTCGCTCATATCGCGAGCCTGCCCGCTGCTCCACCCACGGCGGCTGGCAGCCCAAGGACTACGACGTGATCGAGCACCAGTGGCCAGGGGTGACCCGCGTGCAGGACACCGAAGAAGAACAGCATCCCCGCCGCCGCCAGCAGGGCCACGAGGTACGCGACCGCCGTCTCCGTGACCGGGTGCTGCAGGAACCCGCGCTGCTCGCGCCTGCTCGCCTGGTCACCAAAGCCCGCCTCGAAGACAATCGCGTAGGAGACGATCAGCGAAGCAGCAGCGATGGCGAGCAGCACGGGGGGCGATGTCGACGCCGCCAGTCGCGGAACCTCCTCGGTGGGTGCAATGTTGAACGCCACGAAGAGGGCACCGACGAGCGTCGAACCTACATCGGCGACAGTGCCGCCTGCGCTCCCCCGATCATTCGACGCAGCCATCTCGCCATCGACCTCATCGGGGCTCCGCACGAAGAGGTGGCAGGCTACCGCAGCCCCGATCGCGAACGGCGCTGCCTCGTAGACGACCTTGTCGAGGGCGTCGGCTAGCGGCGAGGCCAGCGTGATCTCACGTAGCAGGACGAGGACACCGACAGCGGCGACGACACCGACGGCCACGGCTTCGATCGCCTCGCGTAGGACGCCGAGCAGTGTCCGCTCGATCGATGCCCGGAAACCTCCTGTGTGTACGAGCAATGCCGCCAGTCCGAGCGTGGCAAGCAACGCGCCGAGCATGGCGAGCGGCGTCGCGGCCGCCCCGATCCCCCACACCTCGAGGGTGTAGAGGAGGGGGATGCCAAAGAGCATCCCGCCCATGGCGCCGCGCACGTGGTCGCGGATCTCGGTCGACCAACTGGCCGGCGGCGGGGGCAGGCTCTGCGAGCGCGGCACGATCTCTGTCCTCAAGCCCCTTGCCCGAGGTTCCGGGCGAGACCGCCGTCCATCGTGTAGGTGGAGCCGGTGACGTAGTCGGCGTCGCTGGAGGCGAGGAAAAGCGCCAGCCGGGCGATCTCGGCCGGTTGCGCGGCGCGCTTGAACGGGATGCTCTGCACCTGCTCCTCGAGGAAGGCCGGATCGTCGATCGCCTTCTGGTTGAACGGTGTGAGGACCATCCCGGGAGCGAGCCCGTTGACGTTGATCTTCAACGGCGCCAGCTCGAGGGCGAGGGTGCGCGTCAGCATGCGCAGCGCCCCCTTGGAGCAGTCGTAGTCGGCACCACCGGCGTTCGGGATGTCTTCGTGCACGGAGGTGACGTTGATGATCTTCCCGCCTCCGCCGGCCTGTTTGCGCAGCTGCACGAAACGGCGGCAGCAGAAGAAGGCGCCGTACAGGTTCGTCCGGATGGCGGTATCCCACACTTCGGTCGGCAGGTCGGCCACGTCGGTCCCCGAAGCGTCGACACCGGCGTTGTTCATGAGGATGTCGATGGTGCCGAAGGTCTCGACGGCCCGGTCGAACATCGACGCCACCTGTGCCTCGTCGCTGATGTCGACCTGCACGATCAGCGCTTTCCGGCCGGCCGCCTTCACCTGCGCGCTGGTGTGCTCGGCTCCCTCGGCGTCGCGGCGATAGGTGACGACGACATCGGCGCCCGCCTCGGCGAACGCGATGGCCGACGCCTGCCCGATCCCGGAATCCGACCCGGTGACGAGTGCGACTTTTCCGTCCAGTCCTGCGATGGTCATGGCTGTGCTCCTTCGAGCTCGTTGGTGTCTTGGTCTCCGGGTGCGACAGCTTGTGTGAGGCGCCATGCCGCGTTGATCAGCCCGACGTGGGAGAAGGCCTGCGGGAAGTTGCCGAGGAGGCTCCCGTCGCCGAGATCCGCCTCCTCCGACAGCAACCCGAGGTCGTTGGCATGGCCGACGGCTGCGTCGAACCACGCCTCGGCCCGGTCGACCGCCCCACCGAGCGCCAGGCACTCGACGAGCCAGAAGGTGCAGATGAGGAAGCCGCTCGGGTCGTCGCGCCACCGGCGCACGAGTCGACCATCGCCGAGCTCGCGCTCGACCGCCTCGATTGTGGCCCACATTCGCCCGTCGCTCGCTGGGAGGAACCCGACGATGGGCAGCAACAGCACCGACGCGTCGAGATCGTCGGAGGCGAGCGATCCCGCGTAGGCACCAGCTTCGGTGCTCCACGCCTGCTCGAGCACGGTGGCACGGACCTCGTCGCGTGCCGTCAACCACCGGTCGAGGTGGGCATCCGCGCCGAGCCGGTCGGCCAGGCCGATGGCACGGTCGAGCGCCACCCAGCACATCACCTTCGACGACACGTAGTGGCGCATCCGATCCCGCGCCTCCCACATCCCGGCGTCGGGCGTCGCCCAGCCGTCCGCCGCACGGTCGGCGAGCACTACGAGCAGTTCGCCGAGCCGCTCACCGAGGTCGAGCCGATCGCGGAGCAGGAACGCGGCGTCGAGCACCTCGCCGAGCACGTCGAGCTGCACCTGCGTCCAGGCCTCGTTACCCACCCGAACCGGACGGCTGTCGTGGTAGCCCGCAAGGTGCTCGAGCGTGTGCTCGTGCAGATCGCGCTCGCCGGCGACGCCGTACATGATCTGGAACAGCTCGGGGCCGACTCGGCCGGCCGCGTTCGCGAACCACTCAAGCAGGCGCTGCGGTTCGTCCGGGCAGGCCGCGATCCAGAGTGACCGGATCGTGAGGCTGAGGTCGCGGAGCCACGCGTAGCGGTAGTCGAAGTTGAGCTCGCCGCCCATCCGCTCGGGCAACGAAGTCGTGGCGGCGGCAACGATCGCGCCCGAGGGCCGGTAGGTGAGCCCCTGGAGCACGAGGAGCTCCGCCTGACCTCGTCGCCGAAGCGGCCGGCGTAGTCGTGCAACGCCAACCAGGAACGCCACGCCGACGTCGTCGCCTCGATCGTCGGCTCCGCTCCGTCGAGAGGAGGGCCGTCATCGAAGGTCGGCGTGAAGTGCACCCGGAGCTCGATTGTGTCGCCAGCAGCCACGACGAAGTCGGCGTCGGCGGTCCCGTCGTGCAGGGCGAGCTGCACTGGGCTCGTGAGCGCGAGGCGAGCGGGACCTCCCTGGGCGACGACGCCGGTCGGCGTCAGCGTGAAGAGCGGCTCGGTGCGGCCGTACTCCATCCTCGGGGCGAAGGTGGTCGTCATCCCGACCGATCCCTGCAGGCCCTCGACTCGGCGGATGAGCAGGTGTGGGACGCGCAGACCGATGTCGTGCCCGCGCGTGTCGGGTGCGAGCGCGGCGACGTCGGTGAGGGCCACCTCGCCGTCCGCGGTGCGGAAGACTGTGCGGAGCACGAGCGTCCCGTCTTCGTAGGAGCGCGTCGTCTCGAAGTCGGCGCGGGGCCGGATCGACCAGTGGCCGGCGTCAGGGTCGAGGAGGCGGGCGAACACCGACGGTGCGTCGAAGCGTGCGGGGCACCACCAGTCGATCGAGCCGGAGCGGTCGACGAGCGCGGCCGACTGGCAGTCGGACAGGAAGCCGTAGTCGGCAATCGGCGGCTGCCGACGCGCCGAGCCGCCACTGCCTCTCGCATCTTCACCTGACACCACCATCTACCGCGACGCGCCCGGATCGGGCTTGGAGGCATCGACGTCGTCGAGCGTCAACGCGCACGAGTTGATGCAGTAGCGGCTCCGATCAGGCCCCGGTCCGTCACGGAAGAGGTGGCCGAGGTGACCGCCGCAGGATCGGCACAGCGCCTCGATGCGAGGGATGCCAGCGGAGAAGTCGCGGCGTAGCTCGACGCTCTCGGGAAGGACGGCGGTGAAGCTCGGCCAACCGGTGCCGGAATCGAACTGGGCGTCGGCCGCGAACAGCGGTGCTTCGCAGCCCGCACACCGGTAGACCCCGTCGCGACCGGGGTGGACGTAGCTGCCGGTGAACGGCCGCTCCGTCGCCTTCCGCCGCAGGACCCGGTATGGCTCATCCGCCAGATGGGCACGCCACTCGGCGTCGCTCCTCTCAACCGCTCGCCTGCCAGGAGGACGCCGCCCGAACCGATCCAAGAGCCGCTCGCCGATGGTTCGCTCTGCCATCTGTCCTCGCTCCCCGACTCGCAGTCCACGGCCGATGGCGATCGTTACAGCCGCCCTATCGCTCAGCACTCCGGTGGCGGAAGGCCTGCGCCGGAACGCAGCCCAGCCTACATCTCGGACCCTTCACGTCCGGCCGAAGGACCCGTCAAGCAGCTCACCGGGTGGACTCCGGGAGACGCGGGCGACCCCGCTAGCGCGACCGAGTTTCATCGAACGGGAGGCGCCGGCGATGCGCTGGGCGCGCCAGGAGTCGACCTCGCGCTGGCTGGCTCGAGGAGCTTCCCCGTCGAGGCCTTCAGCGACCGTCCGGTTCTGACCCAACTCCGAAGAACCCGATCGCGCCGCCCTGTCCGGTCTGAGCCGACTCAGCCCTGACCTGCGCCTGAACGCGGTTGTCCCCCGAGCCCGTCAGGCCCGGGGGACAACCAGAGGTACGCGGGTCAGTTGGCTGCCAGACCCATCGGTGCGGCCATGCCCATGCCCGGACCGAAGGC
>JBBQHT010000334.1:0-4972 GCA_038324235.1 Acidimicrobiales bacterium
GGTGGTGAACGCGGTCGCGATTCGTGGCCGGGCCGCCCTCGCCGTCCTTGCCGGCGTCGTGGATCAACGCTGGTTCGCGTCCCCGGAGCACGGCCCGTAAGCTCAGGCGCCCATGGCCCGGCTGCGCACGACCGACCCCGAGGAACTGATCGAGGCTGCCCGGGCGGGCGATCGCTCGGCGCTGGCCCGCCTCATCTCGTTCGTCGAGCAGGGCGGGGAGCGGGCTCGAGGGGTCGGCCGCGCCGCGTATGCGCTCGGAGGCACGACCTACACGATCGGGATCACGGGCGCGCCCGGCGCCGGCAAGTCGACGCTCACGAGCTCGCTCCTGACCCAGATCCGGGCCACGGGAGACGAGGTGGGCGTCCTTGCCATCGATCCGTCGTCGCCGTTCACCGGGGGTGCGATCCTCGGCGACCGCGTGCGCATGGGCGACCACGTCCTCGACGACGGCGTGTTCATCCGCTCGATGGCCACCCGCGGCCACCTGGGCGGCCTGTCGCTGGCCACGCCCGAAGCCGTGCGCGTCCTCGATGCCGTGGGCAAGCCGTGGGTGATCATCGAGACGGTCGGCGTCGGTCAGGTCGAGGTCGAGATCGTCGGTTCGGCCGACACGACCGTCGTCGTGGTGAACCCGGGTTGGGGCGACGCGGTGCAGGCCAACAAGGCCGGCCTCATGGAGATCGCGGACATCTTCGTGATCAACAAGGCCGACCGCGACGGCGCCGCCGACACCCGCCGCGACCTCGAGCAGATGCTCGAGTTCTCCGCGCCGATCTTCGAGGCGTCGGGCTGGCGGCCGCCGATCGTCGCCACCGTCGCGCTGCGGGGCGAGGGGACCGCAGAGCTCTGGGCCGAGGTCCTGGCCCACCGTGGTCACCTCGAGACCTCGGGACTGCTGGACGAGCGCCGCCGCGCCCGGCTCACCGACGAGCTGCGCCACATCGTCGTCGCCCGACTGCTCGAACGGGCCAACGCCACGGCCGACGATCCGGCCTTCGTGGCGCGCCGTGACGCGGTCGTGGCCCGCGAGCTCGACCCGTGGACCGCGGCCGATCAGCTCCTCGGCTTCGAGGACTGACCGCCGCCACGGCGGCGCCGGTCAGCTCGCCTTGTTCTGGGCGACGAGCAGATCGCGGATCTCGGTGAGCAGCTCGATCTCGGTGGCCTCGGCCTCCTCCGCTTCTTCTTCCTTCTTCCGGAAGCTCTGCATCTTGTTCACGGTCTTGACGACGATGAACAGGGCGAAGCCGACGATGAGGAAGTTCACGACGGCGGTCAGGAAGACACCCCACCGGATCTCCGAGCCGTTGATCCCGATCGAGTATGGGAAGTCGGGCTTGCCACCGAAGATGCCGAGGATGGGCATGAGGATCGCGTCGGTGAACGCCTTGATGATCGCGGCGAAGGCCGTGCCGATGACGACCGCAACGGCCAGATCGATCACGTTGCCGCGGGAGATGAACTCCTTGAATTCCTTGAGCATGGGCGGGAACCTCCGGGGGGTGGGACGACGGCACCGGGGGATCGTGGTGGCATCGGGCTGCTGGTGACCGCGGGCGCGGCACGCGCATCGTAGGTGCTGGTGGCGCACGGCTGTCCGGTCCACCGCTGGCGGGCCGCGTACTACCGTCTCCGACATGACCGACACAGCTGACGCCGCGGGCGGCGACGATCTGATCCTGCTCGAGCGCACGGCCGACAACGTGGCCCTGCTCCGGCTCAACAACGGCAAGCTCAACCCGCTGTCACAGGCCCTGTTGCGCCGCCTCCTCGCGATCGTGGCCGAGTTGCAGGCCGACCTGCCCGGCGCCGTCGTGATCACCGGCAACGACCGTTCGTTCGCCGCCGGCGCGGACATCTCCGAGTTCGGCGGCGCCGAGAAGGCCCGCGAGATCGGCGACACGTTCACCGAGGCGTTCAACGCGCTCGCCGCTCTGCCCCGCGTCACGATCGCCGCCATCAACGGCTTTGCCCTCGGCGGCGGCTGCGAGCTCGCGCTGGCATGCGATCTGCGGATCGCGTCCGCCTCGTCGCGCTTCGGTCAGCCCGAGATCCTCCTCGGCATCATCCCCGGCGGCGGCGGCACCCAGCGCCTGGCCCGCCTCGTCGGCCCGGCCAAGGCCAAGGACCTCATCTTCACCGGCCGCCAGGTCCGCGCCGAGGAGGCGCTGGCGATGGGCCTGGTCGACGAGGTCGTCCCGACCGAGGAGCTCCTGGACCACGCACTCGCCAAGGCGGCGACGCTCGCCCAGGGGGCGGTCGTCGCCCAGGCGCTGGCCAAGCACGCCATCGATCACGGCCTCGACCGGCCGCTCGCCGATGGCCTTCAGCTCGAGCAGGACATGTTCCGTGAGGTCTTCAAGACCGAGGACGCCGCGATCGGGGTCGCCTCGTTCCTCGAGAACGGTCCCGGCCAGGCCGCCTTCACCGGCCGTTGACCGGGCGTCCGCCGCTGGTTGTGTCCCACCAGGTTCGTTGCGGCCGTGCCGCGATCGCAGGGGGGTCCGGCGCCGGTAGCGTCTGGAGCGTATGACCGTTCCCGTCACCACCTGCTATCGCCACCACGACCGGCGGGCCGGTGTGAGCTGCCAGCGCTGCAACCGACCGATCTGCCCGACCTGCATGACCGCGGCGTCGGTCGGGTTCCAGTGCCCGGAGTGCCTGAAGGAGAGCGCCCGCAGCGCTCCGGTGTACACCGCCGCGACGTTGCCGACCGAGCGACCGTATGTCACCTACGTCCTCATCGCCCTGAACCTGCTGGTCTTCCTCGCCGAGGTCGCCGGGACGTTGCAGGCCGGCGGCAGCTCGGGCGACCTGCTCGACGGGGCGACCGGCTCGATCTACGAGCACGGCGTGCTGTGGGGACCGCTCGTGGGTCAGGGCGAGTGGTGGCGGCTGATCACCGGCGGGTTCCTGCACGCCGGCCTGCTGCACGTCGGCATGAACATGTTCGTGCTCTACCGCATCGGCCCGCAGCTCGAGAAGATGCTCGGCTGGGCGCGGTACCTGTCGCTGTACGTCGCCGCGCTGCTGGCTGGTTCGCTCGGGGTGATGATCGTGTCGCCGATGACGCCGACGCTCGGCGCGTCGGGCGCCATCTTCGGCCTGCTCGGCGCCGCCGCGGCCTACCAGGTGTCGCACAAGATCAACATCATGCAGTCGGGCCTGGGGGCGCTGATCATGATCAACGTGTTCATCACGTTCGTCGGCTCGAGCTTCATCTCCGTGGGCGGTCACATCGGCGGGTTGCTCGGCGGCGGCGCGGTGGGCTACCTGCTCTTCCAGCTCGAAGAGCGGGAGCAGTCGCCGTGGGTCGGCGTGGCGATGGCCTGTGCTGTGGGCGTCGCCTGCCTGGTCACCGCCGTGATGATCGCGCCCACGACCTTCCCCCGCTCCTTGCGGTAGCGGGGCCCGGGTCACGCCCCCGGGCGCATCAGCTCTCGACGATGCCCTTGAGGTTGCGCAGGTTGCGGCGCCAGATGAGGCGGAGCACCTCGCTGCCGACGGCTGCGCCGATCGGGCCACCGAGCCACCACGGGAAGATGAGGCGCTCGCGCCAGGTGAACTTCGTGCGGTTGCCCTTGGCCGGGCGGAGCGTGAAGGCCCCCTCGCCGGTGACCAGACCCACGTGGCGCACGCCCATCTTCTGGCGGGGTTCCCACGCCGTGATCTCCATGATGTCGGTCAGGCCGAACGGCCCGACCTTGGTGTCGCACTCGAAGGTGGTGCCGACGCCCTGACGCTTGGTGCCCCGGAAGCGGATCGCGCGGGCGTCCTCCATCCACCGCACGTGGGATCCGACGTCGTCGATCGACGACCACACGCGGCTGGGGGTGGCATCGATGATCGTCGAGACGCGGATGCGGGCCATGGGCCCATCGTACGGAGCGCGGCGGTGAACGAGCGTGGTCCGGACGCAGATGTGGGGTGTGCGGGGCGCATCCGCGCGTTCCCCGACGGCGGGGGACGCCGATCGCTACGATGGCGCGGCCGCGGGCGCCGTGGTGGGGACGAGCGACCGGCTCAACCCGAGCGACCGAGGAGCGTGGACGTGGCGAAGGGCAGTCAGCAACTGGCCGAGCTGGTGGGACCGCACCTGGCGGCGGGGGAGGAACTGCTCGCCAGCGCCCGGTTCACCTACAACGGGACGGTGCCGTCCAACGTGCACACCCTGGATTCGGCCATCTCGGTGATCGAGTCGGTGGGCGAGCCGGGGACGCCCCCCGACCCCGATGTCGCGGTGTCGTTCCCCACAGCCAACCAGATGGCGATCGCGCTCACCGGAGGCCGGTTGTTCCTGTGGTCGCTCGGCCTGTCGGGCAAGCCCAAGCAGTTCATCGGGAACGTGCCGCTGCACGCGCTCGCCCGGGTGCGCGCCGAGGACGGTTCGTATGGTCGGCACCTGCACATCACGATGCGCTCGAGCGCCGTGGTCGACCTCGAGTTCATGCGGGGCGAACCCACCGAGGAGTTCACCGACCAGCTGCTCGCGCTGGTCGACACCTCCGACTGATTCCCGGTCGCCCGATCAGGGTCCGCGGCGGTACACCGAGACGTGCGCCGCGCTGTCGGCCGTGAAGGGCGTGCCGGTCCAGTCCTCGTCGCGACCCGCGAGGGTCATCCCGGCATCGGCGGCGAGCTCGTCGAGTTGGGCGGGGAACAGGTAGCGGATGTGGAACGGCCGCAACACGATGCCGGCACTCGAGATGTCGATGAACTGCCCACTCATCGTCTGCGTCGCGGCGTCGTACACATCGGCGGTCAGCACCACCCGATCCGCTTCGAGGGTGCGCACGCCGACGTCGCGGCCCTGTCCGGTCTGCACGCCGTCACCGGGGACGAACGCGGCGACCACGAACCAGCCGCCGGGTTCGAGCACCTCGACGACGCGGGCGAGGCACGCCCGCTGCTCGGCCTCGGTGCTCAGCCCGAAGAACGTGTTGGAGGCCACGAACACACCTCGGCACCG
>JBBQHT010000335.1:0-4949 GCA_038324235.1 Acidimicrobiales bacterium
GCGGCCTGCATCTGCTCGCGATACACGGCCTCGGCCGGGTACACGTGCTCGTCCATGAAGGCCAGCAGCTTCTCGCGCAGCTCCTGCGCCTTCGGGCTGAATGCGAAGTCCATGCGGATCCCCCTCGTCACGGGCCGCTCCGGAGCGGGCCCCTGTGGAGGTCTAGTCGCTGGCCCGCTCGCTTGTCACGATCGCCGCGGGCCGAGTGGGCCTACTCCGCCCGGCCGTAGTCGTCGTCGAGCCGCACGATGTCGTCCTCGCCGAAGTAGTCGCCGGTCTGCACCTCGATGAAGGTCAGCGGCTCTAGACCGTCGTTGCGCACCCGGTGGCGCACGCCGGTGCCGAGGTGGATGTGCGAACCAGCGGGGACCTCGTGATCGACCTCGTCGACCGTGACGATCGCCGTGCCCTCGACGACCACCCAGTGCTCGGCGCGGCGGCGGTGGTACTGGTACGAGAGGCGCTGGCCGGGATCGACCGTGATGCGCTTGACCTTGAACGCATCGCCATCATCGAGGACTTGAAAGGTGCCCCACGGACGCTGATCGAAGGTCGGGTGGTGGTCGGTGGCCGCGGCGGCTGGGAGGTTCGTCGACTCGGTCATCCCGCGAGTATGGCCGAAGGTCCCATCGGTGACTGTTTCGGCAGGTCAGCCGGGGTCTGGCGATGGCGCATCCGGAGGGTCGGCCGGAGGGACTGTTTGACATTCGGCGCTCGATGCTCCAAACCTTGTCCGCAATGGCCTCACCTCTCGTCATCGTCGAATCCCCTGCCAAGGCGCGCACCATCGCCGGGTTCTTGGCGCGCACCGACGGCTTCGATGCCGAGGTCACCGCGTCGGTCGGTCACATCCGCGACCTCCCCGCCCGAGCCACCGACGTGCCCGAGAACGAGAAGAAGAAGTGGGAGATCCTCGGGGTCGACGTCGACAACGACTTCAAGCCCCTTTACATCATCAGCCCGGAGAAGAAGGGGCGGATCCGGGAGCTGAAGGCGATGCTCAAGGGCGCCTCCGAGCTCTACCTCGCGACGGATGAGGATCGAGAGGGCGAAGCCATCGCGTGGCACCTGCTCGAGGTGCTGAACCCGCCGAAGAACATGCCCGTCAAGCGCATGGTCTTCCACGAGATCACGCCCCAAGCCATCCAACACGCGATCGAGAACCCCCGCGAGATCGACCGTCACCTGGTCGACGCGCAAGAGGCCCGGCGCCTGCTCGATCGCATCTACGGCTACGGCCCGCTCGCCTCGACCGCCCGCCAGAAGGTCGGCGTCGGTGCGACGGTGGGCCGCGTCCAGAGCATCGGGACCCGCCTGGTGGTCGAGCGGGAACGCGAGCGCATGCGCTTCGTCAGCGCCTCGTACTGGGATCTCGACGGCGAGTTCTCGTCGGCGGCGGTGGTCGATGGCGCCGACGCCGGTCGACACTTCCACGCCACGCTGGTGCAGCTCGACGGGGCCCGCCTCGCGAGCGGCAAGGACTTCGGCGAGACCGGGCAGGTCAGCAAGGCGGGGGTCGTCGTGCTCGACGCCGCCGCCGCGATGGCGCTCGCCACCGAGCTGCGGGACGCGTCGTTCGCGGTGCGCAGCGTCGAGCGCAAGCCCTACCGCCGGCGACCGTCGCCGCCGTTCATCACCTCGACGTTCCAGCAGGAGGCCGGTCGGAAGCTGCGGCTGTCCGCCACGATGGCGATGCGCTCGGCGCAGAGCCTCTACGAGGCGGGCTACATCACCTACATGCGAACCGACTCGACCACGTTGTCCGAGACGGCGCTCACGGCGGCCCGCACCGAGATCGCGCAACGCTACGGCGCGCAGTACGTGCCGGCCGAGCCCCGCCTGTACGCCAAGAAGGTCAAGAACGCGCAGGAGGCCCACGAGGCCATCCGCCCCGCCGGCGACGTGTTCCGCTCGCCGGCCGACGTCGCCGCCGAGGTCAACCGCAGCGATGCGGCGGTCTACGAGCTCATCTGGAAGCGCACGATCGCCTCGCAGATGACCGACGCCACGGGCGAGACCGTCACCGTTCGCCTCGGGGCGCGCACCGCGACGGGACGCGACGCGGAGTTCAGCACGAGTGGCACGATCATCACGCACCAGGGCTTCCGCCTGGCCTACGTCGTGGACCGCGACGAAGGTGACGATGCCGACGAGCAGGAGCGCCAACTGCCGCCCCTCGCCGAGGGCGATGCGCTCGACGTGCACGCAGTCGAAGCGAACGGTCACGAGACCAGCCCGCCGCCGCGCTACACCGAGGCGTCGTTGGTCAAGCGGCTCGAGGAGCTCGGTGTGGGCCGGCCCTCGACCTACGCGTCGATCATCAACACGATCAAGGATCGCGGCTACGTGAAGATGCGCGGCAACGCGATGGTCGCCACCTTCAAGGCGTTCGCGGTCATCCAGCTGCTCGAGCGCCACTTCCCGAACCTGATCGACTACGCGTTCACGGCCCGCATGGAGAACGACCTCGACGAGATCGCCGGCGGCGACGAGGGACTCGTGCCCTTCCTGACCGAGTTCTACTTCGGTCACGCCGCCAACGGGGAGCCGGCGACCGGGCTCAAGAACATGGTCGCCACCCAACTCGAGGACATCGATGCGGCGGCGATCAACTCGATACCGATCGGTGCGGACCCCGACGGCGTGCTGATCGTGGCCAAGCCGGGGCGCAGCGACAGCCCGTACGTACAGCGCGGTGAGGACACCGCCTCGATCCCCGAGGGCCTGGCCCCGGACGAGCTCACGGTCGAGAAGGCGCTCGAGCTGCTCGCCCAACCCAAGGGCGGGCGCGACCTCGGCACCGATCCGGTCACCGGCCTGCACGTGTACGCGAAGAGCGGGCGCTACGGCCCGTACGTCCAGCTGGGCGAATACGACGACACGGGCAAGACCAAGCCCAAGATGGCCTCGCTGTTCCAGACGATGACCCTCGAGCGGATCACCCTCGACGAGGCGCTCGAGCTGCTCAGCCTCCCTCGCCTGGTGGGCGTCGATCCCAGTGACGGCATCGAGATCTACGCGCGCAACGGGCCCAACGGCGGGTACCTCGTCAAGGAGCTCCCTGACGAGAAGAAGGACAGCCGCAACCTCGACAACGAGGAGCAGATCCTCGCGGTGACGCTCGACGAGGCACTCGCCCGGTTCGCGCAACCCAAGCTGCGCGGGCGCAACGCGGCCAAACCGCCGCTGCGGTCGATGGGCAACGACGTGGTGAGCGGTAAGCCCATGCTCGTCAAGGACGGCAAGTTCGGCCCGTATGTCACCGACGGCGAGACCAATGCCTCCCTGCGCAAGAGCGACGACGTCGACACGATCACCGACGAGCGCTGCTGGGAGCTCCTGGCGGATCGACGTGAGCGCGAACCGGTGAAGAAGAAGGCCGCCGCCAAACGGCCGGCGAAGAAGGCCACCAAGAAGGCCACCACGAAGGCGCCAGCCAAGAAGAAGGCGGCGGCCAAGAAAGCGCCGGCCAAGAAGGCGGCGGTGACCCCCATCGCCAACGCCCCGCTCGACGACGGCGACCCCGGCCCGTCCGACGCCGACCACATCGACGACGATCCGTTCTGATCGGGGCGGGCGGCGATGAGCGACGTCGTGGCGACCAGCGCTGATGGTGGTGTCGGGCTCGATGACGCCCGGGCCGACGCCGGCTCAGACCCCGGTTCGGATCCCGCGACCGATCCCGTGATCTGGCGTGACGTCGTGGGTCAGGAGCGAGCTGTGGCCGAACTGCAGTCCGCCCTGCGGGCACCGGTCCACGCGTACCTGGTGGTCGGGCCCCGCGGCAGCGGCAAGCGCGCGCTCGCCCGGGCCTTCGCCGCAGGGCTCCTGAGCGAAGGCGCCACCGGAGAGGAACGAGACCGCCACATCGCGCTGGCCCTGGCCGAGCAGCACCCGGACCTGGTCGTGGTGGAACGGGTCGGCGCGTCGATCCAGGCGGAGCAAGCCCGGACCGTCCGTGACTTGGCCAGCCGGTACCCGATCGAGGGCGCGCGCAAGGTCCTGGTGCTCGACGAGTTCCACCTGGTGCAGGCCAACGTCGGGCCGATACTGCTCAAGACCATCGAGGAGCCGCCCGAAGGCACGTTCTTCGTGGTGCTGGTGGAGGACGTACCGCCGGAGCTGGTCACGATCGAGTCCCGATGCGTGCGGATCGAACTGGGCGCGGTCCCCGAGACCGCCATCCGTGACCGGCTCGTGCTCGAAGGGGTCGAGCCGGCCGCCGCCGCCGAAGCCGCCGCCGCGTCGTCGGGCGATCTGCGTCGGGCCCGCGTGCTGGCCACCGACGAGCGCCTTGCGCTGCGCCGCGCGGCCTGGCACGCCGCGCCCGGCCGGCTGGACGGCACCGGGCACGCCGTCGTGCAGGTCGTGGATGACCTGCTCGCGGCGATCGAAGATGCCGCCGAGCCGTTGAAGGTGCGCCAGGCCGCCGAGCTGGCGGCCCTCGAAGCCCGGGCCAAGGAGTACGGCGAGCGGGGGAGCGGGCGCAAGGCGCTCGAGGACCTCCACAAGCGCCAACTGCGCCGGCACCGTACCGACGAGCTCCGCTTCGGCCTCGCCGTGCTGTCCCGCCGCTACCGCGACGCGCTCGTCGAGGCCGAGCGGCCCGGCCCGTACATCGAGGCGCTCACCGCCATCCAGGCCACGGCGGAGGGACTCGTGCGCAACCCGAACGAGCGCCTCCAGTTCCTGGCGCTCTTCCTGCGCCTCCCCCTCCTGCCCCGCCCCTGACGGACCATCCTGCAGCCGCCGCCGCCCCGCCGCCCCGCCGCCCCGCCGCCCCGCCGCCCCGCCGCCCCGCCGCCCCGCCGCTGACCCGCTGCTCCCCGGACGCAACCCGCGTTCTCGGCTCGGCGGTGGCCCCTGGCGCGGTGTTCTCGGGTCGGTAGCGGCCCTCGGTGGTGGTTCTCGGCTCCGCTGTGGCCCTGCTGGCGGCTACCAGGTGCGGT
>JBBQHT010000336.1:0-4939 GCA_038324235.1 Acidimicrobiales bacterium
GGGCGTGAGGGCGTGGGCGGCATCCACGTCGTCCTCGACCAACCGACCGGTCAGCGCGATGGTCACGGCCCACTGGTCGATGACGTGACGGCAGCCCGCGCAGATCCCCAGGTGCTCCTCGAACCGGGCGAGCGAAGCCGGGTCGAGCGCGCCCTCGAGGTAGTCGGTGATCCATTCGACGAACTCGATGCACGGGAGGTCCTGGATCAGCCCGCTCACCCCGACAGCCCCCCGACCCAGGGTTCCAACGCCGAGCGGACCTTGGCGCGACCCCGGTGCAGCAGCACCCGCTGGTTCTCGGCGCTGATCTCGAGCAGCGTGCACACCTCGTCGGCCGAGCAGCCGTCGATGTCGCGCAGGCTGACCACGATGCGCTGCTGCCACGGCAGGTCCGCGACGGCGTCGCGCACCCGGTCGACGGTCTGGCGCGCCTGCAGGCGCAGGTCCGGCGTGTCTGACCAGCGGGGGGGCGGGGCGGCCCAGTGGCCCGGCCACTCGTCCGCGGCATCCCGGAAGCGCTCCGGTGCGAACGCCCCGGCGTACCCGTCGGAGGCCAGTCCGGCGGCCGAGAACGGTCGGGTGCGCCCCTCGCGGGCGCCGTGGGTCCGGGCGATGTTCATGAGGATCCGGTACAGCCAGGTCTTGACCGACGAACGACCCTCGAACCGATCGATGCCCCGGATCACGCCGAGCCACGTCTCCTGGAGGACCTCGTCGATGACCGCCCGATCCTTGACGAACGGGGCTGCGGTGCGGCGCAACGCCGCGTCGTACCGGCGGACGAGCCAGGCGAAGGCGGCCTCGTCACCGCGCCGCAACGCATCGATGAGCACGGCCTCATCGCCGAAGTCCCCGCGCTCGGTCTCTCCGCCGCTCCCGTCGTCGCCCATCAAGCGACATCCTGCCAGCAACGCCCTGGGTCGTGTCGCCCAGGCGCTCGCGAGGCTCACACGAGGTCCGCATCGGTCATGACCTCGACCAGCGCCGGGCCGTCGACGGCCAGCGCCGCCGCGATGGCTCCGTCCAGATCGCCCCGCTGCTCGACCCGCTGCCCGTGCGCCCCGCAGAGACGCGCGAACTCGGCGAAGTTGGGGTTGTGCAACGCCGTCTGCCACACGTCGAGCTCGGCGGCCCGCTGCTCCTTCGTGATCTTGCCGAGCGACGCGTTGTTCAACAGGACGTGGGTGATGTTCATCCCGTGCTTCACCGCCGTCGTCAGCTCGAACGGGTACTGGCCGAAGCCACCGTCGCCGGTGACGGTGACGATCGGGCGGTCAGGGGCCGCCGCCCAGGCGCCCATCGCGGCGGGGAACCCGAACCCGATGGAGCCGAGGTAGCCCGACATCAACACCGACTGCTCGGTGCACTCGAAGTAGCGGCCGAACGAGTACGCGTGGTTGCCGACGTCGACCGTGATGACCGCGTGCTCGGGCACGAGGCGGCTCATCGAATCGAACACGCTCGCCGCGTTGACGCCGTGACCGAGGTCGTCCGCCAGGCGCCGCTGCTTCTCCGCCCGCCAGATCGCCCACCGCTCGGCCACGTCGACGCGTTGATCGACCCGCTCGGATTCGTCGAGCAGCCCGTTGAGCAAGGTCCGCGCGCTGATGCCGACGTGGCCGAGCATCGGCACCGTGACGGGGTGGAAGCGGCCGAGCGCCATCGGATCGAAGTCCACCTGGATCGTCGGCTTGTAGTCGGCGATGCCCGTGTGGTTGGAGAACGAGGCACCGAACACGACGAGCAGGTCGCTCTCGTTCATCAGCCAACTCGCCACCGGCGTGCCACTGCGGCCGAGCACCCCCGCACCGAGGGGATGGTGATCCGACACCTGCCCCTTGGCCTTGAACGTCGTGAGCACCGGCGCGCCCAGCTCTTCGGCCAGCGCGAGCACGTCGGGCATGTCGAACCGCGCCCCGTGACCCACCACGATCACCGGGCGGTGAGCCCGGCTGAGCAACGGCAGGGCGGCGCGCACGGCCGCGTCGGGCGGGGCGATGTGGCGATCACCGAAGCGGCCGGACGGGCCGGACGCATGCTCGTCGGGGGCGGGCTTCACCTGCACCTCGTCGGGCAGCACCAGGTGCGCCACATCGCGCCCGACGGTCGCGTGCTTCAGCGCGAGGGTCATCAGCTCGGCGTGGTTGGAATCGGGCAGCACCGTCTTGGAGTACGCCGCGACATCGGCGAACGCGGCGGTGAGGTCGACATCCTGGAACGCCCCGCGCCCGAGCACCTTGGACGGCACCTGACCCGAGATCGCGAGCACGGGAGCGCGATCCACCTTGGCGTCGTACAGACCGGTGAGCAGGTTCGTCGAGCCTGGCCCCGCGATCGCGAAGCAGGCGGCGGGCCGGCCCGTGAGCTTGCCGTAGGCGGAGGCGGCGAAGGCCGCCGCGCCCTCGTGGCGGATGCCGATGAAGGTGAGGTGGCCGGCCACCTCCTGCCGGCGCATGGCGTCGGCGAAGCCCAGGTTCGAATGCCCGACCATGCCGAACACGTGAGTCACGCCCCACGCCACCATCGTCTCGACCATCACATCCGAGACAGTGCGCACGTGGGGCGCCTGCGGCCGGATGGCGACGTACACGCCGTCGTCGCGGACCTCGACGGGGAAGGCGGCCGGTGCATCGGAGAACCCGCCCGGCGGCGTGCCGTCATGGGGGTCGTAGTCGTACCCGTGCCACGGACAGCGCAGCCACCCCTTCTCGATCGAGCCCTCACCGAGCGGGCCACCCTGGTGCGGGCAGTGGTTCTCGAGCGCGCCGTAGCGTCCCCCGCAGTGCGTCAGCGCCACGCTCCGGTGCCCGGCGGTGACGGTCTTGACCCGGCCGTCGGGGAGCTCGTCGACCTCGGCCACCTTGATCCACTGCGCATCCGCGTCTTCCGCAGCTGCGCCCTCGCCGGGGCCCGCGGCGAGGTTCGAGGGCGGCGGCGCGCTCACTGGCTCACCCCGCCGAAGGTCACGCCGGTGAGCGCCGCCATGTCGCGATCGAACGTGGTGAGGTCGTCGATGTTGAAGTCCTGCAGGTGGTGGTGCCCACAGGCGCGAGCCAGCACCTGCATCAGCTCGACGGTCGCCCGGAAGAAGCGGTCGAGCCGCTCGGCGGCCTCCTGCACAGGGAGCCGGGCCCGCAGGTGCGGCTTCTGCGTCGCGATGCCCACGGGGCAGTTGTTGGTGTGGCAGGCCCGCATGCCCAGGCACCCGATCGCCTGGATGGCCGCGTTCGACAAGGCCACGGCATCGGCCCCCAGGGCCAACGCCTTCGCGATGTCCGGGGCGTGACGCAGGCCGCCCGTGGCGATCAGGGTCACATCGCGACGACCGACGCGGTCGAGGTGGCGTCGAGCACGGGCCAGGGCGGGGATCGTCGGCACCGAGATGTGATCGCGGAAGATCAACGGGGCGGCACCGGTCCCGCCCCCGCGACCATCGAGGATGACGTAGTCGACGCCGACCGCCAACGCCGCGTCGATGTCCCGCTCGATGTGCTGCGCGGACAGCTTGAACCCGATCGGGATGCCGCCGGACCGCTCGCGCACCTCGTCCGCGAAGCGCCGGTAGTCGTCGAGCGTCGTCCAGTCCGGAAAGCGGGGCGGCGAGACGGCGGGGGTGCCGGGCTCGAGGCCACGGACCTCGGCGATGCGGCCCTGCACCTTGTCCCCGGGCAGATGACCACCGGTGCCCGTCTTCGCGCCCTGGCCGCCCTTGAAGTGGAACGCCTGCACCTTGGCGAGGTGATCGAAGGACCACCCGAACCGAGCCGACGCCAGCTCGTAGAAGTAGCGGCTGTTCTCGGCCTGCTCCTCGGGGAGCATGCCGCCCTCCCCCGAGCAGATGCCGGTGCCCGCCAGCTGCGCGCCCCGCGCCAGCGCGGTCTTGGCCTCGGCCGACAGCGCGCCGAAGCTCATGTCCGACACGAAGATCGGGATGTCGAGCCACAACGGGCGGTCCGCGTTCGGCCCGATGCACACGTCGGTGCCCACCGGTTCGTCGTCGAGCAGCGGCAGGGTCGCGAGCTGCGCGGTGACGAACTGCAGGTGGTCCCAGCTCGGCAGCTCCTCGCGCGAGACACCCATGGCCGAGACCGGGCCGTGGTGCCCCGTCTTGGACAGGCCGCTGGCCGCGAGCTCGTGGATGTAGGCGACGAAGGGCTCCTCGGGCACCATGTGCGGATCGCGGTAGAGGCCCTGGTAGACGTCGGGGTCGAAGGGCTGGGGATGGCGCATCACGAACGACTCGACCTCGTTCGCATCGACGTAGAGGCCGGTGCCCTCGTGGTCGTCGCCGAGCCAGCTCGTGAACTTCTCGAGCACCTCGGCGTTGTTGTAGGCGCTGACGCCGGTGTCGATGCGGTAGTCCCACCCGTGCAGGCCGCACAGCAGGTTGTCCCCGTCCACGTGGCCGTCGGCCAGCAAGGCGCCGCGGTGCAGGCAGCGGCCGAAGAGGACGGAGTGGTCGTCGCCCCGGCGCACGATCACCAGGTCGACCCCCTCGACCATCACGCCGATCGGCGTCCGCTCGGGCACGTCCTCCCACGTCGCGATCCGCACCGACCGCACGTCTGGCATCACCGTCAAGCTCGTCATGCCCGGTTCGTCTCGCCACCACCTCCACCGTTACACCGACCACAGGCCCCTAAGCCAACCTGTGGGCCGATCCGTCGCCCCAGCGACGCGGATCCCTACAGGTTCGGTCGTGGGGCAGGCAGTCGGGTCGGGGACGCAGCGGTCGGGCCGACGATCCGGAGGCTGGTGCGTGTAACACCGAGGACGCTGACGGGACAGAACCCCCATGACCCCGACGACAGATCCTTCGCGCACCTCGCCGACCGACCTCGCCGCGACCCGCGTCGCGCTGCAGGCGGTGGCCGAACACATCCTGTCCCCCGCCCGCCACGCCGCCACCGGCCACATCGGCCTGCAGGCGACACCCGGG
>JBBQHT010000337.1:0-4929 GCA_038324235.1 Acidimicrobiales bacterium
TTCAGGACTTCGGTCGGTGGAGCTTGCGGCAGTCGTCGAGGGCCCGATGGGCCCGGACGACTTCGGCCCTCTCGTTGTTGCGTTGCTTGCGAAAGACGGTGAGCAGGACGATCACGGCATCGGGCCGATACCAATACGTGATGCGCCACGCCGAACGGCCCCATGTCGAACCGAAGCTCGAAGAGGCCCTCGCCGAGCGAACGGCTGCGGGGCATCCGAAGCCGGTGCCCGAAGTCTGCGAGCAGATCGACATGGACCCGACGATGTCCTGATCGTTAAGACAAGGTAGAGGTACCAGTCGGCAACCTCTGGTTCCACCTCGATCTCCATGCCGCTCAGGTTCTAACACCAGAGGGATGAACAACCAACGTCAGGCGTCGCCCCTTGCGGCCCGCGCCGACTTCTCTTCGCCCTAACGTTCGCGCCATGGTTGACGACCGGATCGAGCGCGTGCCAGACCACCTCGTCGACGGCATCGCCGAGTGGGTTCGTCGCACGGATGATGATGATGTACGTGGCGTCGGTGCCCTCCAGCGTCAGGTGGACGGCCGATGGTCTTGGCAAGTCGAGGTGTGGGCCGCCGCGTTCTTGCGCGAGGAACCGCTCGAAAGCATGCTGCGGACGGCCGTCGCCGCTGCCATTCGATCGGTTCCTGGTGTCATGGAGGTCGCCGAGCAAGACCGAGAAGTATGGGTCCTGTCCGGCGACCCCGACGGTGAGTCGCTGGTAAGGGCGGTAGGCGAGGCCGTCGACCTGCTCGCGTCTCGAGCACGCGCATATCTCGACGCGAGATAGCTCGAGGGTGAGGGGCGGGCAGATCGTCGCGCCATCGATCCGGCGATCAGCCCGCTCGCGCTTCGGTATTCGGGGATGCCCCCGCGGGTCGTTATGCCCGCGGACGACGCAGGCGGGAGACATCCCGGCCAACCTCCGCAATGCCAGGAGGTTCAGCCGGTTGGCTCGCGCTCCGAACCGGGGTCAAGCCCGCCCGACCGGTCAGCCGAGGGTCAGCCGGGGTACGTCGGTGAAGATGCCATCGGCGGTGACGAGGTGCGCGTCGATGTGGATGGCCGCCGCTGCGATCCAGAGGTCCTGGTGGTGCGCGCGATCGGCCAATGGATGCCCGTCACGGCGGCATTCGAAGCGGAGGTCCGCCACCGTGTCCAGCAACGAGTCGGTGACGGGGACGACGGTTGCGGTCGTGATGGCGGCTTCGAGGCGGGCGCGCCGGGCGTGACCCCATTGTGCGACGAGTGCCCCGTAGCGAAGCTCCGCGACCGTCTGCACGGCCAGGAACAGCTGCTGGCCCGCTAAACGTGCGACTTGCGCATCAAAGCTGGCTCGGCGGCGGCGGCTGAGGGCCGCGCTGAAGACACCGGTATCGACGACGAGCCTCAAGAGGAGAGCGCAGCCGCGAACGCGTCGACTTCGTCGTCGGTGAGCTCGTCGATGAGAAGCGCATCGACCGATACCAACACCGGGGCGGCGGCCAACTCCTCGTCGGTCAGGTCGCGAGGCAGAAGGTCGGCGCCATGAGGGCCATGATGATCGCGATGCTCGGCGTTGCTCACGGCGCAAGGGTACCCGTCGTTGCGGTGGCGGGGAAGGGCCTGACCAGCAAGACGGGGATCCTGGAACCTGCCCCACGTACTCCTCCACCTCGGCAATCAGCGTGCGCACAGCCGGCGATCGGACGCGTCCTCGACCCGGCGATCTGCCCGCCCCTCGGCCGAGATTGTGCCCGGCTGATCAGGGACGCTTTCGGGCGCTCGCATCGTCAACAGGACCGCGGCGAGTTCGGGTTCGCGATCAAGCGATCCGTGGTGAACGCGGTCCTGCTCCCCGAAGTCATGACGGACTGTCGGACCCGTTGGGGCGGAGCCGTTTCGTGAACCGTCGCTACGCCGACGTGGACGCGGACGTGCGGGCGTCGTCGGCCGGTGGGACAATCGCGTGCGTCGACCACAGCCCGGCCGAGACGCATCCGTAAGGCACTGACGTTGTAGGTGACGGCCCCACGGCGGGCACGAAAGGTGGGCGAGCTTCAATGGAGAAGCGAACTCGAAGCGGCGGACATCGGGCTGCGAAGTGGATCGGGATCGGCGTGGCCATCGTTGCGGCCTTCGCCGCCGGGAGGGCGACGGGCGGCGTTCGCGAGGTCGACCCTCCAGAACGACCGAGCTTCCTAGCAACCGTGCCGAACATCACCAGCCCTCTCTACGGCAGTCCCGGCACCATCCGAACTTGCGGACTGACTTTTGAATCGGTCGCCGTGCGTCGCGCCAGTCCGGGCATCGTCGAAGCGAACCTTGTCGTCGATCGCGATTCGGCGATGTCGACGTTCAAACGCTCGGACGTGACTGTGGCGGCCGTCGGCTCGGCTGACTCGCTCCTGCCCGAGGAGGTTCGTGGTGAGGACAACACGATGGATCTGGGGGACAGCCCCCAGTCGATTGTCCTGTACTTCGCGCTGCCTCAGGACGGGCGCGCCTACGTTCTCAAATGCGGTGGCGTGGCGGCCATCTGGACCGGGTACCTCTAGCTCGGTTTGGTGGGATGTGGCGCAAAGTCGGGAGATGGGCTGGGTCGCTCAGGACCTGTTTGGCCTCGTGTGTCGAGGGCCAACCCCGTGCAGCCGTGGCGACCAGCAGACTGCGATGGCTACGCTCGCACCGCGTGCCGACAGAGTGCCGAGGCCGGTCGCTCCCACAGGGCATCGACCCGGCGATCCGCCGCGCTTCGTGTCGGTGATTATGGGACGCGTTCATTCGTGGTTCGGGGACGCCGCGAGCGCCGGCGCTCGCCTGTCGATGCCGGTCATCTTGGTTCTCGTAGACGGACTCGTTCGTGCTGATCGGCTCGGCGACGGCGAGGCCGGCTGTGCCTCAACGATCGCCGTAGGATGGGCACGATGGTGGAGGCCGGCCAACTGTTCCACGACCTTCAAGTCGCGCAGCGGCTTTGCGATGACGGTCACTGGCAGCTCGCCCAGTCTCAGTTTGAGGATGTCCTCGATCGGGTCAGCGCCGATCGACCGTCGGCGCTAAGTGATGGTGAGGCCCGGCGGCGTGCCATCATCACGATTGTTGCGCTCCGCGGGTTGGCCGAGATCGCGGTCTGGCAGGACCATGATCTGGACGAAGCCGGCCGCTACGACGAGCGCCTGTTGACTGTCTGGCAGGACCGTGACGTCGCCGCCATGCCGGTAGCTGACCGGGTTTTCTATGGTGGTGACCTGGTCCGGGCCGCGGACCGGGCGATGCTTCGGGGCGACTTCGGGCGAGCCATCGAACTGGCGGACACGGCGACGGCGTTGGCATCGAACTCGGTGTTTCTCGGCGCCGAACCCGGGCACGCGTTCGAGGTGCTCGCGGCGGGCCGCTGGACCCTCGGCCATGTCGCGACCCGTGAGGACGACGACGCCCGGGCGGTGGTCATGTACCGGGCGGCGGTCGAGGCGGAACGTCAGGCGTGGCAGCACACCGCGGCGACGGAACGTCGGTACGAGTCGACGGTCTTGAAGTACGGCACCTTTCTCAGCGACCTGCTGCTCGCCTACCGACGAGCTGGTCAGACCCCCGCCCAGGCCGAAGCGTTGGACCTGGTCAATACCGTGACGGTTCTACGCGGCCTCTCGCGAGACCCGGCGACCGGCCTGGCGACACTGGTTTGGCTGGTCGTCGCCGGGTCCGCCCTGCTGGTCCGCGGAGCGGTCGACGAGTTTTGGTTCGTGTACCGCCAAGCCCAGTCCGCGCACAAGGCGGAAGCGAACAACGGCAACCCGTTCCTTGCCGAACTGGAACCGGCGTGGACGAAGTGGATGCAGTCGCTCCGGAATCAGCGGCCCGTGGACGCCACCGCGAACTGGACCGCTATCGAAGCCGGGTTTCGCGGTCGGCTCTGACCGACCGGCAGCTAGCCGCCGTGGACGATCTCGAAGGGGAAACGGTCTTGCGCTCTCGTGTCAATGGAAGTCCCTGTGGAATCGTCTGATTCGTTGGACGGTGTGCTCGACCGTGCCCGGGCGGACGAGCGGGCGGGACGGCGCCGCGACGCGTACGAGGCGTTCATGGTGGTGGCTGATCGGCTGCGGGCACGTCAGGCCCTGAACGCGGAACTGGGTCGGCACGACGCGCTGATGTTGCACAGCGCGCTGCGAGGGCTCGCGGCGTTCGAGATCGAAGTCGCGAGGGATCTTGGCGCGGCGGCCCGCACGCTGGAAGAAGAGCGGCAGCTGTGGGCGAGGATCGAAGGCCAGAACCTGTCGGCGAACCAGGTGCTGTACCACGCTCGACTGCTCGAACGGGCGTCATCCGTCGAACTTGCACGCGGCCACGCCACCGCCGCGATCGACTTCGCCCAGCAGGCGGTCGCCTGTTTCGCGCCGTACGCCGACGACCCCGGGCTCACCGGTCTCGTCACCTCACCCCGGGCGGACCTTCTCGTGACGCTCAGCACCGCGCTCTACCAATCCGGGGAGCCGATCGCGTCGCTGGCGCCGCTCCATGATGCCGTCGCATGCGCCACCGACGAACTTGAGCGCGCATCCCAGCCGGGCGTTCCCCGTCTGCTGCAGCACGCAGCGGTGGTCGCCTTGTTCCTGTCCCGCACGTTCGCGCACCAGGCCGCGTCCGGCAACGAGGGCGCGCTCGGGTGGAAGCTCGCCGACACCGCGAACCGCCTGTACGCGCACCCTGCCGCCGACGACGCTCAGCGGTACTTCGCCGTGCTCGACATGGCCGTCGCCGTGTCATTGTTCAACGAGATCGGCGACCAGGCGGCCACTAACCCCAATACCGTTAAGTTAGGCCCGAATGACGGTGGCGACGGGTGACTGGGTGGGTTGGGGCCAGTGGCGATGATGGGCCCGCTTGACGTGCCACTTCACGTACTTGCGTTTGATCACCCGGGGGCTGGACCGGTGGCGGC
>JBBQHT010000338.1:0-4928 GCA_038324235.1 Acidimicrobiales bacterium
GCACGATGCGGGAGAGGATCGAGTAGTTCTCGTCGGTCCGCACGTACTCCGTGCGCTCGAGCTCCACCGACGGCTCGCGCGTGTCGAGGCCGATGAGCACGTCCACCCCCGGATCCTTCTCCAGCGCCTGCGCGACGAGCCCGCCCCAGAAGGTGGCCAAGCCGGTGATGAGGACACGCTTACCCATGGGAGCCTCCCGGGCCCGTCATCCGAACCAGACCGATTGGCGGTCGCGGAGCATCTCGTACAGGGCAGCCTGGATCTGCTCGCGGATCGACTCGGACTCGTCCATGATGCGACTCTTCGAGTAGCGCTCCATGCCGGGCGGTACGTCGAAGGTGACCGGATCGAGCACCTTGAGCTTGAACTTCGACGGGAAGTAGGCCACCCCGCCGAGCATGGGACCGAACGCCAACATGTTGGCGGTGACCGGCACGTAGGGCAGGCCGAGCACCTTCGCCGCCGCGGTTGACTTGAAGATGATCGGCATCGACTCTTCCGCGCCCACCACCGCGATGGGAACGATCGGCACGCCCGCGCGCATCGCGATCTCGACGAAGCCGCCGCGGCCGAACCGCCGCAGCCGGTAACGCTGGTTGTAGTGCTTGCCCGGCCCCTTGGAGCCCTCGGGGAACACCAGCACCAACTGCTGCTGCTCGCGCAGCAGGCGGTACGCGTTGTCGGGGTGCGCCACGACGCCACCGAGCCGCGACCACAACGTGCCCACGACCGGCATCGTCTTGAACAGCTGGTCGGCCAGGCCGTACACGGGCCGCTCGAGCTCGGTCTCGATGCCGTGCATGATGACCGGCGCGTCCGACGGGATGGCCGCCGCGTGGTTGGCCACGAGCAGCGCCCCGCCGTGGGTCGGGATCTTCTCGAGACCCTCCCACTCGGCGCGGAACCAGCGGCGGTAGATCGGGTCGTAGACCTTGCGGGCGAGCTGGCGCATGTGCTCGGAGCGGCCCCATTCGTCGACGTCGGTGAGGCGCGGGTCGTGAAGGGGCAGGGACTCGATCTCGGGCTCCGGCTCGGCGACGACGGGGAGCAGTGCCGTCGTCTCCTCGACGAGGTGCTGGGTCGCGTGCAGGTTGTCGAGGGTCTGGGCCAACGCGGCGTCGAGCAGGTCCTCCTCGAGCATCGTCAGGTCATCGGACGAGGCGGAACGGGACGAGGAGGAGGGGAGGTCCGGATCCTCGGGGGTCGACATCTGGCCATGCTAACGGCCCGGCCGACTCGGCTGATCCTTCGCGTTTGCGCCCTGGCTGTCGGTAGCCTCGAGCGATGGCCACCGTCGACGCGAGCCCGGGGGAGCTGCCGGCCCGGCCGGGGCTGCGCGACGCGCTCGTCGCCTTCCGATACCGCAACTTCACCCTGTTCTGGGTCGGTGCCGTGCTGTCCAACACGGGCACGTGGGTCCAGACCATGACGATCCCGTTCGTGATCTTCCAGATCACTGGGAGCCCGGGCTGGGTCGGCGTCACGAGCTTCTTGCAGTTCCTCCCGATCGTGGTGACGAGCCCGCTCGGCGGGTCGCTCGCCGACCGGTTCGACCGGCGACGGGTGCTGCTCCTCGCCCAAGGGGCCCAGGTGGTCGTAGCCCTGCTGCTGTGGCTGGCGTGGGTTACCGATCACCGCTCGATCGGGCTCATCATCGGGCTCGTGGGCGTCGGCGGGTTGATCACCGGGCTCAACATCCCGTCGTGGCAGGCGTTCGTCAGCGAGCTCGTGCCCCGGGAGGTGCTGCTGAACGCCGTCACTCTCAACTCGACCCAGTTCAACGCCGCCCGGTGCTTCGGCCCGTTCCTCGGTGGGTTCGTGCTGGCGTTCCTCGGCGTGGGGTGGGCGTTCGTGATCAACGCGGTCTCCTTCGGCGCGGTCATCGCCGCCCTGCTCCTGATCCGCCTGCCCCGGTTCGTCCCCGAGGTCGTCGCGAACCGCCCGACGGTGCGCCGGCAGTTCGTCGAGTCGGTGCGCTACAGCCGGGCCCGCCCCGGCATCGTGGCGTGCTTCATCGCCGTCGTCGCGCTGGGGGGTCTGGGCAGCCCGATGGCGCAGATGTTCGTCGTCTTCGCGAAGGACGTCTTCGGCGTCGGCGATGTGGCCTACGGCCTCCTCGGCGCCGCGCTCGGGTTCGGCGCCGTGCTGGCGTCGCCCTTCATCGCTGGTCCCGGATCGGGCTGGCGCCGCAGCCGACTGGTCGAGGTCGCCATGTTCGCCTACGGCGCCGCGGTCGTCGGCTTCGGGGTGGCCCCCGGGTTCCCGTTCGCCGTGGCGGCGTTGCTGGTCGCGGGGGCCGGCTACCTGGCCCTGGCCTCGACGCTGAACACGACGATCCAGCTGCAGGTCGACGAGTCGATGCGGGGCAAGGTGATCGCCGTGTACATCCTGCTCCTCACCGCCGCGCTGCCGGTCGGATCCCTGATCCAGGGGGGCATCGCGCAGGTGGCGGGACCGCGGGTCGCGGTCGCCGGGTTCGGCGCCGCCTTCCTCGGTGTCACGGCGTGGCTGCGCTTCGGCAGCGGTCTGCTGCCATCGATCGACGATGACCGTCCCGATCAGGCCGGGCTGGCGACCTTGGACCCAGGGCGGAGTTGAGGCGGGCTCACCTTGGTGGTGCGGGCGAACAGGCCGAGCACGAAGGCGGGCAGAGCCAGCGGTGCGACACGCGCCAGGTTCATCGGGCGTTCCACGACCGCTTCGTTGGACAGGACGAGCAACACCAGATCGAAGGCCAACCACAGCGCGACCTCGGGCAGTCGGGCGCGCAACAGAACGATCGCGATGACCGAGGCGACCAGCAGCAGCACGCCGAACAGGGGGCCGGGCTCGGTGATCCCGATGACGAACCAGCCCTTGAACGGCAGGCTGAGCGCGACCGCCGCCTCGCTCCACGGCGACCCGCCGTCGCCGGTGGCGGGGAGGGTGGCGATGATGGTCAGCGCCCAGGCGCCGAACACGACGAAGGGCACCGCCAGCGCGGTGCGTTGACGGCGATCGCCGAGGATGAAGCACGCGGCCGGGGCGACGAGGGTGGTCTCGCGGGTGAGCGCGGCGAGGGTGAACAGGACGACGGCGACCCAGACGTGTCGGCGCCACAGCACGACGGCCCAGAGGACCAGGGCGAACGCGAGCGCGTCACCGAGGCTGCCATCGAGGCTCTCGAGAAGTGCCGGCGTGAACCCCGCGACGACGCCGAACCACGGCGTGACCCCCACGCTCTTGGCCAGCCGGCCGAACGCGACCGCGCACGCGCCGATGCACAGCAGGTTGATGCCCCACATCGCCCAGACCCGTGGCGCGCCGTCCGCAAACGGTGACGTGATGAGCGGGAAGAGGATCCGGCGTGATCGGTAGCGCAAGCGGTCCACGAAGGGCTGCGCGTCGTGCAGGTGGGTGGCGTTGGACGAGATCACGTAGAACTGCTGTCCGTCGTGGCCCAGGTCGCCCGTGAGGATCGGTTGCGGGAAGGCCTGCTCGACGTAGGCGCGGCTCTTGGCGTAGGTGCCCACTCGCAGGAACACCGTGACATCACCGTTGACGGCTTGCAGTCGGCTGAGCGACCAGCCGCCGGCGATGACCATGGCGATCAACGAGATCGCGATCCACCACCGCAGGGGGGTCGGTCGCGCCCGGACGGTAGGCGTCGCGCTCGTGGCCATGGTGGGCGCATCGTATCCGTGAGCGGTTGGGCGGGGCCGGACCGTCGGGGGCCCGGTTCGGCGGACACCGGCGCGGGTCCCGGCCGAGAGCCAGTTCAGCCGTCGCCGTACACCGGGGTGTCGTCGCGTCGGTCGAGCCATTCGCGGCCCTCGTCGCAGGTGTCCAACAGCGGGCACCAGCGACACGACGGCCCGGCGCGCTTGACGGGGAGGTGCTCGTGGTGGAGGAGCTCGACCAGCCGGGTGGCGGCGTCGATCGTGCGGTGGATGGCGGAAAGGAGGACGTCGACCGTGACGGTCTCGGGGTGCGGGCGGCCGGTGTCGAGGTAGTAGGTGGCGAGCCGGCGGGGTGGCGTGCCCAGGCGGATGGTCTCGAGGAGCGCGTAGAAGCGGAGGTCGTCGACGTGGGTGGGGGAGAAGCCGCCGGACTTCAGATCGATGAGGACCTTGCGGGCGGTCGTGCCGCGCGGTCGGCCGAGGGTGAGGTCGACCCGACCCTGCAGCACGATCCGCTGATCGAACAGCTCGACCTTCACGGCGCTCTCGGTCACGGGACGCCACGCCGGCTTGAGCGGCGGGAAGCACTCCAGGAACTTGCTGACGCGCTCGTTGGCCTGGGCGCGGAGCTCGGCCCGGTCGACCTCGCGGCTGGTCTGGAGCCAGTCCGCCAGGGAGCCGCTGCCCTGGGCGAGGCGAGCCATGGCTTCGTCGACCAGGTCCAGTGGGACCGGCTCGCCGTCCCAGTGGATGGACAGCTCGATGGCCTTGTGCGAGATGCTGCCGCGCGCCGAGGGCACGGTCCACGCGAACGGTTCGGCGCGTTCCGCGACGAACTTGGCCTCGCACCCGTGGACCTGGGCGATGGGGTACTTGGACAAGAACAGGGTCTCGCCGGTGGGCAGGGCGGCGATGAGGGGCGCGAGCCCGGCGGTGAGCTCGGCCTGGAGGTCGTGGCGCAGGCCGGCGTCGAACTGGAGCGCGTCCTCGCCAGAGGCGCCGAGGAGGTCGAGGACGTCCTGTTGCGCCGGGTTCATCCAGTCCTGCCCGAACCCCTGACCATCGGGCGCGAGCGGGGGAGGGGTTGCGTCCGGTTCGGGGCCGGCGTCGCCAGCCTCCTCCGCGTCGGCCCACTCGGTCGAGGTCACCCCGTCACCTTACGAAGCCACGGTGACAGCCTGCGTCATGGCTGTCATACCCCCTTCGTATGGTGAGTGGTGATGGAAGCCACGTCCCTGCGATTTGCCGCTGCCGCCCGTGCACTCGGAC
>JBBQHT010000339.1:0-4925 GCA_038324235.1 Acidimicrobiales bacterium
CTCGGCGGGGAACTCCTGCTGGGTCCAGTGCCCGCACTTCGCGATCTCGTGCATCTCCAGATCGTCGATGATCGCGGGCATGCCCTGGGCCATCGCCGGCACGAGCACCGGGTCCCACTCGGCGGTCACCATCAGGCAGGGCACATCGTCGATGCGGGCGCCGTCCTGTTCGGGGGTGGCCTCCCAGTTGTGATCGAAGTTGCGGTACCAGTTGAGGCCGCCGGTGAACCCGGTCTCGCGGAACGTCTCCACGAACACGGCGTGCTCGGCCGGCGTGTGCAGCGGCTTGCCCAGGAGCGGGGCGTTGACGACCGCCTCGATGAAGTCGCTGGCGCCAGCGGCCGCGGCCTGGAGCTCGACCGGATCCACCGCGCCACGCATCATGCGGTCGAACAGCGTGTCGATGTTGTCGGCCAGCGCCACGTCGGCCACACCCGGCTCCTGGAAGTACAGGATGTAGTGGTTGTCGCCGCCGATCATGCGGAACACGTCGGTGGGCTTGGCGGGGAAGCGCCCGATGAACGGGGTGTTCAGCGCCGCGACCCCCGCGACCCGATCCGGGTGCAGCAGCGGCATCTGCCACACCACGAACCCGCCCCAGTCGTGACCGACGAAGATCCCGCGCTCGGCGCCGACGTCGTCGAGCAACCCGACCAGGTCACCGGTCAGGTGAAAGATGTCGTAGTCGCGGATCGCGTCGGGCCGGTCGCTCCCGCCGTACCCACGCTGGTCGGGCGCGATCACCCGGAAACCCGCGGCCGCCAAGGCCGGGATCTGGTGACGCCAGGTGTAGGCCAGCTCCGGGAACCCATGGGAGAGCACCACCGCCGGGCGGTCGGCGGGGGCGCCCCCACCGGGCTCCGCCTCGTACACCGACAACCGCACGCCGTTCGTGTCCACGAACCGGTGGCTGGCCCCTTCGATCGCGTAGGTCATGGCGGGGCAGCGTATCTGGTCCCGAAATTGCGTCCAGGCGTCGGCCCCCGGCCGACGAACCGTCCCAATGTCGTGGTGCCCTCCGACATTGAGGCCGTGTGTCGGGCCGGGGCCGACGATCCGTCCCAATGTCGGATCGTGGTCCGGGGGCGCCGAGGTCGCTCGCGTTGGGTACGGTGGCCCCATGGCCGGACTGGGCGCGCTGTTGTGGGTGATCATCACCACCGCGTTCTTCTGCATCCCGCTCGCCCTGTCGGTGTGGGCGCTGCTCGACTGCGCCAAGCGGCCCCGCTGGGCGTGGGCGATGACCACCCGGAGCCAGCCGGTCTGGATGGCCACGATCCTGTGCGGCATCCTCGTCATGCCGGTCGGCCTCGCCGTTTCGTGCTACTACCTGCTGCGCATCCGCCCCCAGATCGCGGATGTCGAGGACGGGAAGATCCCCGGCCTCACCGATCTGTCCGAGCTCCCCGATCTGGAATGACGCCGGCGGTCGTCGCCGGTCCCTGCTGATGCACCCGACCGTCGACCGACCCCGACTCCTCGCCCCGATACCGGCACTCGACGGCCTGCGCGCGGTCGCGGTCGCCCTCGTCGTCGCCTTCCACGCCGGTCACCTCTCCGGTGGGTTCCTCGGCGTCGATCTGTTCTTCGCGCTGTCGGGGTTCCTCATCACGACCCTGCTGCTCGACGAGCACGCCGCGTCGGGGCGTATCGCGCTCGGTGCGTTCTGGGCCCGTCGGGCCCGCCGCCTCCTCCCGGCCCTGGTCCTCGTGCTGGTCGGCACGCTCGTCGCGATCGCGATCCTGTTCGACGCCGAGTCGGTCAGCGCCAACCGCAACGAGGCGATCGCCAGCGCGCTGTCGGTCTCGAACTGGTACCAGTTGGCTCATCCGGCGCCCTACCTCACGGTGTTCCAACACACGTGGAGCCTGGCGATCGAGGCCCAGTTCTACCTGGTGTGGCCGGTCGTGACGATCCTGGTCCTGAAAGGCGTCGGTGCGACCGATCGCACGACCGCCGCCACCCGGGTCCTCGCCGTCAGCCTCCTCGGCGCGGCCGCCAGCGCCATCGCCATGGTCGCGCAATACCACGGTCCGGACTCCCTCGCGCGGGTGTACTTCGGGACCGACACCCGCATCGGGCCGATCCTGCTCGGCGCGGCGCTGGCCGCACTGGTCGGCCGCCGGCAGGCGCCGCTGACCGCGATGACGCGGCGCGTGTGCGACGGCAGCGGGATCGTCCTCCTCGTCTGCTTCGTCCTGATCGCCACGGTCACCGAACGGCCGAACGCGCAGTTGTACGAAGGGGGTTTGCCCCTCGTCCTCGGGCCTGCCGCGGTCCTCATCGTCGCGGGCGCCGCACTGGGCGGAGGCTGGCTCGCCCGCGTGCTGGCGCTGGCCCCGCTGCGCGCCATCGGGCTCGTCTCCTACGGCATCTACCTGTGGCACTGGCCGGTGCTGTACCTCGCCTCGGGCACCCGGATGCACCTCGACGGCGCGTTGCTGCTCGGTGCGCAACTGATGCTCACCCTGGCGTTGGCCGCCGGGTCGTACCGGTTCGTCGAGCTCCCGATCCGCCAGCGCCGCATCCCGTTCCGCCGGGCCGCGCCCCACCGCGGCGCCGATGACGCACCGTCGATCGACACGACCGCCAGCACGTGACGGTCCTGACCGCCTTGACCGCCGAGACTGCCGACACCGTCTTGACCGCCGAGACCGCCGAGACCGCCGAGACCGCCGAGACCGCCGAGACCGCCGAGACCGCCGAGACCATCCTGACCGCGCTGGCCGCCGTAGACCGCCTTGACCGTCGTCGTCGCCCTGACCGTCGTCACCGGTCCGACGCCCGGCACCGCACCGACGTCACGGCGCAGCAGCAGCCGGGGCATCGAGGTCGAGGATCTGCCACTGCCCGTCATCGCTGACCACTCGGTAGGTAGCCAGGGTGGCGAGTGCATCCCGCACCGACTCACAGCCGAACGGGGGCAGGGTCCCCCGATCGATGACGACATAGCGAACGCCGAGATCGCGCCGCAGCCGGGCCACCCCGTCGGCGCCGCCGAGGCGGGCGGAACCGTCGAAGGGCACCGGCCGCTGGTCGATGTGGCTCTGGTCGCAGCGCAGGGCGGCGAGCTCGGCCGAGCGCGCCCACACGTCGAGGCCCGAGAACCAGCGCGTCGCCGTCGGCGGTGGGTTGCAGCCGATGTTCGGACGGTGATGGATCGATTGCAGGGCGATGATCCGAGGATCGTCGAGCCGGCATCCCCACGGCACGATCAGCACGCCCTCGGTGTTGTCGGGCGCGTCCTCGGACTCGCTGGCCATGCGCCGCAATCCGGCCATCGACTGGTCGCTGACGGCGAGGTCCGTGGTCGGGACGGGCAGCGTGAGCGAACACGCCAGCAGGACGCCAACCGCACCCGCAACTCCCGCTCCGATCCACGGCGAGGGCAAGCGGGACCGCACCGCCGGCCCACCACCGGCAGCATCGCCCGCGGCGCCCGCGGCGGCGCCCATGGAAGCGCGGGCGAGGCGATCGTCCGCCACTCCCCCGGTCCTCGCCCCATCGACGTCCCCGTCCCCGGTCCCGGCGGCGCCCGCGTCGCTGACCATCTCGCCCGACACGCCACCCGCGATCGGCGCCGGTGCCGGCGTCGCATGGGAGAGCCGATCGAGCAACGCGTCGAGCGACACCGCCAGGGCGGCAGCCGCCACGGCCGCGATGGCGTAACCCGCGCGCGTCGGCGCCCGCAACGCGCCCAGACCAGGCACCGCCTGCAACCAGCGGTACGGCATCCACCACGAGCCGACATCGCCGAGCCCACCCGCCGTCCCCGAGCCCGCGGCGGCGCCGGACCCGATGACCGTGCCCGCGAGGTGCAACACCGGCCCGAGGCTCAGGGTCCAGAGCACCGCGGCGGTGACCAGCAACGCTCGCCGCGCCGGTCGCCGCACGAAGCACACGCCGGCCAACCCCACCGCCAGGGCGTAGCCCACGAACGCGGGCCGCAACGGCGCGTAGAGCTGCACGCCGAGATCAGCACGCGGCACCGGCAGGGTGAGCCAGAGCGAGTCGGGTGGCGTGATCGCGCCGAGGGCATCGGCCGAGAACGCGGTCGCTTCGAGCGACCGGACGACGTCGGTCGATCCTGCGGCCCGCTCATCGCGCTCGTAGGTGACCCGGGCCACGATGAAGGGCGACAGCACGGCGAGCGCGATGCAGGCCGCGCCCGCGAGGCGGACCAGCACCACACGGGACCAGACCGCGGACCGCGGCCAGGCCACGAGGACGACGACGAACATTATCGAGCCGAACACCAAGTGGTACGCCGAGCAGAGGTACGCGATCGCCAAGTACGACGCGATCCGCACCCATCGACCCGGCGTGTCGCCCCGCGCGACGAGCACCGCCTCGCGGAGCAGCAGCGGCAGCGCGAACGCGTACACGAAGGCGATGTGGGCCTGCACCGAGCCCAGCAGCGCCGGTGCGGTCGCGAACGCGACGCCGCACGCCAACCAGATCCACCGCCGCGACGACAGCACCCGGCCGAGCGCCCGACCAGCCCACAGGTCGAGCGCCACCCCCGTGGCGAGCGCCAGGTTGTACGACAGCACCAACCGGCCGCCGGTCAGCAGGTTCCACGCCGCGGTCACCCAGGCGGGGGCCAGCCCGTCGATCAGGCGCAGATCGAAACCCATCGGCGCGAACGCATCGGGGATCGTCGACGTGAGCAGGTGGCCGCTCCGCCAGAGCTCGGCGATCCGCCATCCGAGCCAGGCGTGGTACGGCGCATCGAGCATGCCGGCGAGCGGGCCACCCGGGTGCGCCGTGACGGGCCACAGCACCAGCGCGACGACGAGCGCGCCGGCCACGACCTCGAGCGCGCCCACCCCCCAGTGCCGAGCCCTCCCGGTCAGACGGGCTCCCCGACATCCGCCCCACGGGCGCCGGCACCGGGCGCGACGTCCACGTCCAGCTCGACCGGG
>JBBQHT010000340.1:0-4919 GCA_038324235.1 Acidimicrobiales bacterium
GGACAACACGGTGATGGTGGTGGAGTTGATCCATCCGATCGCGATGGAAGAGGGTTTGCGGTTCGCGATCCGTGAGGGTGGTCGTACCGTGGGCGCCGGCCGCGTCACCAAGATCATCAAGTAACACCCGGGGGGCATCGCTCCCCAACCCCGTGTGGCCCGACCCAGTTTGGGGTTGCGCCGCGCGGGTCCTATGGTTGGCGTGTCGCCCGCACGGCGGCGCACTGGTTCTTGACAACGACAGACGATCCGGGATCTCCGGCAGGCAAGGAACACACGCATGGCTGACAAGCAGAAGATCCGGATCAGGCTCAAGGCCTACGACCACGAGATCATCGACCAGTCGACGAAGAAGATCGTCGAGACGGTCCTTCGGACGAACGCCACGATCCGGGGACCAGTGCCGTTGCCCACCGAGAAGCACCGCTTCACGGTGATCCGGTCCCCGCACAAGGACAAGGATTCCCGCGAGCACTTCGAGATGCGGATTCACAAGCGCCTGCTCGACATCCTCGACCCGTCGCCCAAGACCGTCGACTCGCTCCAGCGTCTCGACCTGCCGGCCGGCGTCGACATCGAGATCAAGATCCAGAACGCGTAGGCACCGCGCACGGTGTCGTGCTGTTCACCGCGGTGCCGACGTGCCCCGGACCCCGGTCCGGGGCACGGTCGCGCCCGGCAGTCACCTCGAGGACTGCGGGAGGTAAGGTGAGGGACCTATGCCACGGCTGCCGAGGCGTGTAGACGCGCCGTGTGCTCCGATGCCACTCCCACGAACCATGCGGCCCCGCCTTCTCGTCATCCTCGTCCTGCTCGTCTTCGGGTTCGGCGCGTGTGGCGTGTCGACCGCGTCACCCCCTGACGCAGGCGTCGATGTCGCCGTGCCGGACACCGCAACGTCCGTCGACCTGCAGACCCCGACCCAGATCGCGTCGTCCTCGGTCGGCGCCGATCAGCTGGCGCAGCTACTCACTGCGCCCCGGCCGGTCCCAGCCACGACGATCGCTCCGGGTGAGGCCCCCCCGCCCACCGAGCCGCCACCGCCGCCGTACCGCACCGGCACCCGCCCGGACTCACCGGTCATCGTGCCCCCGCCAGCACTGCCCCCAGGCGACGGCACGGTCTACGCGGTGGGCGACTCGGTGCTGCTGGGGACCCAGGACTACCTCGGCACCACGTTGGGGGGCTGGGACCTGCGCCTCGACGCTCGGGTCGGGCGCGCGTTCCCCGAAGGCATCGACATCATCCATGAGAACCATGCCAGTCTCGGTCAAGCCGCGATCATCGTGCTCGGTCACAACTACTGGGGCGGCGGGAAGGTGTACGGCTACCTCGACGAGATCATGGCTGAGATGCGTTCCGTCCAGCGGGTCATCGTCGTGACCGTGGCCGAATGGTCATCGGCCCAGCCCGAGGTGAACCGGGCGATCCGGGCCCTGCCCCGCACCTACCCAAATGTCGTCGTCGCCGACTGGGAGGCCGTCGTGGAGGCCAACCCGCAGTTCCTCAGCCCCGATCACGTGCACCCCACCCGCAGCGGCGACGTCGCGCTCGCGAACCTCATCGCGGTCATGCTCGGTCCGGCCCGTCCCAACGGCAGGACCGTGCCACCTCCGAAGATCTTGCGTATCCCTGACGATCCCACGTCGTCCTCACCGAGCCCGGCCGGTTCAGGGACCACGACCTCGACCCCGTCGACGACCGCACCGGATCCGGTGGCGACCACGACCACCACCGCCGTCGCGCCGACCACGACCTCGTCGTCGACCACCGCGGTACCCGGCCCGACGACCACGACGACAGCCGTGTCTGCGACCACGACCACGAGCCACGTGCCCTGACCTCCTCGGTTCGGCGCGCGCGGTCGGCCCGCTGATCCGGCCGATGGCGAGCAAAACGGCAATGGTTCCGCGCACCGCGACGTCCAGATCGCGATCGCCGGACCGTCATTGCGTTCGGTCAGCTGTGCCGGGAACTCGGCGTCGAAGGGGCCGATGCGCCGGGGTTGCACCCCTGACACCACGCCGACTTGGACGAGGCGAGTGAACCCCGCTAGAGTCTCACCTTCGTGCCCCCGACCACGGTCGGGTGCAACCGTCTGATACCGAATCGACGTCTGCGAAGGCCCGACCATCCAGGTCGGGTACCCCGCAGCACAACCGAAGAGGCGCTCCGCCGGGTTTTCCCGAGCGGAGCGTTCGCGTGAGCAAGCTCATGCGGCCAACCGCAACCCGGTCGGCGCTTCACCGCCAGTTCCGGTCACATCCTGTCCGAACAGAGAAAGAACTGCCGTCATGGCGAAAAAGGCACTCGTCGGCGAAAAAGTCGGCATGACTCAGGTGTGGGACGACAACAACCGTGTCGTTCCCGTCACCGTCTTGCGGGTTTCTCCGCTGCGCGTCGTCCAGGTCAAGACCCCCGAGCGCGATGGCTACAGCGCGCTGCAGGTCACCTACGGCGAGAAGCAGGCGAAGAAGCTCAACCAGCCCGAAGCCGGGCACTTCGCAAAGCAGGGCGTCGCTCCCGGTGTGCGCCTCGTCGAGCTCCGTGTCGATGACACGAGCGGCTACGAGGTCGGCCAGGAGATCGGGCTCGATTCCTTTGCGCCCGGCGATCGGATCGATGTCACCGCCGTCAGCAAGGGCAAGGGCTTTGCCGGCGTCATGAAGCGGCACAACTTCGCCGGGCAGAAGGCCTCCCACGGCACGCACCGCGTGCATCGTGCGCCGGGCTCGGTCGGCGCCTGCGCCACCCCTGCCCGCGTGTTCAAGGGCCAGCGCATGGCTGGACGCATGGGCAACGAGAAGGTCACCACCTTGAACCTCGTCGTCGTGCAGGCGGACACCGAACAGGGCGTCTTGCTGGTCAAGGGCGCAGTGCCCGGGCCCAAGGGCGGCCTGGTCATCGTGCGCAACGCGATCAAGAAGACGGCTGACGCCGTTGCGGGAGGTGATGCGTGATGGGGCAGATCAGTCTCAAGACGCGGGCCGGCGGTGACGCCGGCAACGTCGATCTCGACGAAGCCATCTTCGGCATCGAGCCCAACGTCCCGGTCATGCACCAGGTCGTCACGGCGCAGCTCGCCGCTCGCCGGTCGGGCACGCAGAGCACCAAGACCCGGGCCGAGGTCCGTGGTGGTGGCGCCAAGCCGTGGAAGCAGAAGGGCACCGGCCGCGCCCGTCAGGGTTCGATCCGCGCTCCCCAGTGGAAGGGCGGTGGTGTGGCCCTCGGCCCCAAGCCCCGCTCCTACGCCCAGCGGACCCCCAAGAAGATGATCCGCCTCGCGCTGCGCTCGGCCCTGTCCGATCGCGCCGCCGAGGACAAGGTCGTCGTCATCGACGAGTGGGGCTTCGATGCGCCCCGCACGAAGGACGCCATCGCGGCGCTCGGTGCCATCGGCGTCGACGGCCGGATCCTGGTGGTGCTCGACGGCGATGACACCGCCGCCTGGAAGAGCTTCCGCAACCTGACCAGCGTCCACCTCATCGAGGCTGGACAGCTCAACGCCTACGACGTGCTGTGCTCGGACTACGTGGTGTTCACCCGCGCGACCCTGCCCCAGACCGATGGCGAGGTGCCTAAGGCGAAGGTGGCCAAGGCCGCCAAGCCGGTGTCGGCGCCCAAGCCCGCCGCGGCCCCGAAGGCCACGCCCGCCCCCGAGCCCACGCCGGCGGCCGATACCGAATCCGATGCTGAAGCAGGGGAGGCCGACGACATGGCCAGCGATCTGCCCAACCGACCCGCTCCTGATCCCGCCAAGAAGACGGCGCCGATCGCGGCCACCGATCGCGTGAAGAGCGCGGCCGACAAGCCCGATCCCCGCTTCCAGGCCGCCAAGGCCAAGGCCGATCGGGAAGAGACCCTGCGCGCCAAGGCCGCCGACGCCAAGGCCGGTGCCGAAGCGGCAGCGGCCGAGGCGCCCGAGGAGCCCGCAGAGCCCAAAGCCGCCGGCAGCGGGTTCTCTTTCTCGAACACGACCGAGGACGAATGATGAAGGATCCCCGCGACATCATCATCGAACCGATCGTGAGCGAGAAGTCGTACCAGCTCGTCGAGCAGGGCGTCTACACGTTCAAGGTCCACCCGTCCGCCAGCAAGCCCGAGATCAGCGACGCGATCCGTGACATCTTCAACGTGAAGGTCGTCAAGGTGAACACGCTGAACCGCAAGGGCAAGCGCAAGCGTGACCGCCGCACCGGCAACTACGGCACCCGGCCCGACACCAAGCGGGCCATCGTCACCCTCGCCCCCGGCGAGAGCATCCCCCTGTTCGAGGCATAGAGATGGCACTTCGCAAGCGCAAGCCCACCAGCGCCGGTCGCCGGTTCCAGACGGTCTCGGACTTCGCCGAGATCACCAAGACCACGCCCGAGCGCACCCTCCTCGCCAAGAAGACCAGCTCCGGCGGTCGCAACAACCTTGGTCGCAAGACGGCCCGACACCGCGGTGGCGGCCACAAGCAGCGCTACCGCGTGGTCGACTTCCGGCGCACCAAGGACGGCATCCCCGCCAAGGTCGCATCCATCGAGTACGACCCGAACCGCAACTGCCGCATCGCGCTGCTGCACTACCACGACGGCGAGAAGGCCTACATCCTCGCCCCGAAGGACGTGCACGTCGGCGACACGCTGCAGAACGGTCACGGCGCCGAGATCCGGCCGGGCAACGCCCTGCCGATGCGCTTCATCCCGGTCGGTACCACGATCCACCCCATCGAGCTCAAGCCTGGTGGCGGCGGCAAGATGGCCCGCAGCGCCGGCACGAGCGTCCAGCTCGTGGCCAAGGAGGGCGATTTCGCCACCCTGCGCCTGCCGAGCACCGAGATGCGGCGCGTGCCGATCGATTGCCGGGCCACGATCGGCGAGGTCGGCAACTCCGAGTTCGAGCTGATCAAGATCGGCAAGGCCGGCCGCAACCGT
>JBBQHT010000341.1:0-4900 GCA_038324235.1 Acidimicrobiales bacterium
CCGACCTTGTGGTTTTGGTTGACGCCGAGGAGGTCGTATGCGGACTGGGGGGGCTCGTGGGGGGGGGGGTGGCCGGCCTTCGGGGTGGGCCGGATGGGGGGCGGGGGGTGGGGGGGTGACCGTGGCATCGTACCTTGAGACATCAAGAAAAACAATGAAAAGTATGCAAAGGTGTGCAAGAACATGAAGAATGGCTGCCGATGGGTACCGGCGCGACGAAGAGGAGCGGTCATGTCCGATGATCAGGTGGTGGGTATCCACCCCCACAAGGCTGCGGTCCTCGCGGCCACGACCCGTCAGGCCCTCCGCGAGCTCCAGACCGTGGGCGACGCCCTGGCGGGGCTCCTCGGTGACTGCGGGGAGGACCCGGGCGTGCTCAGTCCCGTGGTGTCCGCGATCGATCATCTCGGCCAACAGGCCACCGATCTGCAACGTGTCATCGACGAGGTCTGGTGGCTGACCGCCGCTCGCGCGGATCCCGAAGCGCGGCTCGGCCTGCGCGTCTGGGATGCGCAGTTCGACGAAGCCTTCGTCGACCCTGGCGCGGCCACGTCAGCGGCGCTGGCCGCCGCCGACGCCTACCGGGCCGGCGCCACGGGGGAGCTCGCGGCCGCGTGGTCGCGCTGGTCGAGCGATCCCGTCTTCGCGCTCGTGCTCCTGCGGGCCGTCGGCTCGGGCGCCCTGGTGACCCAACTGCGCACGATGGAGGGCGACATGACCCCCGGGCCGGAGGACCGCGATCGACGCGACCGCCAAGCCGTGGTCGTGGAACGGTGGGCCTCGCTCTACGCGTGCGCCACGCGGTTCGGGGTCGCGCCGTTCACGGTGGACGACCTCGCCCGCGACCTGGTGGGCCACAACGGCCCCATCGGCGATCTCGCGTTGCTCGTGCAGGGTGGCGCGGTGTTCTCCCGTCAGACGCTGCTCGACCTCATGCGCATCGTCGTGCTGCCCCTCAACGCGGAGATCATCGCCGGGCGCGCCATCACCACGTCCTCCGGGATGCCCGATGGCGACACCGTGGTCGACCCTCGGGCACTCGTGTTCGCGGCGCTCGCCAAGGATCCGGTGGCGGCGAACCAGGTGGTCCGCCAGTACGGCCTGGAGGCCCTGATCGATGAGCGCACCCCGTATCTCGACGACGGGGCGGCGCTGGGCGAGCTGCTCGTGGCGGCCGCCCGGCCCGTCGAGGACGAGCACCAACAGGCGCGCCAGCAGCAGGCGGCCTTCTCGATCATCGAGTGGGTTGCGGGCCGTCAGCGCGACGCCGACATCAACGGCCGTCTGCAGCGAGGCACGATCGATCGGCTGGGTCGCGTCGCGGCGCCGTATGTGGGGTCGTTCCGCGATCCGGTGTATGCCGACAGCGACCCTCCCGCCCCGCTCGGTGTGCTCGGGCCGATCACGACTGCGGCGTTCTACGACGTCGTCGGACGCAGCGCCGGGGCCATGCTCGATCTCCAGGCCGGCGCGCTGCTCTGGGCGCGCGCCGTCTTCACCGGCCTGTCCCGGCGGGCGATCGACGACGGGGACCTGCCGCTGGTGGGCAACGTGCTCGGGCTCGTCTCGGCCGCTCGCGCCCGCACGGCCATCACCCGCGCCGAGGACGCCGACACGCGGGCGCAGAACGACCGGCGCCTGTGGAAGCTGCTGGTCGGCCTGGCGATGGGTGCGATCACCATTCCCGGTGGGCCCGTGGTCGATCTCCTGGTGACCGGCATCGCCGTCGAGGGCCTGTCTGCGCTCATCGATCACCTGTCGGCGCCACTCGAGATGACCCCGGACCTGGCGCGGCGGACCCAGCGCTTCGTCTCCGAGGATGAGGCGATGGTCCTGTCCTTGTGGCTCACCGCGCTGTGGGGCGCGCGGGCCGACAACCACGCGTTCGACGGGGTCGCCCCTCCGCCCGCCGGGCTGGTCGCCGCGGATGGACGGCTCAAGACCTACGTCGAGCTCTCGACCGCGGACCAGCGTCGGTTCCTGACCTGGATCCGGGATCCCGCGGTCGCCGCCCGCACCCACTGGCGCGTGCTCGGCAGCGAAGCTGGACTCGCGCCGGGCGCCGGCCCCGGCTGACCCGGCGGCCCTCAGGGATGCGCCGCCGTGGCCAGCAGGCCGACGGCCCGCCGGACCGAGAGGGACACGATGGCCCGGTCGCCGTCACCGTTCACGCCGCCGTCGGTGCCCCCCAGCGCCGCTTCGGCCGCCCGCAGGTCCAGGCGGCGGGCCACGAGATCGAGCTGATCGGCGACCCCGGCGAGCCGGCGGTTCTCGTCGTCGAGCGCGTCGCGGAAGCGCCTCGCCTTGCCTCCCGTCCACACGTCGTCGCGGGAGCACGGGCTGATGGGCACGAGGGCGTGGCGGATGGCGTCGGCCCCCCGGCGGACGTCGTCGGCGCAGGACTGCAGGTCGGGGGCGGTCGACGGCAGCGGAGGAGACATTTGATGAAAATACAACAAAAGCAATGAAAGTCAACGTCCGCGCCAGGCAGCGCCAGTCGTGCCGAGGACGCAGACGAGGGTTGGCGACTCGGGCGTGGGCCGGCCCCGTCACGGTCGCAGTGGGGCCCCCAGCCCGGGCGGCGCCGCGGTGCGGGAACCGGATCGGGCACCGGGTCGGCCCGAGTAGCCTCGCCCCCATGAACGGACCAACCGTGCGAATCGGCCTCCTCGGGTGCGGCACCGTGGGCGGGGCCCTCATCGGTCTCCTCCAGACCGAGGCGGCCGCCATCGAGACCCGCACCGGTCTGCGCTTCGCCGTCACCCGCGTGGCGGTCCGCGACCTCGGTCGCGACCGGGGCCTGGCCCTCGCGCCCGAGGTGTTCACCACCGACGCGCACAGCATCGTGGTCGATCCTGACATCGACCTCGTCGTCGAGCTCATGGGCGGCATCCACCCGGCGCGTGAGCTCATCCTCGACGCGCTCAAGGCGGGCCGACCGGTCGTCACGGGCAACAAGGAGCTCCTGGCCCACGCGGGAGGCGAGCTGTTCGCCGCGGCCGAGGCGGCCGGCGTCGATCTGCTGTTCGAGGCGGCGGTCGCCGGAGGCATCCCCCTCGTGCGGCCCCTGCGCGAATCGCTGCTGGGCGAACCCATCTCGCGCATCATGGGCATCGTCAACGGCACGACCAACTACATCCTCACCCGGATGACCGAGGCCGGCGCCACCTACGCCGATGCCCTCGCCGAGGCGCAGGCGCTCGGGTTCGCCGAGGCGGATCCCACCGCGGATGTCGAGGGCTACGACGCCGGGGCCAAGATCGCGATCCTCGCCAGCATCGCGTTCGGCGTGCGGGTGACCGCCGGCGACGTGCACCACGAGGGCATCAGCGGTCTCACGGCCGAAGACATCGCCTACGCCCAGCGCCACGGCTATGTCGTGAAGCTGGTCGCCATCGCCGAACGCCACGACCGTCACGAACCCGGCGGTGGTTCGATCGCGGTGCGCGTGCATCCGATGATGCTGCCCACCACGCATCCGTTGGCGGCGGTCCGCGAGAGCTTCAACGCCGTGTTCGTGCAGGGCGACGCGGTCGGCGATCTGATGTTCTACGGGCGCGGGGCCGGCGGCCTGCCGACCGCCAGCGCGGTCCTCGGCGATGTCATCGATGCCGCGCTCAACACCCGCCAGGGCTCGAGTGCCAGCATCGGTGCCCTCGGCCCGGCCACGATCGCCTCCGTCGACGACTCCCGCTGCGAGTACTACGTCAACCTCGACGTGGTCGACCGGCCCGGCGTGCTGGCGACGGTGGCCGGCGCGTTCGGTGCCCACGGCGTGTCGATCAGCTCGATGGAACAGGAGGGACTCGGGGACGAGGCCCGACTCGTGTTCGTGACGCACACCGCGCGCGACTGCGATCTGCGCGCCACGCTCGCCGAGCTCCACGAGCTCGACGCGGTGCGTCACGCCGGCAGCGTCATCCGAGTGCTGGGAGCGGAGCAGTCATGAAGTACGTGAGCACCCGCGGGACCGCACCCGTGCTCGAGTTCGGCGATGTGCTGCTCGCCGGTCTGGCTCGAGACGGTGGCCTCTACGTGCCCGAGCACTGGCCGGTGTTGGCGCCCGCCGCCCTCGCGCGGTTCGCCTCCATGCCCTACGCCGAGATCGCCACCGAGGTCATGTGGCCCTTCATCGAGGGGTCCCTCGACCGTGACGAGCTCGCCGCCCTCGTCGCCGACACGTACGCCACGTTCGATCACCCCGATGTCGTTCCCCTGCGCGACCTCGGCGCGGGCCTCTGGCTGATGGAGCTCTTCCACGGTCCGACGCTGGCGTTCAAGGACGTGGCCCTGCAGCTCGTGGGCCGCCTGTTCGACCATGAGCTGGCCCGGAGGGACGAGCGGGTGACGATCGTGGGGGCCACGTCGGGCGACACCGGTTCGGCCGCCATCGAGGCGTGTCGCGACCGCGACGCGATCGAGGTGTTCATCATGCACCCCGCGGGCCGAGTCTCGGACGTGCAGCGTCGGCAGATGACCACGGTGCTGTCCGCCAACGTGCACAACATCGCTATCGAGGGTGACTTCGACGACTGCCAGGATCTGGTCAAGGCGATGTTCTGGGACGAGGGGTTCCGAGACCGGCGCCGGCTCAGCGCGGTGAACTCCATCAACTGGGCCCGCGTCCTCGCGCAGGTCGTCTACTACGTCGTGGGGTCGGCTCGGCTCACCCAAGGGCGTGGTCCAGTCTCGTTCAGCGTCCCCACCGGCAACTTCGGCAACGTGTTCGCCGGGTACGGAGCCCAGCGCATGGGCGTGGCGATCAGCCAGTTCGTGATCGGCTCGAACGTGAACGACATCCTCCCCCGGTTCCTCGAGACCGGCACGATGCGGATGGACGGCGTCGAGCCCACGCTCAGCCCGAGCATGGACATCCAGATCTCGAGCAACTTCGAGCGCC
>JBBQHT010000342.1:0-4877 GCA_038324235.1 Acidimicrobiales bacterium
GTCGCAGGGCCTGCCCTGCATCGGTCGCGACGCGTTCGCGATGCCTGAGCTCATCCGACCCGGTCACAACGGCGACCTGCTCGCGGGCGACGACGCCCGGGCGCTGGCGGCGATGATCGCCCGAGTCCTCGACGACGACGACCTGTACCAGCGGTGCGCGGCCGACGCGCCCGCCGTCGCCGCGCAGTTCACCTGGGATCGCGCCGCCGCCGAGCTCCTCACCATCGTCGAGACTGCACTCGACACGGTGTGAGCCCGGAGGCGACGATCCCGGGTGGTGGTGTTCGGTCCGGCTACGGGTTGACGGTCTGGCCGTTCTTGTTCGTGTAGCCGCCGCCGGTCGAACGCAGGTCGTACCAGGTGTTGTTCGACCACGTGTTGGTGGCGTCCACGCTCCAGCTCGCCACCGGACCGGACATCCCGCACAGCGGGAAGTAGAGCGTGCCGAACTTGTTGTTGGTGAAGCGGAAGTGGGTGTTGGGCGACTCACCGGCCGACGGGGTGTGGCCGAGGTACACGGCGTACTCGCCGCCCGAGTTGAGCAGGTTGCCGTCGATCAGGAAGTCGTCGTTGGCCCCGCCGGCCCACAGCTCCGGGTAGAACGAGATGGCGGAGGAGGCGTTCGTGTTGGGCGCCGTCTGCAACGTGTTGCCCCGCACGATCACGTGCTGGGTGCCGCCGCTGGTCATGATCGCGGAGGTGTGGGCGTCGGTCCCGTTCTGGTTCTCGCCCACGTAGCTCGTCTCGATCGTGGTGTTGCTGCCCACGGCGATGCCGCGCTGCATGCCGTGGATGTAGACCCGGCTCATCACCGCGCCGTCAGTGAAGAGGATCGCCCGGTCGAGCATGGTCGACCCCGACGTGATCTCGACGTCCTGCACGATCGTGCCCTGGGCGTTGTCGATCTGACGGATGCCGAAGTCACCGCCGCAGCGGACCCTCGAGCGCTTGATCGTGACGTTCTTGGCCTCGATCGTCAGGCACACCGAGATGTCCTTGCCGTCGATCACGGTCCCGGCCGTCGTGATGATGTCGGGCCCCGTGTACGGGGTGAGGGTCACGCCGGTCGGGGCCCAGCCGGTGGTGGTCGGCGTCGGGAAGCCCGACCCGCCCGGCTTGGTCGTCGTCGTCGTGGTGGCCGGGGCCTTGGTCGTGGTCGTGGTCGGTGCCTTGGTGGTCGTGGTGGCGGGACCTGCGGTCGTCGTGGTGGCCGGCGCCTTGGTCGTGGTCGTGGCCGGGGCCTTGGTCGTGGTCGGGGCCGCGGTGACCGTGGTCAGCGGATCGGAGACGGTCGGGCGGTACAGCGGATCCACGAAGTAGTTCGAGGCCTTCCACGCCGTGGTCGGGTACCCGCTGGCGCCGTAGCGGTAGGTGCCGCTGGCGCCGTCCTGCCCGTCGGCGAGCGCCGTCAGGGGACCGCTGGTCTTGGCCGTCGTGAAGTAGTTGGTCACCTCGGCGTAGTGGCCGGCATCGGTGTGGTACGAGATCACGTAGGTCGTGTTGGCGGCGACCACGGGGGCGGTCGCGAAGGCGGCGGTCTGCCAGCCGCTCGCGGTTTCGTTCGTGAAGGTCACGCTGGCGAGGAGCGTGCCCGTGCGGGACCAGAGGTGACCGGTGTGGGTGCCGGTGTTGCCGGCACCCTTGTAGAACTTCAGGCCGACGATGGTGCCGGGCGCCGAGGCCCGAAAGCGCATGCCCACCTCGACCGCGGCGCTGTCAGACGAGCTGGTGGTGGCCGGTATCTGGGCTGCGAACAACGAGTAGGTCGTGGTGACGACGGGTTGGCAGGCAACGGTGAATGCCGACACGACGATCACGAACAGGGTGGCAAGCCCGAATCGGAGCGTGCCGGGGTGAGGGATGTGCATCAGAGGGGTGTCCTTCGACGGTTGTACGTGATTGAGGGTCAAGCCGCCTGCCACACCACTGAGAGGCCACCACGCAGTGCCATCAGCTTCCGTGTGTCGTTCGGGTTGTCGGCGCGTTCGGTGTAGGCCTTTAGACCCAGCGACCGTCGCCGCGCGAGCCGCCGTTGATCGGTTCGCAAGGTGTGCAGGTAGGGACTCATCCCGACATCCAATCACAACATCTTTGTCACGGAAACGACATCGGAAGGGATTCCGGCCCTGGTCACGGTGGGTGCGCGGGTGCGCCGCAGGTGGCCGCGCTGGGTGCCCGTCGGCCGTTTCAGTGACCCCTCAGCGCCGCTTCAGCAACGCTTCACGTGCGGCGGTCAGCGTGGGGGCCGAACATCCCTGCCGCGACCGGACGGCGGGACCGGGTAGCGGGAGGAGCGCGGCGGTGACAGTGACGGCCGCAGCCGAACGCGCCGACGGGCCCGGGCCGGACCACGACGACACCGGCGGCCTGTCCACGCGGGTGGCCCGCGGGCTCAAGTGGAGCTTCATCAGCACCGTGCTGGGGCGGATCATCACGCCCATCACGTCCATCGCCCTGGCCCACGTGCTGGTCCCGGCGGACTTCGGCATCTTGTCGGTGGCGCTGGTGATGCAGAGCGCCCTCATGAGCTTCAACGACCTCGGCGTGACGAACGCGATCGTCTGGTGGCGCGGGGACGTCCACCACGCGGCGCGGACCGCCACGACCCTGGCCATGGCCACGAGCGTGACCCTGTACGCGATGTGCTTCGCCGGGGCGCCCGTCGTGTCCGATCTGCTCGGCTCGCCCGGCGCCACCGGCGTGTTGCGCCTCCTGTGCCTGACCGTCGTGATCGATGGCATCTCGTCGGTGCCCATCGGCCTGCTCAACCGGGCGTTCCGCCAGGAAGGTCGGGTGCTGGCCGACTGGTTGGGCTTCACGTTGTCGACGGGGTTGACGATCGGGCTGGCCGTCGCGGGGTTCGGGGCGTGGAGCCTGGCGTGGGGCCGGGTCATCGGCAACGCCGCCACCACCACCTGCCTCTACGTGGTCGCCCGCGAACGGCCCCGGCCCGGGTGGGACCGCGAGGTGGCCAGGACCCTGATCCGCTACGGGTTGCCCCTCTGCGGCTCGAGCCTGTTCGTGTTCGCGTTCTTGAACGTCGACTACATCGTGGTGGGCCACGTGCTCGGCGCGGCCGCCCTCGGGTTGTACACCATCGCCTTCAACCTCGCGAGCTGGCCGTCCAACGTGCTGTCCTCGACCTTCCGCCGGGTCTCCATCCCGGCCTTCTCGCACCTCCAGAGCGACCGTCGGGCGCTCGAGGCGACCTTCCTCGCCGGCCTGCGCAACCTGATGCTCGTGACGTTGCCCCTCTGCGCAGGCGCCTCCGCGTTGGCGGTGCCGCTCGTCGGCCTGGTGTACCCGGTCACCTACGAGGCCGCGGGCGCGGTGCTGGCCGTTCTCGCCGTGCTGGGCGCCGCGCGGGTGTTCCTCGACTTCCACTACGACCTGCTCACCGGTGTCGGTCGCACCCGGGAGCTGTTCGCCCTCCAGGGCTTGTGGATCGCGCTGCTCATCCCGGCGCTCATCGCCGGGGCGACCTGGAGCGGCATCGTCGGTGTCGCGGTGGCGCACGTGGTCGTGGCGCTCGGGGTCATGGTGCCGAGCTACGTGGTCGTGGTCGCCCGGCGGGGCCTGACGGTCCGGGGCATCCTCGCGCAGGTGGCGCGCCCCACCCTCGTGGCCGCCCTCGGGTGGGCGGTGGCCACGTTCGTGGTGCACCGCGCCCCGTCGAACCTCGTGGCCGTGCTCGGGGGCGGCACCGCGCTCGTCGTCGTGTACGGCCTGTTGGCCGCCCGGTTCCGGGAGCTGTGGACGCTGCCTCGCCGGCTCCTGCGCTTCGAGGCGGCGCCGCGATGAGCGCGGTGTGGCGTGTGCGCTCGATGCTCACCCCGGCTCGTCGTTCGCGGCTCCGGCAGGTCACCGACCCCCTGGTCGGTCCGCTCGGCTCGGTGCGCGGCGCCGGTGTCGCCGACGCCGTCGCGCTCACCTTCGATGATGGGCCCGGACCCGAGACGGCGGCGATCCTCGATGTGCTCGGTCGTCACGGCGCCTCCGCCACCTTCTTCGTCCTCGTCGAGCACGCCGAAGCCCGGCCCGCGCTCGTGCGCCGCATCGTCGCCGAGGGTCATGACATCGCCCTGCACGGCCTCGATCACCAACGCCTCACGGCGCTGCCGACGGCGGCGGTGTCGGCCCACATCGCCGAGGGACGGCGCCGCCTCGAGCGCTGCACCGGAGATCGGATCCGGTACTTCCGCCCGCCGTACGGGTCCCAGTCCCTGCGCACCTTCGGCGCCGCCCGCCGGCACGGTCTCGACGTCGTGGTGTGGACGGCGGACGCGGAGGACTGGATCGACCACGCCCCCGCGCAGATCGCCGAGCTCGCGCTCGACCGGATCGAGGCGGGGGGCGTGCTCCTGCTGCACGACGGCTTCGAGAGCGACCCGGCCGCCCCCCTGCCCGAACCCACCTTCGACCGCGCCGAGGCCCTCGACCGGATCCTCACCGGCCTCGCCGGCCGTTCGCTTGCCGCGGTGTCGGTGAGCCGCCTGCTCGCGGCCGGCCGCCCGCACCGCACGGCGTGGTTCCGGCCGTAGCTGTCTGGTTCTGTCGGCAGTGATGGCGGTGGGCGGTCCTGGTGTCCGACAGATCGGGGGGCCACCAGCTCCGGCCGGGGTGGGTCAGGAGGAGCGCCAGGCCCGTTCGAAGGGGAGGCGCCAGGCGAACGGCGCGACGAGCTGGTGGATGGCGTTGGGGCCCCACGACCCGGGCGCATACGGACGCACCGGGGGCGGGTCCTCGAGCAGGGGCGTGGAGAGCTCCCACAGTCGCTCGATGCCCTCCGCCGTCGTGAACAGCGTGTGGTCGCCGATCATGGCGTCGTAGATCAGGCGTTCGTACGCCTCGAGCACGTCGGCGGTGCGCCCGGTCTC
>JBBQHT010000343.1:0-4864 GCA_038324235.1 Acidimicrobiales bacterium
CCCTGGCGGACCAGGAGCACGATGTCGCAGTCCGGCACGCTGCGCAGCAGGCGCTCGAGCAGGTTGGTGCCGAGGAACCCGGTGGTGCCGGTGATGAAGATGCGCGTGCCGGCGAGCTGGTCCTGGATCATACGGAGATCATGTCTACCATTTGGTAGGGAGTTGTGTCTACCATCTGGTAAGTGCAAGAGGTCACCCAGCCGCGGGCTCCCGGTGCGAGACCCCGATCGTCGTCAGCAGCCACGCCTGCGCCCGACGATCGGACGACCCGCGAGCGCATCCTGGACGCCGCACTCGTGTCGTTCGGGTCCAAGGGCTTCGAGGCGACGTCGCTCGATCAGCTCGCCGCCGAGCTGGGCATCCGCAAGCAGACGATCCTGTACCACTTCAAGTCCAAGCCCGAGCTGCTCGACGCCGTGATCGATCACTCCTCGGCCGAGCTCGCGGTGGTGCTCGAGGCGTCGATCGCGAGCGCCGGCGGCGGCTTCGACCGGATCGAGGCGATCGTGCGCTCGGTGTTCCGGCTGGCGTTGCGCCGCCCGGAGCTGCTCGGCGTCCTGCGCGAGGTCGGCCGCCTGGGTCCGCCGGCCGCCACCCGGTTGAGCGACAACCTCGAGCCACTGGTGGACCGGGCCCGCGAGTTCCTCGAGGCCGAGATGGCGATGGGCCACTTCCGCCAGAGCGACGCGCGGTTGCTGTTGCTGTCGGTGTACTCGACCGTCGTAGGGGTCGCGACCGAGGTCGAGGTCATGCGCAGCATTGGCATCGAGCCGACGTTGCGCTCCACGACCATCCGCCGCCGCGAGCTGCTCCAGTTCCTGCGCCGCGCCCTCGTCGTCGACGACTGAGTAGAGCCCCCCGCCACCCCCCCCGCCGAGACTCGAACCCGGGAAACCTCCGCGTTCTCGGCTACGTGGGCGCCCCTGTTGTGGCGTTCTCGGCTATGTGGGTGCCCCTGTTCCCGCGTTCTCGGCTATGTGGGTGCCCCTGTTCCCGGGTTCTCGGCTATGTGGGTGCCCCTGTTCCCGGGTTCTCGGCTACGTGGGCGCCCCTGTTCGGCGGTCCGCATCGGGCGCTCACGGGCCGAGAACGGGAGGCGAGGGGCGGGGCGGGGCCGAGCGCGGATCGGTACGCTTCGAGTCGACCGAACCTCGGGAGGACCGTGTGCCCATCGACCACCTGCCCGCGGACACCGACGCTGGCGCGGTCGTCGATGCCCTCGCCCGCGATGGTGCGGTCATCATCGACGACCTGGCGTCGGCCGATCTGCTCGATCGCATCGCCACCGAGCTCGAGCCGCACTTCGTGGCGACGCCGACCGGGCCGGACGACTTCAGCGGGGTCAACACGCGCCGCACCGGGGCGCTGATCGCCCGGTCGGTGGCATCTCGCGAGCTGGTGATGCATCCGTTGATCCTCGCCACGACGTCGCAGTTCCTCGCCCACGCCACGAACTTCCAGCTGCACCTGACCCAAGCCATCGCCATCGGTCCCGACTCGCCGGCCCAGCCCCTCCACCGGGACCAATGGGCCTTCGACTTCTTCCCGTTCCCCAACGCCTACGAAGTCCAGTGCAACACGATCTGGGCGCTCACCGACTTCACCGAGGCGAACGGCGCGACGCGGGTCGTACCGGGGAGCAACGCCGCCGCCGACGGCGTCGCGTTCACGGCGGCCGATAGCGAGCCGGCGGAGATGACGCGAGGCTCCGTGCTCGTCTACTCGGGAAGCGTGTACCACGGCGGTGGCGCGAACCGGACCGACTCGACGCGCATCGGTCTCAACATCACGTACAACCTCGCCTGGTTGCGACAGGAGGAGAACCAGTACCTCTCGGTTCCCCTCGAGATCGCCGAGACCCTGCCGGTCGAGTTGCTCCGTCTGATGGGCTACGACCGAGGCGCGTACGCGCTCGGCTACATCGACGACCTCCGCGATCCGCTCGACGCGGTCCAGCCGGGCGCGGGTGCGCTCGGATTCGGCAACACCACCGGGGAACAGGCGGCCGCCGCGGCGTTCGGCGAGGACAACGTCCGAGCCACATGCACCGATCGCGACTGAGTCGCGTGCCGCATCGCGAAGAGGGGCGCCCAGGTGGCCGAGAACGCGGGAAGGGGGGCGCCCAGGTGGCCGAGAACGCGGGAGGGGGGCGCCCAGGTGGCCGAGAACGCGGGAAGGGGGGCGCCGAGGTGGCCGAGAACGTGGGCGCGGCTTGATCAGCGGGAGGCGCTGGCGCGGACGTCGTTGAGGTCGCGCGGCGCGGCGTGGATGTCGAGGCCCGGCACGTCCACGCGGATCGCCTCGATGTGGCCGCTGCGCAGCTCGACGGTGCGGGCGGGGTTCGATGATTCCGCGGTGCACACGTACAGGGTGCGCAGGTCGGATCCACCGAGGGCGCAGGCGTAGGCGCCGCGATCGCCGGTCGAGACCCACTCGGTGATCAACCCGTCCTCGAGCACCCGCATCACGCCCTTGCTCACCGGGTCCGCCACCCAGATGCCGCCCTCCGCGTCGAGGCACATGCCGTCGGGGACGTTCGGGCGCAGGTCGGCCCACACCCGCGGGTTGGCCAGCGAGCCGTCCTCGTTGATGTCGTACGCCGACAGGCGCTGGCCGAAGGACTCGGCGACGATGAGCGTGGCGTTGTCGGGGGTGACCACGGCACCGTTGGGGAACAAGAGACCCTCGATGACGACCCAGGCCTCGCCGTCGGGCTCGACGCAGACCATCGAGGTGCTGGTCGGCTCGCCGCCGCCGCTGAGGTCGAACCCGAAGTTGCCGATGTACGCGCGCCCGGTCGCATCGATCACCATGTCGTTCGCGTTGTACGCGAAGAACGGGCTGAGGTCGGCGACCTCGACGAGCCGACCGCCCTTCTCCACCCGCCACAACGTGCGATCGGTCATCGAGACGACCTGGAGCGTCCCATCGGGTAGCCACCCGATGCCGGCGGGTTGGCCGGGCACCTCACAGATCAACTGCGACTGCGCGTGCTGCGTCATCGCCCAGACCTTGCGATCGTGCATGTCGGCGAACCAGAGCCGACCCTCGTGCCACCGAGGGCACTCGGGGAACACGAGCCGGTCGAGCAGCACGGTCACCTCGCGGTCGGGCAACGGTTCCTCCTGGAGATCGGGACAGGCGGGTGCGGGACGGCCCGGCGTCGATGGCGAGGGTGACAGGTGGCACCGGACGGGGAGCATCGTACCGTCCCGCGTTCGCGCCTGCCGAGCGTCCGCGCGCGGTGAGTTCACAGGGAACGCACAGGTGACTGCCAGGTCCCTGTCGATGTGGCGACCGTACGATGAGCCCGTGGATGACCGTGGCACCCGTATCCTCGTCGTCGACGACGAGCCGAACATCACCGACCTGCTGGCGACGGCGCTCCGGTTCGTCGGGTTCGACGTGGCCATCGCCAACACGGGCCGTGATGCGCTCGACGCGGCGGCGAGCTTCGCCCCCGATCTGTTGGTGCTCGACATCATGCTGCCCGACTACAACGGGTTCGAGATCTGCGAACGCCTCCGCGCCGACGGGGTGAAGGCGCCGGTCGTGTTCCTCACCGCGCGGGACGCCACCGAGGACAAGGTGGCCGGTCTGCGGCTGGGGGCCGACGACTACGTCACCAAGCCCTTCAGCCTCGAGGAGCTCATCGCCCGCATCGAGGCGGTGCTGCGCCGGGCCCACGGTGAGCTCGCGGCCGATCAGTCCCGTCTCGAGTACTCCGACCTGGTCATGGATGTCGAGCAGCACCAGGTGTGGCGGGGCGGCGAGGCCGTGAACCTGTCGCCGACCGAGTTCCGCTTGTTGCGCTACCTGCTCGCGAATCCCAACCGGGTCCTGTCGAAGATGCAGATCCTCGATCACGTGTGGGAGTACGACTTCGACGGTGACGGCAACGTCGTCGAGACCTACATCAGCTACCTGCGGCGCAAGGTCGACAAGGCCGGCCCCCCGCTGATCCAGACCGTGCGCGGCGTGGGCTACACGTTGCGGGCCGAGTCGAGGGCCCCGCGGTGAGCGGGGCCACGACCGGGGTGCGGACCGTGGGGATGAGGGCTGGTCGATGACCACCTCGTGGACGTCGCGCGTGTCGTTGCGCTGGCGCATCCTGCTCGGGATGCTCGCGATCCTGCTCGCCGCGCTGGCGATCTTCAGCCTCGCCACGGTCACCCTGCTGCGGTCGTTCCTGCTCGATCGGGTCGACACCCGGCTCTACGATGCGCGGATCCCCGTCACCCAGATCCGCAGTGGCGGCGACCCCGATGGCCGTGGCCCGTTCGCCGGTGCCACCGCGCTCGATCGGGGACCCGGCCCGCGCGGGTTCGGATCGAACTCGTTCGCGTTCCTCCTCTACGACAGCGATGGTCGCCAGGTTCGCGTCGTCAACTCCGGCATCACGGGCAACCCGGATCCGCTCCCGGTGCTGCCGCCGTTCACCTACGACTCCGCGGGGGACTTGGCGACACCGTTCACGGTCGAGGCCGACGGCGATTCGTCGTTCCACTACCGGGTCCTCGTGACGCGGTTGGCCGAGACCCGTGACGTGGTCGTGATGGCGCTTCCCATCAACACCGACGACGAGACGATCGCCCGGCTGCTGCGTGTCGAGGCGGCCGTCGCGGCGGCGGTCATCGGGGCGGTGGCCATCGTGGGGCTGCGGCTCGTGCGGGTGGGCCTGCGACCGCTCGACGACATGACCGAGACGGCCACCGCCATCGCGACCGGCGACCTGTCCCATCGAGTCGATCTGCCCGATGATCAGCAGGACGAGGTCGGGCGCCTGGGTCACGCGTTCAACGGGATGCTCAGCCAGATCGAGGCCGCGTTCCAGAAGAAGGACCTGTCCGAGGACCAGCTGCGC
>JBBQHT010000344.1:0-4844 GCA_038324235.1 Acidimicrobiales bacterium
GAGAAGACCCGCACCAAGGTGGGCCTCGTGGTCGAGACCGGCGACGCCCGCGAGGTGCACCACATGTGCCTCCTGCTGGGCTACGGCGCCGGCGCCATCAACCCGTACCTCGCGTTCGAGACCATCGAGGATCTCATCGCCGAGGACATGACCGACCTGTCGGATCCGGTCAAGGCGGTCAACAACTACATCAAGGCCTGCTCCAAGGGCGTGCTGAAGGTCATGTCCAAGATGGGCATCTCCACGGTGGCGTCCTACACGGGAGCGCAGATCTTCGAGGCGATCGGTCTGGGTCAGGACCTCGTCGACAACTACTTCACGGGCACGGTCAGCCGCCTCGGCGGCGTGGGCCTGGACGAGCTGGCGGCCGAGGTCAAGGTCCGTCACCACCTCGCCCACCCGGAACGGCCCAGCGAGCGGGCGCACCGGTCGCTCGAGGTCGGTGGCGAGTACCAGTGGCGGCGCGAAGGCGAGTTCCACCTGTTCAACCCCGAGACCGTCTACAAGCTCCAGCACGCCACGCGCACGGGCCGGTACGACATCTTCAAGCAGTACACGGCCATGGTCGACAACCACGCCGCGCAGCTCGCGACGCTGCGGGGCCTCTTCCGCTTCCGTGACGGCGAGCGCGAGCCGATCTCGATCGACGAGGTCGAGTCGGTCAGCGACATCGTCAAGCGGTTCTCCACCGGGGCCATGTCCTACGGGTCGATCTCGGCCGAGGCCCACGAGACCCTGGCGATCGCCATGAACCGCATCGGCGCCCGCAGCAACACGGGCGAGGGCGGTGAGGACCCCGAGCGCTTCGTGCCGATGCCCAACGGCGACTCGAAGCGCAGCGCCATCAAGCAGGTGGCGTCGGGTCGCTTCGGCGTGACCAGCGAGTACCTGGTGAACGCCGACGACATCCAGATCAAGATGGCCCAGGGCGCGAAGCCCGGCGAGGGCGGGCAGCTGCCCGGCCACAAGGTCTACCCGTGGATCGCGAAGACGCGGCACTCCACGCCCGGCGTCGGGCTCATCAGCCCGCCGCCGCACCACGACATCTACTCGATCGAGGATCTCGCCCAGCTGATCCACGATCTCAAGAACGCCAACAACCGGGCGCGCGTGCACGTGAAGCTCGTCGCCGAGGTTGGCGTCGGCACGGTGGCTGCCGGTGTGTCCAAGGCGCACGCCGACGTCGTGTTGATCTCGGGCCACGACGGCGGCACGGGCGCCTCGCCGCTCACCTCGCTCAAGCACGCCGGAGCTCCGTGGGAGCTTGGCCTGGCCGAGACCCAGCAGACCCTGCTCATCAACGGGCTGCGCGACCGCATCGTCGTGCAGGTCGACGGCCAGCTCAAGACCGGCCGCGACGTGATGATCGCCGCGCTGCTCGGCGGTGAGGAGTTCGGCTTCGCGTCAGCGCCCCTGGTCGTGTCCGGCTGCGTGATGATGCGCGTCTGCCACCTCGACACCTGTCCGGTCGGCGTCGCCACCCAGAACCCCGAGCTGCGGGCCCGGTTCAGCGGTCAGCCCGAGTTCGTCGTGAACTTCTTCGAGTTCATCGCTGAGGAGGTCCGCGAGCTGCTCGCCCAGCTCGGCTTCCGCACCCTCGAGGAGGCGATCGGCCGGGCCGACCTGCTCGACGTCGACCACGCCGTCGAGCACTGGAAGGCGGCCGGGCTCGACCTCACCCCGATCCTGCACGTGCCGACCCTGCCCGTGGGCACGCCGTTGCACCAGGTCATCGAACAGGACCACGGCCTGCAGCACGCGCTGGACAACCGCCTGATCGAGCTCTCGCAGCGCGCCCTGGCCGATGGCACGCCCACCATGATCGAGCTGATGATCCGCAACGTGAACCGCACGGTCGGCACGATGCTCGGCGCCGAGGTCACCCGTCGCTACGGCGGGGAGGGCCTGCCGGACAACACGATCGTGGTGAACTTCAAGGGTTCCGCCGGCCAGAGCCTGGGCGCGTTCCTGCCCCGCGGCATCACGCTGCGCCTCGACGGCGATGCCAACGACTACGTGGGGAAGGGGCTGTCGGGCGGTCGCATCATCGTGCGCCCGCCGGCGGGTTCCACCTTCATCGCCGAGGAGAACATCATCGCCGGCAACGTCATCCTCTACGGGGCGACGGCGGGCGAGGTGTTCCTGCGAGGCGTGGTGGGGGAGCGGTTCGCCGTGCGCAACTCGGGCGCCATCGCCGTCGTCGAGGGCGTCGGCGATCATGCCTGCGAGTACATGACCGGCGGCACCGTCGTCGTGCTCGGTGCGACGGGGCGCAACTTCGGCGCCGGCATGTCCGGGGGGCAGGCCTACGTCTACGACGAGGACGGCACCTTCGCCTCCCGGGTCAACCCCGAGATGGTCGAGCTCGAGGGCCTCGAGGCCGACGAGCGGGCCTGGTTGCAGGACCGCATCGAGCAGCACCGACTCGAGACCAGCTCGGCGGTCGCTCAGCGCCTTCTCGACAACTGGGACGACGCCGTGGCCCACATGGTCAAGGTGATGCCGCGCGACTACAAGCGGGTGCTCGAGGCCCAACGTCGCGCCGCGGCAGATGGCACGGATCCGATCGAGGCCGTGATGGCCGCAGCCCGGGTCTGAGCCGCACCAACAGGTCGAGGAGAGAAGGACATGGGAGACACCACCGGATTTCTGAAGCACACGCGCGAGCTGCCCACGCGGCGGCCTGTGCCCGTGCGCATCCTGGATTGGCGCGAGGTCTACGAGGACTTCCCGATCGAGAAGATCCGCACGCAGGCCAGTCGCTGCATGGATTGCGGCATCCCGTTCTGCAACAACGGCTGCCCGCTCGGCAACCTCATCCCGGACTGGAACGACCTCGTCTACCGAGACCGTTGGCGTGAGGCGATCGACCGGCTGCACGCCACGAACAACTTCCCCGAGTTCACCGGTCGTCTCTGCCCGGCGCCGTGCGAGTCGGCCTGCGTGCTCGGCATCAACCAGCCCGCCGTGACCATCAAGCAGGTCGAGGTCGAGATCATCGACCGCGCCTGGTCCGAGGGGTGGGTCAAGCCGGTGAAGCCGTCGGTCAAGACCGGCAAGCGCGTCGCGGTCGTCGGCTCGGGTCCCGCGGGCCTTGCGGCGGCCCAGCAGCTCACCCGCGCCGGTCATGACGTCGTCGTGTTCGAGCGGGACGACCGCATCGGCGGGCTCCTGCGCTACGGGATCCCCGAGTTCAAGATGGAGAAGCGCCACCTGGATCGGCGGATCGCCCAGATGCAGGCCGAAGGCACCGAGTTCCGCGTGAGCGTCAACGTCGGTGTGGACATCACCGCGGAGCAGCTCCAGGCCGAGTTCGACGCTGTGGTGCTCGCCGGTGGCGCCACCGTGCGGCGGGACCTGCCGATCCCCGGGCGCGAGCTCAACGGCGTGCACCAGGCGATGGAGTACCTGCCGTATGCCAACCGCGTGCAGCAGGGCGATCTCGACGAGTCGCCGATCTCGGCAGCGGGCAAGCAGGTCGTGATCATCGGCGGGGGCGATACCGGGGCCGACTGTCTCGGCACCGCCATCCGCCAGGGGGCGGCCCGCGTGCACCAGTTCGAGATCATGCCCCGCCCACCCGAGGATCGTCCCGACGCGAACCCGTGGCCGACCTACCCGAGGATCTACCGGGTGGCCTCCGCGCACGAGGAAGGCGTCGAGCGCGTCTACTCGGTCGAGACCCTCGAGTTCTTCGGCGACGACGACGGCAACCTGGCGGGACTGAAGGCGCACGAGGTCGAGCAGGTGTTCGTCGACGGCCGCCTCACCTTCGAGAAGGTCGAGGGCAGCGACTTCGTGCTGGATTGCGAGGTGGCGTTCCTCGCCATGGGCTTCACCGGGGCGCAACGCGAGGGCATCCTCGACCAGCTCGGCGTCGAGTTCGATCCCCGCGGCAACGTGGCCCGCGATCAGCAGTGGGCCACCAACGTCGACGGCGTGTTCGTCAGCGGCGACATGGGCCGCGGTCAGAGCCTCATCGTGTGGGCCATCGCCGAGGGCCGGGCCTGCGCCGCGGCGGTCGACACCTGGCTCATGGGCGAGACGGACCTCCCCGCTCCGATCCACCCCGAGACCCAGCAACTCCGCTGACTCCCCCAACCGCACGGGTTTTGGCGGGGTGGGGCGCTGTCCGGCGGCGGGTTCGATGCTGGATAGCGCGCTCACAGCCGACGGATCGCGACGGGGAAAACGACGAACGCCCCAGCCGTTGGCCGGGGCGTTCGAGCAAACCGTGTGAGTGATGGCTACGGGGCGACGGGCTCGCCGCGGTAGCGCTTCACCATGTAGGTGCCGCCGATCATGGCGATCGGGGCGCCGAGGAAGCAGACCAGGCCGGTGATGAGCCAGCCGACCAGCCAGTAGAGCATCGTCTCGTTGGAGCGGCTCGTGGACAGGTTGATCGATTCGCTGACGCCGTCGGCGCCCTTGTCATCGAGGGCCGACAGGATCGGCAGGAAGCCGAAGAACAGGAACGCCACGATCCCGAAGACGCTGCAGAACGACGACAGCAGGCCGTTGATCACACCGAAGATCACGCCGGCGATGATGTTGTTGCCGGTGAGCTTGAACGCCGCGCCGACGTCGACCTTCTGCCCGTTGACCGCCATGGCCGCACCCTTGGCGACCACGACGAGCATGACGCCCTGCAACGCACCGAAGATCAGGCCGAAACCGATTCCGATGAAGTTGAAGCGGAACGAGAAGCCGCCGACACCGGCGCCGGCCACGACGATCCCCGTGATGATGGCGCCGCCGATCACGATGGCGAGCATGATCAGCCACAGCACGACCCACTCGCCGATGTTCTGGATGAACTTGTTCCAGGCATACGTGAGGGTGGT
>JBBQHT010000345.1:0-4803 GCA_038324235.1 Acidimicrobiales bacterium
CGGCCAGCGGTGCAGGCTGTCCGCGAACCGCACGTGGTAGGTGCCCGCCAACAGGTGCTCGAAGCTGACATTCCCATCCGCCCCGCTGGTGGTGAAGGCCACGAGGCCGCCGTCGTCGAAGAGCTGCACCTGCACGCCGGCAACTGGGGCGCCTCCGGGCGCGCGCACGGTGAGCGCGATCGACGCAGAACCCGGATCACGCAAGGCGACATCGGCAGTGGTCGTCGCGGCGCCGAGGACGGTCTCGTCCTCCGCCGAGCGGTAGCTCGATGCACCACCCGCCCACGTCGGCAGGTCGGTGCCACCGGCGGCTGGCGCGGCCAGCACGCGGTAGGTGCCGGGGGCGAGGCCCGCCACCGCGTACGTGCCGTCCGCGGCCACCGTCGCCGAGGCGACGACCGTGCGCGCCGGGTACCCGGCGTACACGTCGATCGTCGCACCCGCCGCCGGCGAGCCGTCCTCGTGCGTGATGGTGCCCGACAGCTGACCGGTCTGGGGCGCGGGCACCCCCGTGAAGCGGGCGAGGTAGGTGGGCCCGGGCAAGGTGGTGCCACCGGGCGGGTTGCCCATCACGCTGGCGAAGGCGCCGGAGCCCGAGACCACGAGCGCGCCATCGGCGCCGTAGCCGACGTAGGGACGGGTGACGGCGTCGTTCGGCATCCGCACGCTGGTCGCCCGCAGGATCGAACCGTTGGCCGCGAGCTCGATCACCGCGTCGGTCGCCCACGCACCGCCGGGGATCGCCCGGACCGCAGTGATGCTCCCGGCGGCGTACAGATCGATCGACCCGTACGCGAGGGCGCCGATCGCGAGGCGCCCGTCAGGGGCGTAGCGCAGCATCGAGTCCCCGGTGAAGCCGAAGAACTGGTCGGCGAGCGGCCGGGCGCGCACGACGGACCCGTCGAGCGCGGAACGCGACTCGAGCATGGTGCGCGCTGGTGCGATCTCGCCGGCGAGCACCGTGACGGTGCCGTCGGGTGCCGGCGTCAGGGCCATCGTGAACTCGGTGGGATCGGAACCCACGTTCGCTCGGGTGGGGGTCACGAACAGGGCGTGGCCGGCGGCATCGATGCCCGCGATCCAGCTCCGATCGGTGCCGGCCACCTGCGTGATCGTGCCGCTGGTGCCGGTGAGGGTGACGGTGTGCTTCAGGGTGAAGTTGCCCAGCAGCACCACGCCGCCCCCGGGCCGGGCCGCGATCGGGCGCGGGTGCGGGAAGCGCCAGTAGGGCATCGACACGCCGGAGATGTCGGCGGTCCAGCGGTAGCTTCCGTCGCTGTCGTACGCCGCGACGAACTCGTGGTTCCCGGAGCCCGGCGCGGGCGCCGGCGCCGCGGGCGTCGTGGACGGGAAGATCTTCCAGAGGCCGCTCGAGGTCTGCGCGGTGAGCGCACCGGCGAACGTCCCGCTCACCACCGGTCCCCCGTTCTCGTCGAGCGCGATCCCATCGAGGGTGTCGGTGCCGGGACTGCTCAGCGCGCGGGCCCACACGACCTCACCGCCGGGGCCGAACTTGGCGAGCCACGCATCCGTCTGACCGAACGGCGTGTGGAGGTACGTGGGGAACGGTCCGCCGGGGAACAGGAGATTGGCCGAGAAGGTCCCGCCGGCCAGCACGTTGCCATGAGCGTCGATCGCCAGGCTGCTCACCGTGTCCGTGCCCTCGCCGTGCACCTGGCGCGCCCAGCGCAACGTGCCGTCGGGCGCGAACCGGGCGAGGACGACATCGCTCCCCCCCTCGGGCGTGAGCGTGACCGCGCCCGGACCGGACCCGAGGGTGGCGGGAGAGAGCAAGGTGCCGGCCACCACCAGGTCGCCGCTCACCGGGTCGACCTCGCTGGCCGTCAGCCGCAGGTTGCCGAGACCGACGGCAACGGCCGGCGCGTCGATCGGGCCGGTCACCGTCGCGTGGGTGGTCGCGGTCGCGTCGCTCGGCGTCGGGTCGAGTTGCTGGCTGCTGGCCGTCGCGGACACCGACAGGTCCGCGCCTGGGATCACGACGTAGGGCCGCACGGTGAGATCGAGCGTCGCCGAGGCGTTCGCATCGAGGCTGTCGATCCTCCAGATCCGGCCGTCGAAGGTCCCCGTGGATGGGTTGGCGCTCACGGCTGCGGCGGGCAGCCGGGGACCGTCACGGAACGCCATGACGGTCGCCTTGACGCCCGGTGCCGCGATGAGGGCGTTGTTGTGCACGACCACGTGCAGGCTCACCGCACTGCCGGGCGCGATCGGCGCAGGAGGGGTGATCGAGGTGGTCACCGCCAGGTCGACCGGTGTGGTGTTCGACCACGCGATCGCGCTCGCCGTGTTGTTGGTGGCGTTCGGATCAGGGAAGGAGCTGAAGCTCGTCGCGTCGAGCTCCACGGTCTCGGAGGAGGGTCCGGAGGTGGGCACTGCCAGGGTCAGGGTCAGGTCGGCACCTGGGTTGATGACGAAGAACCAGTCATGGCCGTTCAGCCACGTGCCCGACGACGGCACCGCGCCCGAGATCGCGACGTTCGCCGTGACGTGGACAGACCCGAACACCGGATCCGGACCCGCGCTGTGCAGGTGGACGACCGGGTGCAGCGTCGCGTTCGGGGGCGCGATGCCGGGCAGGCCGTCGATGGTGACCCCGAGATCGGCGTGCTTGACGTACGGCGCGGGCACGGTGATCACGCCCGCCACCACGGCGTCATCGCTGCGGTCGGTGTCGGCCACGGCGCTGCCCAGCACCAGGAAGGCACCGGCCTGCAGGCTTGCGGGGCCCACGACGTTGGGCGCGGTGAGCGGCACGGCCAACGTGGCGCTCGCGGCCGGGCCGAGGGTGAAGCCGCTCCACCGGCCGTTCGCATAGGTGCCCGGAGCCACGTTCGCCGCAACGGTCGCCGCGACCAGGCCCGGTTGCAGCACGAGACGGACATCAACCGCCGCGTCGTTCCCGCCCTGGTTGGTCACGTCGAGCACGAGCGTCGGGGTCGTCGAGGGAGCGACGGGAGGATCGATGCGGCCGGCCAGGTGCAGATCGACCGTCGGAGCCGCCGGAACGTCGGCGGGATCGACGTAACCCCGGAGGCTGCGGGCGCCGTCGGTGGTGCCCGGCAGGACGACTCGGGTACCGGCCAGGGTGCGCCGAGTGGGGCCCGAGCCGGCCACGGCGAGGGTGCCCGTGGGCTCGCTGACCGGGTCCGTGCGCAGGTACTGCGCCGAGCCGTCGGTGGCGGCCCACTGCGTGAGGATGCCGCCGGGAGGCGCGACCACATCGACGCCCGAATCCACCGTGACCGTCCCGGCCACCCGCAGCGCCGTGCCCGCGACGACCCGCCCGTCCGCGGTGACGACGACCTCGCCGTTCCACACCGGTCCGGTCGCGCCGATGCCGCGCAACCACTCCGTCACGCCGTCGGCCGGTGACAGGCGCGCGGCCCAGGGCAGGTAGGAGCCGTCGGTCGATGTCGTGGCGCCCCCGATGGACACGTCCACATGAGCGCCGCCCGCCGCGACGTTCGCCACGCCGCTGAGCAGGAGCGCACCGTCCGGCGTCAGATGGAGATCGAGGGAGGTGTGGTTGCTCGTTCCGCCGAGCAACCGGCTCCACACCACGGCGCCGGCACTGTCCAGGCGGACGACGGCGTAGTCCGTGGCGGCGCTGACCACGATGCCGGTGCCGCCACCGATGCCGATCCGGCCGGCGGGGTGGCCATGGCCCAACGCGTGCCCCGCGACGAACACCGAGCCGTCCGCGGGCACCACCACGACGCGGTCGAGCTGGAGGCCACCCGAGCCGATCCCCCGATGACCGACGAACGCACCGGCGGCGTCGAGGTGCACGAGGTAGGTCGACCACGGCGACGCGAAGGTCGAGCCACCCAGGGTCATCTTGTGCAGTCCGTTCGAGGCCCCGAGCCAGGCACCGCCCGAGCCGTCGCTGACGGGCGCGGTGAACAGATCACCGAAGGAACTGACCGCGGCGTCTGCTGACGGAGTCGTGTCGCCGCGCGCCCACAGCAACACCCCGGTGGCCGAGACCTTGAGGAGGACCGCACGCCGGTTGATCACATAGCTGTTCGCCGCGGCCGGAACGGTGAACGCGACGGCCGCCGCCCCCTCGCCGAACGTGACGTCGGCTTCGGTGTAGAGGGACACGAAGATCGAGCCGTCGGCATCCACGATCGGCTGCCCGGGGACCGAGTGGCTGGCCCCGGCGCCGCTGATCAGGTGGTGCCGCCACTGTTGGCCCCCGCCCGCACCGAGCCGGACCACGTCGATCACGCCCGCGGCCGGATCCGTGACAAGCCCGATCGTGTCGCCCGACGGAAGGCCGACGAGCGAGAACGGCGCCAGCGTCGAGGTCCAGGCCAGCTGGGGTCCCGGCGCCGCCGGTGGGACCGCGCCGACCGCATCCCCGACGGCACCCGGTATCAGGGCGCCCAGCACCACGACGACCAACGCGACGAGCGCGGCCCGTCCGCGTCCACCTCTTGTCTGCTGGCGTCGACGCACGGCGTCCCTCCCCGTTGTGATCCGATGACCGCGAGCGCGCCCGGATCCATGGCGACCAACCACCATACGCGCCATGCCCCAGATCGGTTGACGCGGGTTCGGCGCCGATCCCGAACCACCCACTGGTGTCACGAACCACCAGAGGTGGGCGGCGGTCCGGCCGCCGACTACGCTGGCCCGACAATCGAATCGGCCGCCTGTGGGCGGGAGAGTTCGCGTCGGCCCTTCGGGATCGGGGCGGCGCCGAAGGAGCAACCACCCCGGAAACTCTCAGGCCCCCGTACCGCTCACGCCGGCCCCGCCCGCTTGGTGCGGACAGGG
>JBBQHT010000346.1:0-4798 GCA_038324235.1 Acidimicrobiales bacterium
GCCCAGCTGTGGATCGACCGTTCCGGCGGGGCGGGGATCCTGGTCCTCGACGGTCGAGCTGATGCCGGGGATGTCCTGGCCGGCCTTCGGGAGGCGGGATCGCTCCGGATCGTCGTGATCGTCGCCCGCTCGTCGAGCCGCGGCCTCGGTGCCACCGTGGCGCAGCTGCGCGAGCGGCTGACCCCCGACCTGGTCCTGGGGCCGACCGGTACCGCGATCCCCGACGCCGTCGTGCCCCGCCCAGGCGACGCGGTGGCGGTGGGTGGGCTCCGGCTCGACGTCGTCACGGTCGAACCGACCCTCGTCGTCACCGTCGGTCGGGGTGACGGCGCCGATAGGACCGATGGGCCCGATGGCGCCGATGGGCCCGATGGCGCCGATGGATCCGGTGGACCCGATGGGGCCATGACCTCGGCCGCGGCAGAACGAGACGCGCCAGTCGACCTGTCTCGCGGTCGAGACGACGGTGTAGCTTCACGACGTGACGGATCCGGCGACCGAGCAGGGCTCCCCGGTGGCCCAGGCCACGGCGCCCACGATGCCGACCGTGCCCGTGTCGAGCGCGGGCGTGCTCGCGCTCGGGCCCCACCGGTTCGACATCACCTACCGGGCCGTGGTCATGGGCATCTTGAACCGCACGCCCGATTCGTTCTACGACAAGGGCACCTACTGGCAGTTCGACGCGTTCCTCTCGAAGGCCGAGCAACTCGTCGCCGACGGCGCGGACTTCCTCGATGTCGGGGGCGTGAAGGCCGGGCCCGGCGACTTCGTGAGCGAGCAGGAGGAGCTGGATCGGGTCGTGCCGGCGGTCGAGGCGCTCCACGCCCGGTTCGACCTGCCGCTGTCGGTCGACACGTGGCGAGCCTCGGTCGCGCGTGCCTGCTACGCCGCCGGCGCGGTGATCGGCAACGACATCAGCGGCTTCGCCGATCCCGACTACCTGCCCGCCGCGGCCCAGGCCGGCGCCTCGGTCGTGGCCACCCACATCCGGCTCGCGCCCCGGGTTCCCGATCCGGATCCGCACTACGACGACGTCGTGGTCGACGTGCGCGAGTTCCTCCGGGACCGCGCCGCCCAGGCCGAAGCGGCCGGGATCCCGCCGGAGCGCATCATGGTCGATGCCGGGTTGGATCTGGGCAAGAGCGAGCCGCAGTCGCTGCTGCTGCTCCGTTCGAGCGACGCGCTGGCCAGTCTCGGCTACCCGGTGTTCCTGTCGGCCTCGAACAAGCGCTTCTTGTGGACGCTGCTCGATGTCGATGTTGCGCATGCGGCCAACGGCACCGTCGCCGCGCACGCGCTCGGCATCGCGCTCGGCTGCCGGGTCCTGCGCGCCCACGACGCCCGCGCCGCGCGCCGAGTGGCCGACACGATGGCGGCGATCCTGCGATGAAGCTCTCGGTCGACCTCAGTTCGGCGATCTACGTGTTGCGGGGTGACGACGACGTGCTGCTGGCCGACACCGTCCGCGAGCTCGTCCACGCCCTCGTCGGTTCCGGCGACCGCACGCTGATGGTCGAGGAGCTCGACGGCCCCCGCTACGAGAACGACAACGGCGACTACCACATCGGTCCGCTCGTGGACGCGGCGCAGACCCCGCCCTTCCTCACCGACCGGCGGATCGTCGTCGGCCGGCAGGCGGGGATCTTCTCGACCAACGACACGGTGGCGCCGCTGGTCGAGTACCTGGCGGATCCGCTCGACAGCACGTCGCTGGTCCTCGTGTGGGAGAAGAGCCCACGTACGGGCGCCAAGTTCAGCAACCGGTTGCCCACCAAGCTCGTCGACGCCGTCAAGAAGGCGGGAGGGGTGGTCGTCGATACGGGCGCGGGCGCGGGCAAGGCCCGGTCCGAGTGGCTCGACGACGCCCTGAAGAACGCACCGGTGAAGCTCGATGCGTCTGCCCGCACGTTGATCGAGGAGCGGATCGGTGATGACGCGGGCCTGCTCGTCGGGCTCCTGGCCACCCTCGAAGGGGCGTTCGGGCCGGGGGCGAAGGTCAGCGCCGAGGCCCTCTCGCCGTACCTCGGCCAGGAGGGGGGCGCCAAGCCCTGGGACCTGACCGATGCCATCGACAACGGCGACATCACCAGGTCGCTCGATGTGCTGCAGCGCATGCTCGGCACGGGACAGCACCCGCTGCAGATCATGGCGGCGCTGACGAACCACTACGTCCGGATGCTCACCCTCGACGGCGCCGGTGTGGCCGACGAGAAGGGCGCCGCGGAGATCCTCGGCATCAAGGGGTCGACCTTCCCGGCCAAGAAGGCGCTCGCGCAGTCCCGCAAGCTCGGGTCGGAGCGACTCGTCGAGTTCCTGGGCCTGCTCGCGCAGGCCGATCTCGATCTCAAGGGCGCCAAGGCGTGGCCCGCCGAGCTCGTGGCCGAGGTGCTGGTCGCCAGGCTCGCCAGCCGCACGCCTCGTGGTTCGTCTCGCTCCGGTGGCGGCGCCCGCGGCGGGTACGCCGGCCGGCGCTGAGCCTCGAGGCGGGCGCCCGCGTCGACGCGGCCGCCGCGCCTCGGGCCCGCGCCCCCGATGATCTGCCACGTACGCGACGAACCCGCGACCGAGGTCGCGGGTTCGTGACGAGCTGGTGAGCCGGAGGCCCGGGGTGGGGCCGATCAGGCCTCGGCGCCGGCCTGGATCCGGGCGATCTCCTTGAGCAGCCGCGACTTCTTGCGGGCGGCGGTGTTCTTGTGGATGACACCCTTGGAGGCGGCCTTGTCGATCTTCTTGATGGCGAGGCGGGTGGCCTCTTCGAGGTTCTCGCCGCCCTGCTCGGCCTCGGTCACGACGTTCTTGGTGCGTGTCTTCAGCTCGGACCGCACGGCCTTGTTGCGCAGACGAGCCTTCTCGTTCGTGCGGTTGCGCTTGATCTGGCTCTTGATGTTCGCCACGGGACGTCCTGTGTCTGGGTGTTCGATCAGTGGGCGCCCAGCCGGGGGCCGGGCACGGATCCGACAGAATAGCGGGTCCGCGACCGCGAGTCACACCCGGGCCGGGTGCAGTGTCGGCCCCGGGCTTTGGCCCAGGGGCGGGCGCCGGTAAGATCCGCGATCCCGCCGGCTTCGGCTGGCCGGGTTGCCCTGGTGTCCTTCTCCGACTCGAGCCCCCCTACGTGCACGATCTCAATCGCTATCGCTGCTTGTCCATCATCGCGCACATCGATCACGGCAAGTCCACGCTGGCGGACCGGATGCTCGAGCTGTGCGGGGCCGTCGAGATGCGCGACATGCGGGCGCAGTACCTCGACACGATGGACCTCGAGCGCGAGCGCGGCATCACGATCAAGTTGCAGAGCGTGCGCCTCGACTGGCGTGACCACGTCATCAACCTGATCGACACGCCGGGCCACGTCGATTTCGGCTACGAGGTGTCCCGCTCGCTCGCCGCGTGCGAGGGCGCGATCCTGCTGGTGGATGCGAGCCAGGGGATCGAGGCCCAGACGCTGGCCAACTGCTACCTGGCGCTGGAGAACGATCTCGAGATCGTGGCGGCGCTCAACAAGATCGATCTACCCGCGGCCGACCCGGACCGCTACGCCGCGGAGATCGAGTCGGTGCTCGGCATCCCGGCCGATCAGATCCTGCGCATCAGCGCCAAGTCGGGGGAGGGGGTCGACGCCCTGCTCGACGCGGTGGTCGACCGCATCCCGGCCCCGGTCGGCGACGAGCACGCGCCGTTGCAAGCGCTGATCTTCGACTCGCACTACGACCAGTACCGCGGCGTCATCTCGTCCGTGCGGGTCATGAACGGCACGATGAGCACGGGCGCCAAGCTGCGGTTCATCCAGGCCGGCGCCACCCACGAGGCGGAGGAGATCGGGGTGCGCAGCCCCGACAACGAGCCGGTGGCCACGCTCGGGCCCGGTGAGGTGGGGTACCTCATCGCCGGCATCAAGGACGTCGGCGAGGCCCGATCGGGCGAGACCGTCACCGACGCAAGCCATCCGGGTGAGCCGCTCGAGGGCTACCGCGAACCCAAGCCGATGGTGTTCTGCGGCATCTACCCGATCGACGGCGACGAGTTCCCCGTGCTGCGCGAGGCGCTCGACAAGTTGCGCCTCAACGACTCGTCGTTCAGCTTCGCCCCCGAGACCTCGGGCGCCCTCGGCTTCGGCTTCCGCTGCGGCTTCCTCGGGCTGTTGCACATGGAGATCATCCGCGAGCGCCTCGAGCGCGAGTTCAACCTGAGTCTCATCGCCACAGCCCCGTCCGTGGAGTACCGCGTGCACAAGGTCGGCGGTGCCGTCGAGCTGGTGGACAACCCGAGCGACATGCCCAACGCCGGCGAGATCGAGTTCCTCGAGGAGCCGTTCTTCACGGTCACCATCCTCACGCCGACCGAGTACACGGGCACGCTCATGGACCTGTGCCAGACGCGCCGGGGCGACATGCAGAAGCTCGAGTACCTCTCGCCCGAGCGCATGGAGCTCGTGTACCGGGTGCCCCTCGCCGAGGTCGTGATGGACTTCTTCGACCAGATGAAGAGCCGCACCCAGGGCTACGCCAGCCTGGACTACGAACCCGCCGGGTACGAGAAGGCGAACCTCGTGAAGGTCGACATCCTGCTCAACAGCGTCCCGGTGGACGCGTTCAGCTCGATCGTGCACCGCTCGAAGGCCGATGACTACGGCCGCAAGATGACCGAGAAGCTCCGCGAGCTCATCCCGCGCCAGATGTTCGACGTGCCCATCCAGGCCGCCATCGGGGGCCGGTTCATCGCCCGCCAGACGGTGAAGGCCAAGCGCAAGGACGTGCTCGCCAAGTGCTACGGCGGCGACATCACCCGCAAGCGCAAG
>JBBQHT010000347.1:0-4794 GCA_038324235.1 Acidimicrobiales bacterium
TGGGCCTCGGCGAGCACGTGCAGGTGGTGACCGGCACCGGCGACACGGCGTCGGCGGGCATCGGCTCGGGCGCGGTGCGCGACTACGAGGCGCACCTCTACATCGGGACCTCGTCGTGGCTGTCGTGCCACGTGCCGTTCAAGAAGACCGACATCACGTCCAACATCACCTCACTCCCCTCCGGCATACCCAACCGGTACTGGGTCGCCACCGAGCAGGACGTCGCGGGCAAGGCGCTGCAGTGGCTGATCGCCAACGTCTTGTACCCCGACGACGAGCTCGAGTCCGGCGAGCCGCCCGACGACGTCTTCGATCGTCTCAACGCGATGGCCGCCGCGCTCCCCGCCGGCAACGACGGCGTGCTGTTCACGCCGTGGCTCAACGGCGAGCGCACGCCGGTCGACAACCACCTCATCCGCGCCATGTGGTTCAACCTCGGGCTCACCACCACCCGCGCCCACCTCGTGCGCGGCGTGTTCGAGGGCGTGGCGCTCAACACCCGCTGGATGCTCGAGGCCGCCGAGAAGTTCGTCAAGAAGCAGCGCCCGGATGGGTTCGCCTACATCAACTTCGTGGGCGGCGGCGCGCGCTCGGACCTGTGGTGCCAGATCCAGGCCGACGTGCTCGACCGGCCGATCCGCCAGGTCAAGGACTCCGTGCTGGCCAACGTCCGAGGGGCCGGGTTGTCGGCGGCCGTGGCGCTCGGCCACCTCACGTGGGAGGACATCCCCGCGAAGATCGAGATCGTGCGCACGTTCGAACCCGACCCGACCAACCGGGCCACCTACGATCGCCTCTACGCGTCGTACCTCGGTCTGTACAAGCAGAACAAGGGCATCTTCGCCAAGCTCAACCGGCACCACTGATCGAGCGATCTCGCCCCCGAAAGGACCACCCTGTGAGCCCCACCGTGGCCTCCCACCAGGCCCGCCACCCCGTCGTCCTGCGTGACGCGACCAAGGCGGATGACAAGAAGCTGAGCGACGTGCTCGCCCGCGCGTTCTGGGACGACCCGGTCATGAGCTGGATGATCCCGAACGATCGGGTGCGCTACGTCCGCCAGCAGTACTTCTACGCCGCCGAGCTCTCGTCGGTGCGCAAGCGCGGCGTGGTGCTCACGACCGATGACCAGGCGGGCGCCGCCCTCTGGCTCCCCCCGAAGCAGTGGAAGATCCCCACCCGCGATCTGGTGAGCCACGGACCCGGGCTCCTGCTGGCGTTCGCGAGGCGGATCCCGGTGGCGATCAAATTGCTCGAGAAGATCGAGAAGGCGCACCCGACCACCCCGCACTGGTACCTCGCCATCCTCGGCACGGACCCGGTGCGTCAGGGCTTCGGCGTCGGCGGCGCGCTGATCGAGAAGATGACCCAGCGCTGCGACACCGAAGGGATCGGGGCGTACCTCGAATCGTCCAAGCCGACCAACGTCCCGTACTACGAGCGCTTCGGGTTCGTGACGACCGAGGTGATCTCGGTCCCGGGTGGCCCCACGCTGTGGGGCATGTGGCGCGACCCTCGCTGACCGATCCCACGCGCGTTCTGGACCGGTTCGGCGACGGCGCAGGTCAGGCCGAGCCGACCTGGGCGCGGAGGTGGTCCACCGAGGTGCGCACGGCGGTCGTGATCGACGGATCGGTCAGCGGATCGAAGGAGTCGACCGCGACGAACAGGATGGCACGGTCGACCCGGACGATCGCCAAACCGAGGTAGGCGGGCGAGTCGGACCCGTTCTCGTCGGCGGCGGTGGCGTGCGCGGCGAACGAGAGGTGGCTGTCGCCGAGCGCCTCGAGGTCCCAGGGAATCGTCTCGAACCCGTGGGTGTCGTACTGATCGAGGTAGTCCACGAGGTCCTGGCGGACGCACGCCGCCAGCGCCGGATCGGCGAAGGACTCCATCAAGCGGCGGGCATCTGCGACCGAACCCAGGACGTCGACCCGCGCGCTGATCTGGGCACCGTTGTCGATGTGCTCGAACAGCGGTGACAGCGACCGCTCGGCCCCGTCGCTCAACGCCGCGTGGTCGGGAAACGCCGTGTCCAGCGCGGCACACTCGCCCTCGTCAGGCATCGACTCGATGCCCGGGCCTTCCGGCTGGTCCTCCGGGGGCGCCCAGTCCGGCCCGAGGTCGGTCTCGCCCAGCACGGCGCGGGCCGCGAGCGCCGCGTCGGCCGACGAGTGACGCGCCGTCGGTGCCGGGTCCCCGGCGGGTCCGCGCACCGGCGCCTGATCCTGCGCCTGCGCGGCCGGCGTGACCTGCTCGGACCGGCACGCCGTGACCCCGACGCAACCGAGCGCCACGACCAGGGCCACCGCGGCGACGTGCGTGAGCCGGCCTCGGGGGTCGAGCCGCCCGCGCTGTCGTGTCCTCATCCCGTCGTGGCCTTCCGGTCGATCTGCTCGGAGGGTAGCGGGACGAGGCGCAGGTGACCGATCGCCGGTGGAATGCGGGCGTTGGGGGACGGCCCGCTTGGCAGACCGACCAGCTTCATCCCTGAATCTGTACAGTTCGCCGCATAGCGGACCCAGAGATCCGAGCCGCCCTCGCCGCGTCCGCGCGGACTCGGACCTGACAGAGCGCGAACTGCAAACCGCAGAGGCGGCGTGGGAAGCCTTCTGGGCTGCAATACGCCCCGTCGAGCTGACCCCGGACGTCGAACGCAACGCCGTCAACTGGCCGCGCCGCGAGCACGTCGCGGCGCCGACGCCGTGCATCTGGCCAGCGCCCTGGCCATCGACTCGCCCGACCTCGTCGTCGCCGTATGGGACTGACGACTCCATGCCGGTGCGGTCGCCGAGCGTCTCGCTGTTGCGCCGGCAACGCTCGATAGCTGACGCGCCACCACTCCGGCGATCGGTGACGGCCGTTCCCGGCGGATAGCGGACGGTTACAGTCGACGTTCGGGATGGTTGTCCTGGCACGAGACCTGCGAGCTCGGTTCCATCGGTAGTGCTCCGGGCCCCCCGATGACGATCGGCTGATGATGACAGACCCTGATTCGACGGCGAGCTACGGACCGACGCCACGAGGGCTTTTCGTCGGGCGGCGTCCGCTGCCGTGGGTCGCTTTGGGTGCCGTGGTGATCGGGGCGATCGGGATCGTGGTCCGGCTGCTCCGTCTGGGCGGTTGGTCGGTCACCGTGGTCCTCATCCTCGGCGCGGCCGCGGGAATCGCGGTTGGCGTCGCGGTCGCCCAGCGGCGCGTGCCTGCCCGGTTGGCTCGGGTCGCCAGCATGACCGGGGCCGTCGCGGTCGTACCCGCGACGGTCGACGTCGTGGTCGCTGACCACCAGCGGGTGTTGCGCGATCTGAACCGCTCGCCGCGCAATGGTGGGCCTTCCGCGGCCGAGCCCGAAGTGGCGGTCGTTTACGTGGCGTTCACTCCTACTGCGATCACTATGTGGCTGCCGGCGGTGTGGAGGCGCACCACGGTGGTGCCGCCGGGTTCATGGTCGATCCCCGTCGCAGAAATCGTCGGCGCACAACTGGTGAGCACTCGAGGATCAGCTGTCCTGCTCCTCGACCGAACCGGAGGGCGGCTCACGAGGATCTCCATCAAGGACCAGGCCACTGTTCGGCAGGCCCTCCTAGCACTCGGCGTACCCGCAGCGACGGAGTCGGCGAACTGCCCGTTTCACGAGGGCGATCGAGTGGTGACACCAGATGGCGATAATGGCACCGTCGCTACAGTCCTACCGGCCGGCGAGATCGGCACATTCAGCGTGATCATCACGCACCCAGGCCGCGCTTCCACAACCTGGGTGCCTGAACAGCTCCACTTCGCATGAAACGCAGAGCCGGCCACCCACAGCCGCCCACGGCTACCGAGACGAAGCCCCAGACGAGCGGTGCTCGCATCTTTCGCCCAACGCGAAGTCACCGAGCCGGCGATCAGCCCGCCCCTCGGCCGAGATTGTGCCCGGCTGAGCAGGGACGGTTACGGGCGCTCGTGAGACGCTCGTCGTCTGGCGGAAAGGGGAGCGGGTCGGTCAGGCTGAGCGGCGCTTGCCAGTGGCCGTCGAGGACGATTTCTTGGTTGATTTGGGCGCTGGCGCAGCTGCCGAGGTCGGTCGCTTCTTCTTCGTCGGGGCGTGCGGCTTCGCGCGGTCGCCGATCAGCGAGACCTTGCGGGAGCCTTTGACGACGTTGACCTCGAGGTGGGCTCCGAGGCCTTCCACATACTGCTCGAGCACGTCGATGGTGACGTTGCGGGATCGTTCGATCGCCGCGACCCGAGGTTGGGAGACACCGATGCGCTTGGCCAGGTCCCGCTGAGACAGCCCTGCTTCTTCGCGCAGGGCCGTCAGCCCCGCCGCGAGACGCAGCTCGTCCTCGATCTCGGCGACGCGCTTGTCCGCGCCGGGCTCGGCGAGGACCTCCTGTTCCCACGACTTCATGCTCATCGTTTGCTCCTCGGCTTCCCGCTCTTGGTCCCCGGTGCCTTCTTGGCCGCCGCCGCTGCTTTGGCCCGTCGCACTTCGATCGCCTTCTGATGGGCGTCGAAGCGATCATCCGCGATCGGAATGTTCTTGCTGTACCAGCCCCGCCAGTCGTCGCTCTTGTCGCCGCCCACGAGCAGGATCGCCGCCCGTTCCTTGTCGAACGCGAACAACAACCGGATCTCGGTGCGACCGGTGGAGCCAGGTCGTAGCTCCTTCATGTTGGCGTGCCGGCTGCCGACGACGGTGTCGACCAACGGTCGACCCAGACTCGGGCCAACATCTCGCAGTACCCGCACCGCGGCCAGTAGCGCCTCTTGGTCTTCCTGGAGAAGCTCTTCGGCCCAGGTCTCGCAATC
>JBBQHT010000348.1:0-4790 GCA_038324235.1 Acidimicrobiales bacterium
CCACCCCGGCGCCCCACCACCCCCCCCCCCCGCCACCCCGGCGCCCCTCCACCCCCGATCTTGGCTACCCCACGGCCCCTCCCCCCCCGGTCTCGGCTCCACCCCGGCCCCTTGACCCGATCCTCGGCTCCCCGGCGCCCTTCCACCCCCGTTCTCGGCTCGCCTGCGGCCCCCCGCCACGCGCCGCCGACGACGACGGCCTGGCAGTCCGAACCCACGAGGCGCGATGCCGGGTGCGGGTGCCGGGATGGGGTCGGGCGCGGCGTGTGACGCACACCACGTCGAGTGGCCGTAAGCGCCCGCCCGGCGCGAGGTCAGGGCGTGCGATGACCACCCCCGATCTTGACGGTCCCCGGACCGCCGGACACCAGGAGCGCCCGATGGAGCAGACCCCCGCCCACCCCTTCGCCGTCGGGTACGGCAACGGCTACGGCTACCCCACGAGCCCCACCCCGCCCCCAGGCGCGCCCATCGCCGGAGCCGTGCCCCTCCATCGTGGCGATGCCGCCACCGTCGCCTGGACCCCCACGGGTGGGCTGGGCCCGTCGGCCGCGACCGACCCGACCGTGCGGGTGGACATCACGGCCGAGCAGCTCATCCCGAACCCGGCCGGTGCGCCCGAAGGAACGGTCCCGAGCGGCCCGCCCGTCCGCCGAGGCTCGCGGCTGCTGGTCGCCGGGATCGCGGCGCTGGCGCTCCTGGTGCTCGGCGCCGTCGGCGCGTGGGCCTGGGTCGGGCAGGGCCACAACGACCAGAATGCCAACCTCGCCTCGGCCTCCGGGCATCGCACGACCGGGCCCACAGGTTCAGGCTCGGGCAACCTCGGCAGTGTCGTGGCCACGACCCCCGGGGGCGAGCCCATCACCCTCGACGGCCAACCGCCCACCGGCGACGCGGAGCCCGGCGCCGGTACGACCCTGCCGGCCGATACCACGACGACGGCGCCCTCCGGGCCGACGACGACCAGCCCCGCGGATGACCCGCACGGATCTGGTGGCAGCGACGCCAACGGCGGTGCCGGTCCGGCCAACGGAACGGGCACCGGGACCGGGACCGGGACCGGCGACAACAACGGCGGGACCGACCCCGACGCCCCGACCCCGACCACGCCGGCGCCGACCACCCCACCGGTCACCGACCCACCGCCGACCACCCCGTCGTCGACGCCGCCGGCGACGCTGGGCGATCCGCCCGTGTCGATCAAGATCGGGCCGTCGACACCGGTCCTGCTCTTCCCCCAGATCACCTCGTTCGCCGTGACGAGCTCGCCGAGCTGCATCCCGCCGTTCATCATCCCGAGCTGGGTGAACACCAGCTGGACCACCAAGGGTGCCTCGTCGGTCACCCTTTCGATCGATGGGCCCGGCATCTACAACACCTTCGGCGCGACCGGCGCGACGTCGGTGCCATTCTCGTGTCCGGGGGCGCACACCTACACCCTCACCGCCCACGGCTCGAACGGCCTGACCGCCTCCAAGTCCATCACCGTCATCGGCTGATCGGGCCGGGCCGGATCGCCAAGGTCGCCGCCGGTGACCAAGAACACGCCAGGGTGCTCGTAACCCACCGATCCCCCGGCGGTCCCGCTCCCCGAACCCCGAAGCCCGCCAGCGCTTCTCACCCAGCCCCTCGCCCCAGTCCTACACCCCAAGTCCCTTCGCCCCACCCGGCCCGGCCGGCACCACCCAGGAGACCCGATGACCGACTACCAGGCCCCCCACGATCCGACAGCGGACCCGTCGCCGCAGCCCACGAACCCCGACCAGGGCGGCGCCGGGCTGAAAGTGGGCGTCGCGGTCGCCGCAGTCGTCGTGCTGGTGCTCGCCGTCGGTCTCGCCATCGTGCTCCGCGGCCGAAGTGCCGACGACGTCCGGGCCGCCAATGCCGTCGCGGCGTCCTCGACCCACGCGTCGAGCACCACCGGCACCGTCCCAGGCACCGGCCTGAACATCGGTGACGAGGTGCGCTCGATCCCCGACCCCGAGCATCCCGGGCAGACCATCACGCTGGGCGGACCGACCACGACCACGACCACGCCGCGGGCCACGACGACGCCCCCGACCCAGGCGCCGCCCACCGCGCCGCCGACCACGGCCGCCCCGACCACGACCACGGCGGCCCCAACGGCGACGAGCACGACCACGCCCGACACGACCGTCAAGATCGGTTCGTTCGATCTGCCCAAGACGGTCGACTGCCACGTCCCGGCCAACGTACCCAACCAGATCAAGCTGAGCTGGAACGCACCGAACGCGGTCAAGGTGACCATCTCGGTCGACGGTGGGCCCGACGCGATCTTCGACACGCACATGGGCTCGACCGGCAGCTCGATGTACCCGTGGTCCTGCCCCGGCCCGCACACGTACACGATCACGGCCTACGCGGCGGACAACAACCGCATCTTCAAGACGGTGACGGTGACCGGCACGCCCTGACGCCGCGCCCCATCGTTCCTGTTCTTGACCCGACCCTGTCATGGACGCCACCGGTCGGCTGCCCTCGAGCAGCCGGCCGGTGCCGTTGGCGGTCGTGATCGCTCAGATCTCGCAGCTGCCATCGTCGCAGACGCCGGCGTCGGCACCGGCCGGGTCGGTGCTGGCCACACCGTCGGTCGCCGCGGTCGAGCCCGTCGACGAATCGGCGATCATCGTGAGCGGGTGGGCCGCGGTCCACGCGGTGTCGAGCGCCTCGAGCAGCACGTCCGCGGGCTGGGCCCCGGATACGCCGTAGGCCCGATCGATCACGAAGAACGGCACGCCGGTGATCCCGAGCGCTCTCGCCTCGGCCTCCTCCGCCCGCACCTCGGTAGCCCAGGTGTCGCCGTCGAGCACGGCGCGCACCTCGGTCGGGTCGAGTCCCACGTCGATGCCGAGCTTCTCGAGCGTGTCGCGCTCGCCGATCGGCTCACCCTCGGTGAAGTACGCCGCGAGCAGGCGCTCCTTCATCTCGTCCTGGCGACCATGGGCGGCGGCGAGGTGGATGAGGCGGTGGGCGTCGAACGAGTTGCCGCTCTGGGCCCGGTCGAGGTGGTACACCAGACCCTCGTTGTCGGCCTGCGAGGTCACCCGGTCCTGGGCCGCTTCCGCCTGCTCGAGGGTCATGCCGTACTTGCGAGCCAGGTGCTCGATCTGGCGGCCCTCCCGGCGGGGTGGCGCCGCCGGGTCGAGCTCGAAGCTGCGCCAGGTGACCTCGACGTCGTCGCGATGCGCGAAACTTCCCAACGCCTCTTCGAAACGCCGCTTGCCGATGTAGCACCAGGGACACACGACATCGGACCAGATCTCGACCTGCATGAAACGCTCCTCACAGACACGGGGACGCCGACGCGCAGTCGACGTGGGCATCAACACCCGGCGCCGCCCGTTTCTTCCGCCGCACCACCCGATCTGTCGACTCACAGCACGCCCGCCTGCGGTTCGCCGTGGGCGGAGATCAGATGACGCGCTCGCCGCGCTCGATCCGGTGGCGCAGCAGGCGGGCGAGCCGCTCGCGATGGAAGACGGCGTCGCCGAAGCTGTGCTGATCGAGTTGGGCGCGCTTGAGGAACAGGTGCACGTCGCAATCCCACGTGAAGCCGATGCCGCCATGGACCTGCAACGCGGAGGCCATCACCCGCGCCGACGCATCGCTGCACCAGGTCTTGGCCGACGACGCCGCGATCGCGGCGTCCGGGTCGCCGGCCGCGACGCACCACGCGGCGTAGTACACCGACGAGCGCATGCCTTCGACGTCGACGAGCATGTCGGCGCAGCGGTGCTTGACCGCCTGGAAGGACCCGATCGGTCGTCCGAACTGCTCCCGGTCCTTCGCGTAGGCGACCGTGAGATCGAGCGCTCGCGCCGATGCCCCGAGCAGCTCGGCCGACAGCAGCGTCGCCGCGACATCGATGAACGCGTCGGCGGCATCGGCGCCTCCCAAGCGGATCGCCGACGTCTGCGCGAAGCGCAGCCACCCGACCTCGCGCGTCAGATCCATCGCTGGTTCACGGGCGGGTCGAGTCGCCGAGTCCAACGCCACGCCGTAGAGACCAAGGGTCCCCGTGCTGTCGCGTCCGATCACGATCGCGAGGTCCGCCGACGGCGCGAACACCGCCGGCTCGGTGACACCGGAGACCACGAGCTCGCCCACCGCGTCGGCGGCAACCGACGCGCCGACACGGGCCACATCGATCGGCCGGGAGGCCACGGTGGCGATCGACACGCCGCCCACGAGGCGCTCGATCCATCCGTCGATCCACGGAGCGGATGCCTCGACCAGGTCGCCCTCGGACCGGGCGCGGGCCAGCGCGGCGATGGCGACCAGTTGGCCGAGGATCGGCGCGGGTGCAACATGAGCGCCGACCTGTTCGACGACGACAGCCGCTTCGACCAGACCCAGCCCGGCCCCACCGAGGTCCTCGGCCGAGGCGATGCCCGGCCAGCCCTGCTCGACCATCGCGCCCCAGAGCCTCACGTCGTACCCGCCGCCCGCGTCAACGACCGTGCGCACGTGCGCCGATGACGCCTGTGCATCGAGCAACTGGCGCGCCGCATCCTGCAGGGCGATCTGATCGTCGTCGAGCTCGAAGTCCATCGGCGGGGATCGTAGTCCGCCCGATCCGTTTCTGACAGGAACGTCAGCTCGGCGACGACCCACCAACTACGATCGCCACCGCCATGGACCTGTCCCCCACCGATGCGCAGCTCGCCTTTCGCTCCGAGTGCCGCGCGTGGCTGGCGGCGAACCCGCCGTGGACCGACGGGGCTGACGGGGCTGACGGGGCTGACGGTGTCCCGCCCCGCTTCGCCGAT
>JBBQHT010000349.1:0-4761 GCA_038324235.1 Acidimicrobiales bacterium
CTCGGCGCGATACCGCCGCGCGGGGTGCCGGGCCGCCACCCCCACTGGCTAGTCTGCGGCCCGTGGAACACCCCTGGTCATCAGCTCTGGTCACCGGCGCGTCGAGCGGCATCGGTGCCGCCATCGCTCGCCAACTCGGCGCCGCCGGTGTCGAGCTGGTGCTCGTCGCCCGCCGCGCCGACCTGCTCGAGGCGCTCGCCGCCGAGATCGGGTCCGCATCGGGGCCGACGGTCGAAGTCCTGGTCGCCGACCTGGCCGATGTCGACGATCGGGCCCGGGTCACCGCTCGGCTCGGCGACCCGGATCGCCCCATCGACCTGCTGGTCAACTGCGCCGGCCTCGGCGCCAGCGGGCCGTTCGCCGACAGCGACCTCGATCGGTATCACCAGCTCATCGACCTCAACATCGGGGCGCTGGTCGATCTCACCCATGCCGCCCTCGGACCGATGGTGCGTCGTGGACGCGGGTGGATCATGAACATCTCGTCCCTCGGCGGCCACGCGCCCGGCCCGCGGTTTGCCGTCTACTCGGCGAGCAAGGCGTTCGTGACCAGCTTCAGCGAGTCGCTCCACGAGGAGGTGCGCCGGGCCGGCGTGGTGGTGACCGCCATCTGCCCCGGGGCGACCCGCACCGACTTCGCCGACGGTTCGGGGGTCGACAGCAACACGCCCGACATGCTGTGGCAGACCGCCGAGCAGGTCGCCACCGAGGCGTTGGCCGCCACTGCCTCCGGGCGCGCCGTCCGCGTCACCGGCGGGCTCAACCGGGTCAGTGCGGCGTTCACCACCGTGCTGCCCCGGTCGGCCAATCGGTGGCTCTCGGCCAAGGTGACCGAGCGCATCTGAGCAGTCACCGCCGCCGGGACGTCAGGCCTCGATGCTGCGGATCGTCCAGAAGTCGCTCGCCATGGTCGAGTCCGTCACGTACGAGTACCGCATGTAGTAGTAGCCCTTGTCGAGCGTCTTGGCGCCCCAGGAGTTGCGCACGATGAACTCGCCGGCGTCGTCGTCGTAGCCGACCGCCAGTACGGCATGGCCGCCGAGCTGCGAGCCCGCCGGCATGGGGGTGTGCACACGAGGCTTGCCGTTGGGTCCGAAGAAGTTCTCGTAGACGGTGAAGCCGAAGATGAACGGGAACCCGTCGGCCAGGCACCCCTTGAGCTGCGGGAGCGTCTGGTTGACGCTCATGTAGCTGATCGCTTGGTACTTGGCGGCGTCGGCGTAGACCTTCTTGGGCGGCCGTTGCGCGGCAGGCGCTTTCGGTGCGAAGGGGGCCCCATCGGTCGTGGGGTACCCGGCGTCGCTGTAGGGCCACTCGGGCTCGGGGGGCACCCCCAGCTTGTTGACCGACTTCACGCCATCGCGGATGCGCGCGCCGGCGTCGTAGCGGATGCTGTGCTCCATGTCGCGCTCGTTGAAGTAGATGAACAGGCGCGACGGCACGAAGTCCGGGGACGCCTTCGCCTGGAGGCGGTCGTACTGGATCGCGCCGGCGATGGCGTTCGCCGTGCAGCTCCCCAGATGCCCCTGGTCGTAGACCGGCGGGCAGCCGGGCCGGAGGTCGATCTTGGGGGGCAGCGCCCGCAAGGTCGGCAGTGACACCGAGAACAGGTGATCTCGGTGATCCGGCAGGTCGGGCTGCCATCCGAAGCCATAGTCCGCAGGCATGTGGTTCCCCTCGTGGTTCGTCCGCTGTTGGTCCGCACGTCGGCGGTCGCGACGAGACACGCGCAGGCGATCGCCTGCGTGACCCGCGGATCCTCACCGCCGTTCCACCGCGCGATGGGAACCCGGGTTCGGGCACCGCCGGCACCCCAACCCCGCTTGGCATCAAATCACGGAAGCTCCGCCGCGACAAGGAAATGCTCAGACTCCCCAGGCGATACTGGACCATGGCCTCGACCGACGACCGCTTCGATCAGCTCGTGGCCCGGCTCGAGCCGGCGTTGGCCATCGTCACGACCGCCATCGACGGATCACGCGCCGGCTGTCTGGTCGGGTTCCACTCGCGGTGTGGGATCGAGCCGCCGCGCTACGCGATCTGGATCTCGAAGGCCAACTACACCTATCGGATCGGCGTGTTCGCCGAGCGGTTCGCCGTGCACTTCCTTCGCCCGGGCGACCACGACCTGGCCGCCCTCTTCGCCACGACCTCGGGCGACGATGTCGACAAGTTCGCGCGCTGCACGTGGTCGGCCGGGCTCGATGACGTCCCGCTCCTCGTGCGTCTGCCGGACCGCTTCGTGGGGCGACGGGTGGCGTTGCTCGACGCCGGCCCCGACCACGTCTGCGTGGTGCTCGAGCCCGAGGCCGTCGGCGACGATGCTGATGGGGACCACGCCGATGAGGACGACGCTGCTGGGGACGACGACCGCTCGGGATGGCTGACGACCGGCGACGTCCAGGGCCTGACCCCGGGGCACGCGGCGAATGAGCGTCACCCACCGACCTGACCGTCGCCGCTGGTCAGGCGTTGAACGCGAAGAACATCATCTGGGTCGCGTAGGCCACGAGGTGGCGGTCGGTCGGATCCCACAGGGCCATGTCGACCGAGGCGTAGCCGTCGCCGGCGTGCCGAGCCCGGTTGTGGGCGAGCAGCCAGCCCGGGCGGGCCGGATTCAGCACGTGGATCGTGAAATCGGCACTCGGCCCGAACCAGTGCCCCGAGTCGGGCCCCAGCTTCTGGCCGACGGCGCCGGGCATCGTGTCGCACACCACGATGGCAGCGACCGGGTCGAGGGTGCCGTCATCCAGCACCGGCGGCTCATCGAGCCGGTACCAGTAGATGGCCTCGGCCGGGCCTTCCTCGAAGGGCTCCCACGGTGGCCGTCCCGACGCCGGACGGGTCTCGATGATCTCGTCCCAGAACGGCATGGGGGGCCGGGGGAACTCGAACTCCACGCCCTCCGGCAGCGGGTCACGGAAGGACCGCAGGCCCTCGGGACCGGGCACGTCGGGATAGACGAGATCGGTGAACTCGAAGCCGCGCCGTGAGGCGCCGAACACGGCGATGGCGGTGAGGCCGGCGGCTGCGCCGGGGTTCCGGACCGTGGCGGTGAGCTGCGACATCGATCGGCCTCGCCGCAGGATGCTCACGTCGATCTCGACCGGGCCGGTCGCCACCTGCCCGGCGAACACCACCGACATCGAGCGCAAGGACTGGTCGCCGTCGTCGAGCACGGCGGCCATCGCCCGGACCGCGATCGCGGCGACGGCCCCGCCCTGCGGCACGACCACCAGCATCCAGCGCGGGGCGATCTCGGCGGTGAAGCGGCCCGACAACTCCGGATCCGCGGTGACCTCGAGGTCGGCCCAGCCGGTGGTTCCCATCCCACCGACCCTACCGAGGGCTCACGGATCGCTTTGCCTCAGTTTCCGGGGCGCCGGGCCCGTCGCTCGCCCTCGGGGTCACGGGCCTGGGCCGAAGTCGAGCCGGGGCGGCTCTCCTCCGCCGGGGCGGTCGGGCTCGTCGGGTCGCTCCACGGCGTCGGGATCGTCGGGGTCGGGCAGGTGGTCGAGGTTCCAGGGGGTGAGGTGGCGGCCGACCGGTCCGCGTTCGGGTTCGAGCGGGGCCGCGTTCGGGTCACGGACGCCGGCCCGGTCGGGTGGCGGGTACCACCACCATTCGTCGCCGTGGCGTTCGAGACGCGCCCCACGATGGGTCTTGGCGTCGTGGTCCTCACCACAGAAGTGCTTCAGGTTCCGGTAGCTGGTGTCACGCGAGCGCGCGAAGTCGTCGTCATGGTCACGTTCGAGATGCCACTCGCGATCACAATCAGGTCTCGTGCAGCCGCGGTCGCGGACATGGATCGCGACGCGCACCGGCCGCGGCACGTAGCGACTCGTCGACGCGTAGGTGGTGATGTCGACGCCGTTGTGGACGATCACATCCACCAACGTGTCGCCCAACAACCGTCGGGCCCAGTCCAAGTCGACCGGCCCGACCCCGGGGATCTCACACGTCTCGCCCGGCGCCACGAAGCCACGCTGCAAGGCGATGGCGTCGACCAGCACACACGGCGGGCCCAGCCCCGTCCCCGGCCGCGACGCTCCCCCACTCACGCCCTCATCCGCAGCCGTGGCCGCGGGACTGGCGGCACTCGAGCCCCAAGGGTCGGACCGATCGGACCGATCGGACTGATCGGTCGGATCGGGCGCGTCGGGCGCGTCGCTCGCGGCACCTGAGCCGGTCGGGTCGGGATCGAACGGGCCGCGGTTGGTCGGGTTGGTCGGGTCGGTCGGACCGGGGTCGGTGTCGGGCGGCGGGGTGGGACGGACTCTCGGCCGGATGCCGATGGTGGTGCCCGCCGCGGCCATCGCCGCGATGAACGCGTCCGCGCCGTACGCCTCGGCTGATTCCCGCAGGACCGCTTGGCGGGCCTCACGGAAGATCCGCTCATGGAACGCGTCCAACACCGCCTTCGCCTCCGCGAACTCGCCCGGCACGAACTTGGCGTCCACGCGGGGCGAACCATCCTCCGGATCAGAGAACTGACGCCAACGACGACTCCGCCGGACCGCTTCGGCCCGATCGGCTTCGGCCTTCGCGTCATGCACCCCCCGACGCACCCGATCGACCCGGCTACGAGTCCGCTTGAAATCGTGACCCTTCGCCCAATCCACCAACCCGCGCTCCGCCGACGGATCCGCCTTCGCGCCCTTCGACACCAGATCGGCCTCCCCCAACGACACGTCCCCTCATCGAACGCTTCAGACGTGTGCGGGCAATCATCGAGCCGCTTCACCGTGTGCAACATCCGAT
>JBBQHT010000350.1:0-4739 GCA_038324235.1 Acidimicrobiales bacterium
CGGTGGGGACGTAGGGGGTGTTGGCGACGAGGACGTCGATGCGACCGACGAGCGTGGCGGGCAGGGGATCGAACAGATCTCCCTGGTACACCGGCGTGGCGGCGAGGTTGCGCGGGGCGCAGCGCAACGCCACCGGATCGATGTCGGCGGCGTGCAACTCGATCTCGTCGAGCGCGGCGAGCAGGGCCGCCCCGATCGCGCCGGAGCCGCAGCACAGATCGACCACGACCGGTCGGACGGCGCCGACTCGGGCCCCCGCGTCACGGGCGAGGGCGATGGCCTCACGCGCGAGGAGCTCGGTCCGGCGGCGGGGGACGAAGACGCCGGGTTCGACCTGGATCCGCAACCCGCAGAACTCGGCCCAGCCGACCACGTGCTCGAGGGGGAGTCCGGCGGCGCGCTGTGCCACCATCGTGGTCAGATCCTCGGGTGAGGTCGCCGCGGCGACCAGGAGGGCGGCCTCGTCCTCGGCGAAGACGCACCCGGCGGCTCGCAGCGTGGCGACGATCTCGGCAGGGGCGTCTGTGTCCATGCCTCCAGCCTCCCTCACCGACACCGCTCTCGGTGTCGTGGCCCGGGAGCGGACGCGTCGGCCAGACTGGTGCGATGGTGGTCATTCGGGATGCCGTCGCTGGCGATGTCGGGCAGATCACGGCTCTGCGCAACGCGCTGCTGGCGACCACCACCTACGAGTGGACCGACGAGCCGCACACCGACGCCGAGACCGAGGCTTGGCTCGAACGACACCGCGACGAGGGGTACCCCGTGCTCGTTGCCGTCGATGAGGAGCGTCCGGCACACGTGCTCGGCTGGGCGGCCTACGGCGACTTCCGGGACATCGAGCGGTGGCCCGGCTACCGCTTCGTGGTCGAGCACACGATCCATGTGCGCGAGGACGCCTGGGGTCACGGCGTCGGTCAGCAGCTCATCGTGGCCCTCGCGACGCATGCGCGGGCGGCCGGCAAGCGCGTGCTCGTGGCGGCGATCGACGGGAGCAACACCGGCTCGATCGCGTTCCACGAGCGGCTCGGGTTCGTCGAGGTGGGGCGCCTGCCCGGTGTCGGCGAGAAGCACGGCCACCGCCTCGACCTGGTGCTGCTGCAGCTCGCGCTCGACGAGCCGTCGCCTGCTCAGTCGAGCGCCCGCCAGTAGATGTGGACCGCCTCGCCGTCGATGACGTCCGGGACCCGCCCGACATCGGTGAAGCCGAGGCGCTCGTAGAGCCGGCGGGCCGGGTTGGTCTCGAACACGAAGTTGAACTGCATCGCGTCGAAGCCGTGGGCGCGCGCCGCCTCGAAGCTGTGCTGCACGAGGAGCTCGCCGAGGCCCTGGCCCCGGTGGCCCGCGGCGACGAGGTACCCCGCGTTGGCGACGTGCGCGGCGCGGCCCACCCCGTTGGGCTTCATCATGTAGGCGCCGACGAGGTCCCCGCCGACGTCGCCGCCGAGGTCGCCCACGAGGTCGCCCACGAGGTTGCCGCCGGGGAGCCGCGCGATCACGGCGACGGTCGCGGGGGCGAGCCAGTAGGCCGCGAACTCGGGGAAGGACACCGGCTGGCCGGGATCCTGCGGGTAACCCTCGCCGGCGGCGACGATCGTCACGAAGAGGCGGAAGAGCTCGGCGTGGTCCGCGGCGGTGACCACGGACAACTCGACCGCCAAACCGGTCCGGGTGCGGGCGGAGGTCACGGCACGGACCCTACGGCACGACGAAGCACGTGGCGTCGGGTCGCCGGCGACAGCCCGTTGGTCACCTCTTCGGTCAGGGACATTCGGGTCCAAGGTCACTAGGCGAGGCTGTGGCCCAGGCGCACACTGAGTCCTGTGTGGGGGTGAAACGCCCTGACATGTGTGCGAAGCCTGGCTACCCCCAGACAGGCCGCCGCGCAGGACCGGCCGGTGCGCGTTTCCCGAGAACGCGTGCCGGCTGCGTCCCCCACCCGGACCCGGCGGCTGCCGCCCGGCGGTACCTTGGCCGGATGCCCGAAGCTCGTGCGACGACGCCGACGACCTACGTGGTGCTGCTGCGGGGCATCAACGTCGGACCGACCAAGCGCATGAAGATGGCCGATCTGCGGGCGCTGTGCGAGGAAGCCGGATACGCGCAGGTCTCGACCTACATCCAGAGCGGCAACGTCCTGCTCACGAGCCCCGCGCCCGAGTCCGACGTGGTCGCCGATCTCGAATCGCGGATCCTGGAACGGTTCGGCTTCGACGTTGCTGTGGTCGTGCGCACCGAATCGGAGCTGGCGGCGGCGATCGAGGCCAACCCGTATACGGACGAACACGATCCGACCAAGCTGGTGCTCGCCTTCATGCAGTCCTGGCCGCCGGCGGGCACGTTCGCGTCGATCGAGGCGGCGGCCTTCGCGCCGGAGGCGTTCACCCTGCTCGGCCGCGACCTGTACCTGCACCTGCCCAACGGTCAGGGCCGCGCCAAGCTCACCGCGGCGCTGCTCGGCCAGACCTCGACCGGACCCATCACCGCCCGCAACTGGAAGAGCGTCACGACGCTGCTCGCCCTGGCGCGGCGCGAGCCCGCGGGCTGAGGGGCCAGCCGGTCAGCCGCCAGTGTGGCCGGCGCTTCGGTCGCTCGGGCCGCCGCTGCGGGCGGCGTCGAAGCGGTCTCGGCTGCTGACGCCACGGGTGTCGACGTCATCGAGCCCGGTGCCGTCGTCGTCGAAGTCGAGCTCCTCCTCGCCCGCGCCGGGCCGGTGGTCGTACTCGTCGTAGTCGCGGACCTGTTGCTCGATCTCGTGGAGCGCGTGGCGGGCGCGCGAGAACAGCGATGCCGCCTCGGCGTCGTCGGTCGTGTCGATCGGCGCTCCGTAGCCCTCGATGACCGCGACCCGATGGCGGGCCCAGGCTCCGAGCAGGCCGAGCAGTCCGCCGAGCACCACGGTGACCGCGCCGACCAGCCCGAGGATGTCCGCCATCGTCGTCGGGGTCTGCTCGATGGCCGGCTCGCGGGCGACGAGACGGGCCGCGACGTCGGTGTTCTGGAGCAACACGACCGAGATCTGATCGAAGCGGCGGGCGATGGCCTCGACCGAGCCTGACCCGCGGTCGGGTCGGTACCCGATCAGGCGAGTCCGGCTGAAGTCGTCGTTGACGAGGCGGTGCAGCAGGTCACCGTTGTCGAAGTCGTGGGTCTTCGTGATGAGCGCATCGATGTCGGCGGGGTTCGGAGGCACCGAGTCGACACCGGTGATGATGCCGGCCTCGTCGCGGATCGTGGAAGACAGACCCGTGGCGTTCACGCCGTACTCGTCACGCAGCCAGTTGGCGAGGGCGTCGACCCGGGCGAGCACCTCGGGCCGGCGGAAGTCCCCGGCGGAGCCGGCGAACTCGAGCTCGATGGGGACCGTGCCGCGCAGGTGGTCGTCCGCGATCTGGTTGCCGATCGCGACGGGGTGGTCGGCCGCCACCGGGTTGGAGTTGACGCCGCTGGTGTTGGCCACCACGACGGCGGCGAGCAGCAGCGCCGCGCCGGACCCGGCCAGCAGCACTGCCACCGGCACGCGGCGGTGGAGCACGAGCAGCGCGAGCAACGCCGGGAGCACGACGGCGAGCGCCACGAGGGTGGACAGGTCGGTGCGCATGCCGTCGGCCACCGCCATGGTCGTGACGGCCCCGCCGGCGAGGTGCACGGTAGCGGGGAGCCCCGCGGCGCCGATCTCGGTGTCGACGATCTGCTTGAACTCGGTCGCCGCCGCACCTCGCACGTCGGTGGTCGGGTCCGGGGCGAGCACGGCGATGATCGACATGGTCTTGCCGTCGACCGAGATGAGGTCCGCGCTGCCGAGACGGGAGGACGCGGCGAGCAGTGTCCGCTCCGTGAGCGTGCGCTCCACCGGCAACCGGGACTGCGTGCCGAACGCCGGTGTCGCGGAGGGGTTGAACGAATCGAGCTTGGTGAGCACGAGCGTGTTCGTCACGCTGTGCACCTCGATGATGCCCGCGATCTTCGTCGTGCGGGCGGTGATGCGCTCGATGGCCGAGATGAGCTCGGGGGTGAGGTGATCGCTCTCGAGCACGACCATCAGCCGGTCGCCGGTCTCGGGGAGGGGTGCGGCCGCGACCTGATCGTCGACGGGCAGCGGCACGAGGGCGGTCTCGACCGTGAGGTGCCGGGCCAGCGTGACGGTCACCGCGGCGATGACGAGCACGCCGAACACCAGGCGGGCGGGTCCCGACGCGAGGAGCCGCAGGAGCCAGGAGACCTGTCCGTCAACGTGGTTACGACCCCGTCGCACACTGCACCTTTCCTGCTACTCCTCCGGCCAACCGGCGGCCAGCGTAGTGCGCCGACCCCGATCCCCGAGTCGCGGGGGTGCCGCACCTCGCGGGGGTGCCCCGGTACGGTGATTCGGTGCTCTGGTCACCTCCCTTCCCTCGACCGCGCCGCGCCCGGACCCCGACGCTGGTCGTCTTCGCCATCGTGGCGGTCCTCGCGGCCGGGTGCAGCTCCTCATCCACCCCGTCGGGTCCGAGCGACTCCGCGCCGTCGGGTTCGGTCGTGCCCCCGCGTCCGCTGGGCAGCGACCTGCTCTGGGATGTCGCCGCCGGGGCCGGCGGCTTCGCCGCGGTCGGCAACAGCGGCCTGATCGCGACCTCGACCGACGCGCAGTCCTGGACCCGCCAGCCCTCCCCGGTCACCCAGACGCTGCGGGGGCTCGGCGCGACCGAGGACACCTACGTCGCGGTCGGTGGTGGGGGCAGCATCGTCTCGTGGAGCTC
>JBBQHT010000351.1:0-4719 GCA_038324235.1 Acidimicrobiales bacterium
GGAGATCGAGCAGATCGTCTTTGATGTGGTTGCCTCGTTGCCCCCAGAGCGACGACGCGAACTCGAGGCCGACCCGTCCGAGGCGCGTGTCGCTGCGCTTGTCCCCGGTTCGGTCGGCCAGGCTCGACGAGAGCGTGTTGAGCCCTTCATCGAGGTCGGGCCCGAGGTTGGTGTGCAGGACCGCATCGAACTGGGTCCGGGTGGTGCCCGCCGAGCCGGCCCGAGCCATGCCGAGGGCGGTGATGGCCGCGAAGGGGGAGTACGCGAAGTTGCCGGGGTTCATCGAGGCGACGCGGTAGAGATCGATGCCAAACGCGTTGGTCGAGGCGGCGCCGCCGGCGAGGAACTCACGGTTGGGCGCCTGGCGCTCGCTCCGGCCCTTGAGCTCCTGGCCACCGGTGCTCGACGAGATGCAGGCCGTGGCGACGAGCCCGACCGCGACGGCGAGCACGGCCAGGCGTCGCACGCGGCCGGATGCCCGGCGGCGCCGAAGGGCGCGGTGGGTGGCGGGCGAGGTGGAGGAGGCGGAGCGCGCAGACATGGGTGGGGCGCGGGCAGGACCTCCCGCCGGCGCCTGACCAGCCTGACACCTCGGACCCGACGCGACCAGGCACCCCGTGCAGGGTACGGCGCGCGTTGTGGGGGGGCGGGTGGCGGCGCTCGTGGCCGGGTACCCTGACCGGATGCACGTGAGCGCGACCGAACGAGCTGCCGCCATCGTCGACCAGGTGCGTGAGACGCGATCGGGAACGCTGACGATCACCATCGGCACCGGGTGCTGCGAGTCCACGGCCCCCTTCCTCTACGAGGACTTCTGGCCGGGCCCCGACCAGGAGATCGTCGGCGATGTCGCCGGGGTGCCGGTCTACGCCCCCGCCTACCTGCGAGCCAACTACCCCGGCGACGACGGCGTGGTCATCGACGTGCTCGAGCAGCAGCCGGCCGAATCCCTGTCGATCGAGACAGCGCTCGACTGCCGGCTCGTGCTGCGAGGCTTCGGCGTCGATCTCGGCGTCGAGCCCGACGCGTGCGTGCTGCCGACCGAGGTGACCCCGTCGATCGCGACCGGGGGGCCGTCGCGCGTCGTCGGCGAACTGCCCGAGGCGTTGCGCCGCGCCCGGGTGCGCTGATTCACCGCTCACCTCAGTTGCTACGGTCGCACCGAGCGGATTCGGCCTCGGCGGTCTGCCCGCGACAGGATCTGCGCTGACCCGCGCCGGACACGGTCGGCCGGCGTCGGCGAAAGGACTCCCATGTCTCCCATCCTCTCCGCGCGCGGCGTGCGCAAGGTCTACCGAACGGGCACGCAGGAGGTCGAGGCGTTGCGCGGCGTGAGCCTCGACATCGAGCCCGGCGAGATGGTGATGGTCATGGGGCCGTCGGGCAACGGCAAGACGACGATGTTGAACTGCCTGTCGGGTCTCGACGACATCGACGACGGTGAGGTGTACGTCGACGGCGAAGAGATTCACTCGATGACCGACGCCCGTCGCACCGAGCACCGGGCCCAGCGCATGGGCTTCGTGTTCCAGAGCTTCAACCTGATCCCGGTGTTCACCGCGGTCGAGAACGTCGAGCTGCCGCTGCTGGTCACGGGGGTGCGCGCCAAGGACGCCCGCGACCAGGCCCGGGCGATCATGGAGCGCGTCGAGCTCGGCGACCGTCTCGGGCATCGCCCGACCGAGCTCTCTGGCGGCGAGCAGCAGCGGGTGGCCATCGCCCGGGCGCTGGTCAGCCAACCCGCGATCGTCTGGGCGGACGAGCCGACCGGAAACCTCGACAGCCACACGGCCGGCGCGGTGCTCGAGCTCCTCCACGAGGTGCACGACGCCGGCCAGACCCTGGTGGTCGTGACCCACGATGCGGGCATCGGCGCATCGGGCACGCGGCTCGTGCAGGTGCGCGACGGCAGCATCACCTACGACGGCGCCCCCGGCGACTTCGTCGGCGATGCGTCGGTCGCGGGCGCCCACTGATGCGGCCCATCGGTGCCCTGATCGGGCTCGTCGTCCTCGTCGCCTTCCTGGCGATGTTCCTCGTGCCCATCTTCGACATCGGCTTCCGGGCCACGTTCCGGCGCCTCGCCTTCCGCAACATCAACCGCCGCCGCGGCGAGGCGGTGCTCGTCATCGTCGGCGCGCTGCTCGGCACGGCGATCATCACGGCGTCCTACATCGTCGGCGACACGATCGAAGCGTCGATCCGCGATGCGGCGCGGACTGACCAGGGTCCGCTCGACGAGACCCTTCGAGTCACGGATGCGACGCAACTCGACGCCGTGCAGAAGGCGATCACCACACCCCCGATCTCGGGTGTCGACGGCACCTTGCGCATCAAGTCGGCTGGGGCCGTCGTGGCCAACACCGCGGCCAACCGCGTCGCGGTGCCGACTGCGGGACTCGTCGAGATCGACTTCGAGCAGGGCCGCGCTTTCGGCAGCGATCCGAAGATCACCGGGCTGGCGGGTGCGGGGGCCACCCCGTCCGGCGACGAAGCGGTGATCGGGGACCGCCTCGCCACCAAGCTGGGCGTGCAGGCCGGGAGCCAGATCGAGGTGTTCGCCTTCGGTGGGTCCAAGAAGTTGCAGGTGCGCGAGGTCATCGAGGACGTCGGCCTCGTGGGGTACGTGCCCGTGCGGTCCGGTGGCGTGGGTGGGGCCCAGACCCGTCCGCTGGGCGTGCTCGTCGCGCCCGGGACGATCGGCGCGCTCTTCACGGCATCTCCGATCAAGACCGCGCAGCCGCCCACGACCGAGATCGCGGTGTCCAACGTCGGGGGTGTCTTCGACAGCACCGGCAACACCGACGACGTGGTGAACCAGCTCAAGGAGCGCACGGCTGCGCTCACCGGCGTACAGGTCCTGAAGCCCAAGGCTGACCTGCTCGATGCGGCGAAGTCGCAGGGTGAGTCCTTCACGCAGCTGTTCTCCACCATCGGCTACTTCAGCGTCATCGCGGGCATCCTGCTGCTCATCAACCTGTTCGTCATGCTGTCGGAGGAGCGCAAGTCTCAGATGGGCATGTTGCGGGCGCTCGGCTTCAAGCGGAACCACCTGGTGCGCACCTTCGCCATTGAGGGTTCCACCTATTCGTTCATCGCGGCCATCCTGGGGGCGTTCGTCGGCATCGGCGTGAGCTACGTGATCATCCTGGCCGCCGCCAACATCTTCAGTTCCCGTGGAGCGGAGAACCTCAGCTTCCCGCTGGTGGTCAAGGTGCCGGCGCTCCTCAAGGGCGCGGTGATCGGACTCACGATCTCCGTCGTCACGGTCTGGGGGACCAGCGGCCGCATCGCGCGATTGAACATCATCCGGGCGATTCGGGACCTGCCCGAGCCCAAGGCCGTCGGCCAGAGCACTCGGGCCGTGGCCCTGGGCGCGGTCGGCGCGGCGTTCTTCGTCGCGCTGTTTGCCCTGGGCTGGTCCTCCGACAACGCTGGCCTCGTCCTGGCCGGTCCGGCGCTCGCGGCGTTCTGCCTCATCCCGGTGCTGACCCGGCTGTTCACCCGGACGCGTCGCGCCGCCGGCACCGTTGGGGACGGAGGCGTCTCGAGCGTCACCGACCCCGCGATCGGGTCCGCGCCGGAGGCGGCCGGGGTCAGCCCGCCGCACACGGGCGAGGCCGTCGAGCGGGTTCCACGCAAGCCGGTGACCGTGGTCGTGTCGGCCTTCGCGCTGGTGTGGGGGATCGGCGTGTTCAGCTTTGCCGGATCCAAGGTGGGTCGCGCGGGCATCCAGGTCTTCCTGATCCAGGGCATCATCCTCGTTGCGGCGGGTGTGACCCTTCTGTCCCAGGCCGACCGCTTGTGGTCGGGCATCGCCAAGGGCCTGTTGGCGAGCGGCCGCGGACTCGCCGCTCGGCTCGGCCTCGCGTACCCGCTGGCGAAGAAGTTCCGCACCGGCCTGCTGCTGGCCATGTTCGCCATCGTGATCTTCACGATGACGTTCATCTCGGTCATCTCGGGCATCTTCTCGGGCCAGGCCCCGCAGTTCACGCGGAACGTGGCCGCCGGGTACGACCTCTACGTCGAGTCCAACCAGGGCAATCCGGTCACCGTGGACCAGCTCCAGGCCCAGCCCGGTGTCGCGTCCGTGGCATCGCTCACGCGAGCACTTGGGCAGGCCACAACGCCCAAACGGCCTGAGGGCACGAATGTCGGCCTGACGGGTTTCAACGACGCGTTCATTCAGAACGGCGAGCCCAAGCTCGAGACGCGCGCGCCCTCGTACGCGAGCGATGCTGATGCGTTCCGGGCGGTCCTGGCCGACCCGGGCCTCATCATCGTGAACCAGAACTTCGGCGCCCGGAACCAGGGTGGGGGCCCGCCGCAGGCGAACCTGGAGGTGGGCGACACCGTCACGCTCACGAACACCGGGACCGGCCAGCAGAAGCAGGTGACGGTCGCGGGCATCATGGCCAACGACTTCGTCGGCAACGGCGGCATGGTGGCGGACACGTTCTTGAACCAGCTGTTCGCGCCCCGCACCGTGCAGAACCGCCACTACGTGAAGGTCACGCCCGGCTCGGATCCTGAGCAGGTGGCGGCGCAGATCTCCGGGGCGCTCATCCAGAACGGCGCCAACGCGCGGACCTTCGAGTCGGTGATAAACGAGCAGTTGGGCTCACAGCTGGCGTTCTTCTCGTTGCTGCGGGGCTATCTGGGGCTCGGTCTGCTCATCGGCATCGCCGGCCTGGGTGTGGTGATGGTGCGGGCCGTGCG
>JBBQHT010000352.1:0-4705 GCA_038324235.1 Acidimicrobiales bacterium
CGAGAAGTACTCCGGGCGCCCGACATAGCAATCCGACACGAACATGACGCCCGGTCGGTCGGAGAGCAACGTGCGAACTCCTGCGATGAGCGCCTCGGCTCTGTCCGCCGGGGTGACGGCGAGCAACAACGCCTGGGAGTCGTGCTCGTTGAACAGCAGCGATCCTTGGTGATACCCGCCATGACCGAGGCCGGCGACGCCTGACACCATCGTGAAGCCCGCCACGCCGGAGGCGTGCAGCACCTCGCGGACGAGCGCCACGTCGTCGCCGTTCACCACGACCTCGATCCGCACCATGGGGGCCAGCTCGTCTCGGTAGGTCATCGTCGTGCTCCTTTGTCGTGTTCGGCCCATCCGCCGACGGTCCAGGTCGCCCACTCGTGATCGGGATCGGGGCGGGCGACCATGGCGATCCACTCCCCCGCCAGCAGGTCGCGCAGCGACGAGTTGCGTTCGATGATCGCCGCGACGCGTTCGAGGGGGGCCTGCACGACGGCGAGCAGCCGGAGCGGCTCGTGGACGAGCTGGTCGCCCACCGCGATGGACTGCCGAGGGAGGCCGAGGCGCAGGTCGCCGGTCCAACCGGCGAGGACCCCGACCGTCCCGATGGCGTTGTGGACCGTCTTGGTTCCCGATCCGAACACGTCGGGATCGGTCGACGAGAAGTAGTACTGGCAGTTGATCCACTGCGCCACCACCAGCGGAGCCGTCAGGATCGTCTCGAGGGCCAGGCCGTCGCGGTCGAGCGCCACGTCGTAGGAGTGGAGGAACACTCGACGCCGGAGGTCGAGTCCGGTGGTCAGGGACCGGGGACCGACGATGAACGCCGCGTTGCCGGCGAGGCCCCACTCCGGAAAGGTCTCGGCCCAGTCGTTGGCGCGAGCCACCACATGGCGCCGGGCGTGGCGGCGGTCGCGTGGCCTCGGGGCGCCAGGGAGGTCGGCGCATCGCTCGGCTGCGTGCCGTTGGCCCGCTGCGTCCAGATCGATCTGCAGCCGCCCGACCCGCTCGCGGTGGGTCGGTGGGACCGCACCCGGATCGAGGATCACGACGGTGTCCGATGTGGTGTCGTGCTCCGCGGCAAGGAAGAGGGTCGACGGTGGGATCACGATCGGAGCCACACCGTCTCGGAGTGCGTCGCGCACCTGGCCATCGTTGAGGATGGCGGCGAGCACCCGCGCGTTGGGCCTGCCCGTGTGGCCACCGCACGCACCACACCGCAGGGCTGCCTCGTAGGGGTTCGCCGCCGTCGTGCTCGTGTGGCCGCACAGCACCACCACAGGGGCGAAGCGACCGAGGCCCATGGTCGTCAAGGCGGCCCGAGCTGTCAGGATCCGATCCGCGAGCGGGAAGCCGCGCAGGTCGACCGCGGTGCTGGGTGGGGCGACCACGCGCCCCTGCACCCAACGGGTGGCGCGTGACCATGGCCGGGGGGCCACCGTGCGCAGGGCGGCGGCCGGCCCGGTGATCCACCCGGCCGCTTCGGCCAGCACGAACGCGGCACCGGGGGTCGCCTTCGCGTCGTGCAGCCCGTCGAGTGCACCCGCCTCCCCCTCCAGGCCGTGCTGGTAGCGCTGAGTCTCGCGAGCCGATCCGGTTGCCGACTCGGTGACCGTGTGGCGCGGGCTCACCAACGCAGGACAGCTCGCGACCGCCTCGCCGCCGGATACGGGCTCCCAGGCGATCGCGACACCGAAGAAGCCGGCGAAGCCCAGGGTCTCGTAGGGGCCCTGCGCTTCGATGGCGCGCCGCAGGCCCTCCGAGCGGACGTCGATGCAGCAGACGATCTGCGCGTCGGGTTCGAGGGCGGGCCCATCGCTCGGCCGCCCGTGGCCGATCCTGGCGAGGAGCTCTGTGCGGTAGCCCCGCTCGAGCGCCGCCTGCCAGATGTCGAGCCGCTGCCGCGGGTCGACAGCACCGACCGCGGCGCCCACCGGCGCCGCGTCGGGCCCACTGTCGCCGGTGGGCGCCGGTGCGGGACAGGTTGGGTCGATCCAGGCCGCCGCGTAGCTGAGCCGCAACGCGAGGTAGTCGAGGAGATCGATGTCGTGGTGCTGCTCGGCGCGCCATCGGATGTGGGCCGCCCAGCCGGGGAGCGCCGTGAGCTCGGCGCGGAGGACGTCCCGGTGTCGACTGGGATCGACACGGAGCCGGTCCAGCGCCGCCAGCACGGCATCGTCGCTCCGCGCCGCCAGCGTCGAGAACTGCCGACGGGTGCCGGTGTCGAGGGTCGGGTCGAAGACGACGAGGTCTCGCCAGGCGCGGTAGAGACCCCCCTCTCGTCCGGGAAGGCGCCAGCCGGCCTCCGTGCCGAGGAAGGCGGCGCACCAACGGATGATGTGCTGATCGATCTCGACTGCGAGATCCGTGCCCATCACCGCATCCTGGTGCTCCGCCGAGGTGCGTGCCGACCGGCGGGAGGGTGAAGGGATCGTCGCGGTGAGGAGCTCGTCGAACACCTGCGCCTCGGCCCCGACCGGCGGCCGAGGACCCTGTGGTGCTGGGCCGTCGGGCTCGAACGCCCGCCGGGCGCCGATCGCCCACCTCAGATCGGCCTCGGTGATGCGGCCCTCGTGGTGGAGCGCGCGGTACCGCGCCTCGGGCAGGTACCCGCTGATCCCGTAGAGCGCCTGACCCGCGTCGATGGCATCCGCGAAGGCTCGGTCCTCGAAGCCTGCCAGGGGGTTCACCGCGACGAACTCGTCGAGCGGACGCGCCACGGGCACGATCCGGCCGGCGAGCACCGCCTCGGCTCGCACCCGGGCCCGCCGGGCGTCGAGATCGTGGTGTTCTGAGACGACGGTGGTCATGACGAGATCTCCGATCCGGAGAGAACGACGGGCGGTTGGGGCAGGGCGAGGCGAGCGGCGTCGACCTCTGGGGGCCTGATCGACATCGGGGGCGTTGCCCGCCAACGGAGATGCGCTCGTCCGGCGCTGGGAGCCGATCGACGCGCGTGGGTCTGGGCCAGGAGCATGAGGTAGGCCCGCCGGTGCAGCCGCGAGGACGCCGGGATCCACGCCCGGCCCGCGACGAGCGCCACCAGGCCGATCGCCAACGGAGCGAACGCGAGAGCCCCGGGGCCGTTCGTGGTCGACGCCAACGTGGGCTCGAGGGCGTGGGTGAACGCCGCCACACCCAGGACGTACAGGGACGTGGCGGCCATGACGGAGCCGGCCGCGATCGCGCCGGTGCTCCCGCCACGTGTCCGCCCCAGCCAACCGCGGAGCGCGACCGACGCGGTGGCCCACGCGAAGCACAGGAGGGTCACCTTGGCCGCGCCGAGCTCGAGAGCGAGGCTCGTGCGGCTCAGCAACGCCACCGTCACCGACAGCGTCACCGCGGTGAGGGCGCCGGCGACGATGTCGAGCCGCCACCGTTCCTGCCGCGGCGACCGCGACGGGAGCGCCCGGGAGGCGGTGATCTCGTGCACGGCCCCGCCGGACCCGAGGAACAGGGCCGCCTTGAAGAGGCCATGCGCGACCAGGTGGGCCACCGCCGCAGCGGGGAGGCCAGCCGCGACCGTGACGATCATGAAGCCCATCTGCGCCGAGGTCGAGCGCACCAACGAGCCCTTCACATCCACGGTCACGCTCATGACGGCCGCAGCCCACACCGCGGTGACGGCGCCGACTCCCGCCACGAGGTACCACGCCGGTGCGCCGGCATCGAGCAACGGCGTGAGCCGGATGAGGAGCAGGCCGCCAGCGTTCACCGCGCCGGCATGGAGGAGCGCCGAGACCGGCGTGGGCGCGTCCAGGGTGGCCGGGAGCCACGAAGAGAACGGGACGAGCGCGCAACGCGCACACGCGGCGACCACGACGAGGGCGGCGGCGACGAAGGTCCATGCACCCGCCGCGTCGACCCGGCCCAGGACGCCCTCCGCGTCCTGCAGCGGGATGGTTCCGACGACCGCCGAGAGGATGAGCGTGGCGAGGATGAGCGAACCGTCGCCGACCGCGAACGCGGTGCGGATCCGCCGCCGGTCGCTCGCCACCTGCGGGCGGCTGGGGTGTAGATCGGTCAGGGCCACGATCGCCACCCCGGTCGCGGTCCACGCGATCGCGAGCGTCACCAGCGTCGCGGCACTCACGAGGGCGACGCAGCCGGCCGTCAGGGCGATCGTGAGCCCCACGAAGCGCGCCTGGGTCGTCTCGGCTCGTAAGTACCGACGGGCGAAGGACTAGACGGTGGCCGACACGCCGGTCACCAACATGAGCAGCACGATGGTCAGCCGATCGACGCCGAAGCTCACCCATGCGTGACTGTCTGCTCGCACGAGCGGACCACCAGCCGCATCAGCGAAGGTCGCGGCCGCGGCGACGGTGGTACCGGCGAATGCGGTCCAGGTCAGCCGGGCGGCGACCAGCGCCCATCGATCCCGGACCGCCCCCCTGGCAAAGGTCAATCTCATCATGCGTTTTACTATACACGTATTCAAGTTCGTATATCAACCAGTGGTCTGGGCCGAACCCGGTCCCCCAAATCGTGTCTCCCCGCGAAGCGGCCGGTTCCGGCACGTTCAGGGGCCCTGGGGTACCTTGCGGTCATGAGCACCTTCAGCACCGACGTCCGTGTCCTGGCGTGTTCCAACTGCGGCGCGCCATTGCCATCGGTGGGTTCTGCGGGCGGGATGGTGCAGTGCACGTTCTGTCGGCAGTCCAACGTCGTCGGCATGCGCGATGACGGATCGATCGCGTCGGGA
>JBBQHT010000353.1:0-4702 GCA_038324235.1 Acidimicrobiales bacterium
CATGCCCATCACGAGGTCCTGCACGAGCACCGCCGTGTGGCTGAGCAGCGCGCCGTTGGGGATGCCGGTGAACGCGGCGGTGTAGAGCATGAGGACCGACGACGCCGGATCGATGTCGAGCGCCGGGTCGACCGGGTCGCCGCTCGCCAGGAACGCCTCGTACGACGACGGGTCATCATCGGGGGCGTCGTGACGGATCCAGCGCGCGGCCGTGGCCTGCACCGCCTCGCGGGCCTCGCGGGCCACGTCGCCGATCTCGGCGTCCTGCCAGATGACGACCCGTGCGTCCACGTCGTCGATCACGAACGCCAGCTCCGCCGCGGACTGGCGCCAGTTCACCGGGCAGAGCACCCCGCCGAGCTTGGCCGCGGCGCACAGCAGCTCGAGGATGCGGAACGAGTTCTGGCCCAGCCACAAGATCCGGTCACCGGCCTCGAAGCCGTCGGCCCGCAGGGCCGCGCACAGCTGGTTCACCCGGGCGTCGAGGTGCGGCCACGTGAGGCGGCGATCCCCGTCGATCACCGCCAGCCGGTCGGGGTAGCTGCGAGCGTGCTCCCGCAGCAGATCACCGATCGTGAGCGCGTGCACGAGGTCCATCGGCGCAGCTTCGCATGGATCTGACAGACGCGTCACCCGTCGCCGGTCACGAACGGGCAACGGGGGAGGTGTGCCGGCGCTCGTTGTATTGCCCGGTGAGGTTGTGGCTCAGGTGCTGTCGATGGCATCGAGGATCGGGACCCTCGACGCGCGCAGGGCGGGTACGAGTGATGCGGCCACGGCCAGCGCGATGCCGATAGCGGCCAGCTGCGCGAGGGTGCTGACAGGGACGGTGAGGGTGCGTGACAGCGTCTGGGGCAGGGCGGCGTTCAGGGCGATCCCCAGGATGACCCCGGTCAAGAGTCCGAGCACGGAGCCGAACGCTCCGATGATGAGCGCTTCGGAACGGACCATCTGGCGTAGTTGCGGCGCGGTCATGCCGACCGCGCGAAGGAGCCCGAACTCACGGGTCCGTTCGGCGACCGACAGGGCGAGGGTGTTGGCGATGCCCAGTGCCGCAGCGAGCACCGTGATCCCGAGCAGCACGCGGATGATGGACAGCACCGTGTCGACTTCGTTGCGGCGGGACTGTTCGTATTGGCCGTCGGCCCAGAGCTGCATCGCTGGGTAGCGGTGCGTGACGTTGTGGATGGCTGTTTGGGCTCGGTCCTTCGGCACGCCAGAGGCGGCGCGGGCGACGGCGAGGTGGTCTTCGTCGTCGGTGACGTTCGTCGTGAACGTGGTGGTACCGACGACGAATCCGTCGAGCAGCCCGGTGTTTCGATAGATGCCCGTGACGGTGAGCGAGACCGGACCCGTGCGGTTGAACAGCGCGGTGACGTGGTCGCCGACGTGGAGGCCGAGTCGATCGGCATCATCGGCGGGGATGACTGCGCCGTCGGCGGCGGCAGGGTCGATGGCGCCGTCTCGCAGGTCGAGGTTGACGAAGGACTCGAGTTTGGCGAGATCGGTGCCCCAGAGGTGGAAGGTGTCTGCACCGATCGCGAAGTGGCCGTTCTTGAAGCCGAGCGCGTCGTCGACCTCGGGGAGCTCGGCGAGTTGCGGCGCGACCTGGGGCGGGATGGGTCCGCTCATGAAGAAGTCTGCTCGGACGTTGTCGTGGAAGCTCGACGCCAAGGTCTCGCGGATCGACGCGCCGACCACGTTCGTGGTGGCGACGAACGCCAATCCGATCATCATGGCTGTCACCGTGCGGGCGGTGCGGTGTCGCTCTCGTTCGGTACCGTCTCGGGCGAGCCGTCCTGGCGTCCGCCAGATCCACACGACGGGTGCGCCGAGCAGCCGTGCGGAGAACGGCGCCAATGCCGACGCCGCGAGTCCCGCCCCGGCACATAGCAACACGGCACCGGCGGCCAACCAACCCAGCCGGGTGAGGATCGCGGGTGGCCGCTCGATCGTCACGATGCCGATGGCCACCGCCCCGGTGGCGAACACGCCTGCGGCCGCTACCACCGCCCGTCGCAAGCTCGTGTCTGACGCCGTGGATCCGCGCATCAACGCGACCGGATCGACGTTCGTGGCTCGCCGTGCCGGCGTCCACGACGACAGCACGCTGACCGCCGTCCCGGCTACGGCGGCAGCCCACCACGCGTGGGTGCTCGTGACCAGGGAGAGGTGATCGATCGCGATGCGATGAAGGTCCAGCAGGGACGCCATCGCCGACGCGATTGGCCGTCCGAGCAGCAGGCCGACCAGCGATGCGGCTGCCCCCACGATCAAGCTTTCCGCGAGGACGCTCATCAGAAGCTGCCGTCGCGAAGCTCCCACCGCGCGCAGCAGCGCCAGTTCACGGGCACGGCTGGCGAAGACGATGGCAAAGGTGTTGTGCGCGAGCAGCGCCGCCACGATCAATGTGAGCGCGGCGAACCCCAGCAGCACCCCACTCAAGCCTGCGAGGACGCCGGAGTATGGCGCGGAGCTCTGCGCCGCCACCACGTCGCCGGGGACCACCTCGAGGTCCGGCGGCAGCTGATGCGATACCCGCTGCGCGACCAGGCCTGGGTCAGCCCCGTCGCTCACTGCAATCGCGATCGCCTGGACTTGTCCTTGGCGCCGGAGCACCTCTTGTGCGTCAGTGAACGAGAACGCCGCCACGGAGGAACCGACGGTGACGTTCGCCGCGCCAAGGCGGTGGAGTCCGACCAAGGTGAACCACCTGATCCCGTCTCGACTGTCGACGCCGATCTGCTGGCCGGTGACGAGTCGATGATCTGTCGCGGTGGCTTCGTCGATGGTCGCTTCGCCGGGTCCGGGAGGGTGGCCCTCGGTCAGGATCAGCAACGAGGTTTTCGGGTTGGGATCCCAGCTCACGCCGATCTCGGGGCCGACGGCCGCTTTGATGTGTCCGCCGCCGGCCGCGACCATCGGGGCCTCGCCGATGACTTGGGGTTGCGCACTCGCGACGCCTTCCACCGCGCGAACCGGGCCGAGGACGTCTTGGCTGAACGGTTCCGGCATGTCGAATCCTGGGTCGAACGCGACCCGGCGGCGGACCTCGAGATCGATCCCTGCATGGGTCTGCGCCATCGAGGTGGTCAACGCTGCCCGCAGGCTGTCGGTCAGCACCACGACCCCGACGACGAGGGAGACGCCACACGCGAGCGCGAGCATCACGACGAGATACCGGACGCGGTACGCGATGAGGGCCCTGCGAACCAGCCTCACGAACACCGTCGACGACCACACCATCGGGTCATTGTGGTGCACCGGCGCTACAGCTTGCCGCGCCGGTGCCGATAGATTGGAACGTGTTCTAGGGAGGCGCTGGTCTCCCGAGATGAGGGAACCCAGCCCGGGTCCCTACGTCAGGAGGGTCCGATGTCAGCTGTGCCGATGAGCGGTGACGCGGCGGCGTTCGATGGCGTCCCGCGCCACGACATCCCCAAGCGCGGTCGTAGCGGCTTCGCCTGGATCGAGGGGCGGCAGGTCCACTACCTCGAATGGGGGCACGGCGGGCTGCCGCCCGTGCTCTGCCTGCACGGCGGCGGGCAGACGGCCTACATGTACGAAGAGCTCGGCGCCGCGATCGGCGACCGCTACCACCTGCTCGCGCCGGACCTGCCGAACCACGGGGACTCCGACTCGCTCGACATCGACGAGACCGACCGCCCGGCGGGCCTCGGTCCCACCGTGTTGTCCGAGACCATGCCGCCGCTGCTCGACGCGTTCGGGATGGACCGCGTCGCGCTCGTCGGGGCGTCCCTCGGCGGGCTCACCTCGATCAGCCTCGCGGCGACCCATCCCGATCGTGCGGCGGCGATCGCGTTGATCGATGTCGGCCACAAGCTCGAGCCCGAAGGGGTGCGCAAGATCGTCGACTTCATGAGCGCGCACGAGTCGTTCGCGTCGCTCGACGAGGCCGCCGAGGAGATCTCCAAGTACCTGCCCGGTCGCAAGAACGTCCGGCCGGAGAGCCTCACGCGCAACCTGCGCCAGCGCGAGGACGGCCGGTGGGTCTGGAAGCACGGCTTCGGTCGCCGGTTCCGCGAGGTCAACGAGGACGACCATCCCGCCAACAACCTCGATCAGTTCATGAGCGGGGTCAAGGAGGCGGCGGCATCGGTGCCGTGTCCGGTGCTCGTGCTCCGGGGTGCGGCGAGCGACGTGCTGTCCCAACAGGGCGCCGAAGAGGTTGCCGCGGTGTTTCCGAACGCCCGCCTCGCCACGGTGGAGAAGGCCGGCCACCTCGCGGCGGGCGACAACCCGCACTCGACCGTGAAGTTGATCGCGGACTTCCTGGACGAGCAGCGCTGGTAGGCGCAATCGGCGCGAACGCCTGCGAGGATGGCGCCATGACCACCTTCGCGTTCGTGGCCGATGCGTCCCGGCTCGTCGTCCACGCCAGCTCCAGCCTCCACGGCATCGACACCGATGCCGACGGGGTCGAGGGCTTCTTGGAGTTGACGCTCGCGGGTGACGGTTCGATCGATCTGGCGGCGCCCGTCACAGGCTCGTTGCGCTTCGAGTTGGCCCGGCTGTCGTCAGGCAACCCGCTGTATGACCGCGAGACCGAGCGGCGCATCGACGTCAAGCGCTACCCGCTGGTCGAGGCGGAGGTCTCGGGGGTGACCGCCCTCGGCGCGGGGGAGGAGCCGGGCACCTGGCGCTACCAGGTCGAAGGCGCGCTGACCTTCCATGGGGTGAC
>JBBQHT010000354.1:0-4700 GCA_038324235.1 Acidimicrobiales bacterium
CGTCGATCTGCTCCACCGGGGCATCTGGGGAGAACCCCCAGATGTGGTCGTCGAGCAGGCGCCAGGCGGTGGCCGGCTCGAGCCGATCGAGATGGGCCAGGGCGAGATGCCACGCGTTGTGGGCTCGGACCACCTGGCCGCTGGTGTCCCACACGGGCAAGAAGCTCTCCAGGCGAGCGAGCGCGGCCGGCGGGTCGCCTCGGGTGATGAAGACGTGCGCGAGGGTGTGGTGGGCCCACGGGGTGTGCGGTTCGACGGCCAGCGACGCCTCGGCGAGCTCTTCGGCGCGGTCGACGAACCCACTCAGCTCGGCGGCGAAGGACCACACGGCGAGGAAGTCCGCATCGTCACGGTTGTCCTCGGCGATCGCTTCGACCTGCGCCAGGAACCGCGGACCCATGTGCTGTTGCCCGAGCACGTAGTACACGAACTCGAGCGCCTTCAGCGCCAGCAGGTCACGGGGCCAGCGCGCCACGATCTGCTCGAAGCACTCGGCGGTGGCCAGGTAGTCCTGCGCCGCCCACCGGTCCAGCGCGTCGAGCGTGGCGCGCTCACGCTCGTTCATCACCGGCGCCAGCGCCCGGGCGGCACCGATGAACGTCGACGCCGTCGTGGTGGCCGCGTCGGTCTGGCCGTACAGGAAGAGCATCGCGCTGCCCAACTGCAGCGCCGCCACGCCCGGGTGCTGCGCGGTGGCCTCGAGGACCGCGTCCACCCCCACGCGGACGCCGGCCAATCGATCGGTGTAGTCGTCGAGCGCGGCGATCGCCTCCGCCGAGTCCGTGCTGACGCTCACGCCACGCCGTGTGGTGCCCATCGGCCGCCTCCTCGTTCGGCGACGGACTCTAGTAGCAGGAGCTCAAGAAAGGATCTGGGGCAGGATCTGCGAGATCGGTTCGCGCAGCACGAGGTCCGCGTGGCGGTCGAACGGCGTGGGCTCGGCGTTGATGATCACGAGGGCCGCGCCAGCGCGGAGGGCAGTCGGAACGGTCTCGGCCACCGGATACACCCCGAGGCTCGTCCCGATCGCGATGAACACGTCGCACGCCGCCGCCGCTCGGAACGCTCGCTCGAGATCCGCCTCGACCAGACCCTGTCCGAACGAGATGGTGGCGGACTTCAGGATGCCCCCGCACGTGCGGCACGACGGATCCTCCTCGCCGGCTTCGACCCGGTCGAGCGCACGCCGCATGGGTGCCCGCTCGTCACACGAAAGGCAGGCCACCTCGTGCACGGTGCCGTGCACCTCGATGACCAACGCCGGGTCGCTCCCCGCGGCCTGGTGGAGGCCGTCGACGTTCTGGGTGATCAAGACGTCCAGCCGGTCCTGCTGCTCGAGCTCGACCAGGGCTCGATGCCCGTCGTTGGGCCGGGCCGACCACATCTCGGACCGCAGCCGCTGCTGCCACGCGCGCCGCCGCAGGTCCGGGTCGCGGACATACGCGTCGAGCGTCGCCATCTTCTCGGCCTCGGGGTTCTTGGTCCACACGCCATTCGGGCCGCGGTAGTCCGGTATCCCGCTGTCGGTCGAGATGCCCGCCCCGGTCAGCACGACGATGCGCGAGGACCGGGCCAGGAGCGCGCGGGCCCGTTCGATGTCTGCGATCGGTCCCGACGCCATGGCGACCATCCTGCCGGGCCCGAACGGATCTGCCACGCCGGATCCGGCCAGGTCGGGGCACCCTGCCGCGAGGGCAGGGGCGCCCCACCCTGGTCGGCAGGCCTTGACAGCGCGTGGTCGACATGGGATCGTCCACCCCGTGATGCACTGAAACCACATGAAACATGATGTCTTGCCCTCCGACGTCGGCCCGGCCGGCGGCTGCCGCTTCCCCCTCACCTCGATCGCGGCCTCTCCCTGGAGTCACCATGCCCTCGTCACCTTCCACGCCCTCCGCCCGTTCCACGGCGTCGCCCGACGCCGCTCCGCCCGCCTCCGCCCACCCACCGATCACCGCCCCGCCTCCCCCGAACCCGCCTCGCCGAGCCCGGCCGTCGGGTCCGGCCGGGCTGACGCTGCCCTACATCGGCCTCACCGTGCGACCGTGGCACGACCCGGTGCTCGAACAGCACGGCCACGACCCGCGCAGCGCGTACATCGAACGGTTCTGGCTCCCGATCGTCGGCCCCAGCTGCACGCTGCTCATGCGCCACCTCGCCACCCGCTTCGATGACGAGCCCGAGGGGTTCGAGCTCGACCTGCGCGACGCGTCCCGCCGCATCGGCATCGGGAGCAACCAGGCACCGAGCGCCACCTTCGTCCGCACCGTCGAGCGCTCGGTCTCGTTCGGGTTCGCGCAACTCGCCGACGACAGCATCCTGCTCGTCCGCACCCGCCTCCCGTCGCTCAACCGGCGTCAAACCCTCCGGCTGCCCCGTCGCGTGCAGGACGAGCACGCGACCTGGCTCGACCTTCATCGCGAGCAGTCGGGGTCCGAGCAGCTCCAGCGCCGGGCCCGTGCCCTGGCCCTGTCGCTCTTCGAGCTCGGTGAGGACATCGACGCGACCGAACGCCAGCTTCACCGTTGGCGGTTCCACCCGGCGATCGCGCACGACGCCGTGCGCTGGGCCCGCGAGCAACGTCCCGCGCCGTTCCCGCAACGCCCCGCGGCAACCGCGGCGACCCCGGCGACCGCGGCAGAAGACGACGACGCATCCGGCCCCGGTGCGCTCCAACCGACCGCGGCGGGCGGGCTCGCCCCGGGTGCCGATCTCACCCACGATCCAAGCGTGATCCTGCGGGACCCGCGCTCGCGCGCGGGCGACGCGGCGTGACCCGCCCCAGCCGCGCCAGAACCGCCACCGACATCGGTGCGCCTGGTCAGCGTGGCTTGCGGAACCGCTTGGCCAGCTCGAGCAGGGTCCGCACGCCGAAGCCCGTACCGCCCTTCGGCAGCTCGCCGTCGACGTCGTTGCTCCACGCCGCCCCCGCGATGTCGAGGTGCACCCACGGGATGCCCTCACCCACGAACTCGCGCAGGAACAGGCCGGCGGTCAACGATCCGCCATCAGGGGTACGGCCGATGTTGCGAAGGTCCGCCACGTCGCTGTCGATCCGCTTGCGGTAGTCCTCGGGGAGCGGCAACGGCCACACCCGCTCCCCTGCGCGCGAGGCGGCGTCGCGCACCTGGTCGATCCAGTCGTCCTGGTTCCCCATGAGCCCGGCGATGCGGTTGCCGAGCGCCACCTCGACGGCGCCGGTGAGCGTCGCCACATCCACGATCGCGTCGGGCGCGTCCTCACTGGCCAGCACGAGCGCGTCAGCGAGCACCAGGCGACCCTCGGCGTCGGTGTTGAGCACCTCGACGGTCTTGCCGTTGCGGATGGTAAGCACGTCACCCGGGCGCGTCGCGTCGGGGCCGGTCATGTTGTCCGTTGCCGGGATGTACGCCGTCACCCGCACCCGCGGCGCCACCGCGGTGATGGCCGACATGGCTCCCAGCAGCGCCGCGGCGCCCCCCATGTCGTTCTTCATCGTCATCATGCCCTGGCCCGTCTTGAGCGACAGCCCGCCCGAGTCGAACGTGATGCCCTTGCCAACCAGTGCCAGGTGCCCGCGCGCCTGAGGCGGCGTGTAGGCGAGTTGGATGAAGCGGGGCGGCTGGGAGGATCCACGGTTCACGCCGAGCAGGCCCCCCATGCCGGCCTCCCGGATGGCGTCCTCGTCGAGCACGGTGATCTCCAGGTGCTCGCGCTCGGCGATCTCCATCGCCGCCGCCGCCAGCGCGACCGGCGTCAGCGAACCGCCCGGCTCGTTGACCAGATCTCGGGCGAGCACGACCCCACCCGCGATGCGCGCGCCCAGTTCGAGCGCCGCCTGCACGCGCTTGCCTCCCCCACCCACCACGGCGTAGCGCTCCAGCTTCGGCGGCTCGCCCTTGGACTTGTACCGGGTGAACTGGTACGCCCCCAACACGGTGCCCTCGGCCAGCGCCTGCACCGCGGCGGTGCGCGTCGCCGCATCGGTGCCCGGCGCCAGTGCGTCGAGCAGGTAGGAGGCGACCACGGCGTGCCCGGTGACCGACCGACCGACGATGGCGGCGGCCCGACGGATCGCGTCAGGACCGACCGTGGCGGAGGACCCGAGTCCGACCATGATCACCGCGCGGCCACCGCTGGTCGCCGGGACGGACGCGATCTGGTCGACCTTGCCCTCGAACCCACGGGACCGCAGGTAGGCCCAGTCCGTGTCGCCACCGCCGAGCTGGTCGCTGCACGCGGGGACCACGACCGCCTCCACGTCGCTCGGGGGGTCCTTGACGAGGTCGAATTCGATGGCCATCACAGTCCTCACAGGTAGGGGTTCGGAACGCGGCACGGGCTCAGCGCGACGTGCTCAGCCCTCGCGGCTGAGGCGCGATGCGCCTTCTTGCCAACGCGCCATCGTCCAGAGCAGGTCGCTGAGCCGGTTGAGATACGCGATGCAGCGCGAGTCGTCAACGCGATGGCCCTCGGCGGCGACGACGGCGAAGGCGTGGATCGTGTCGCGCTCGGCGCGGCGCACGACCGTGCGGGCCAGGTCGAGGTGCGCCGCGATCAGCGTCTCGCCCGGCACGACGAACTCGGTGGGCATGGCGAACGCCGCACCCAGCTCGTCGATCGCCCCTTCGAGCGCGTCGACCATCGCGGCCGTGACGAGGCTCTGACCAGGCACGAGCTTGTGCCGGTTCGCGGGATCGGTGGCGAGCTCGGCCATCAAC
>JBBQHT010000355.1:0-4683 GCA_038324235.1 Acidimicrobiales bacterium
CCCCGAGGCAGTTGTCGAACTGGGACACGAAGCCACGTTCGGCGAGGTAGCTGCGGAACATCGCGGGCAGGACGACCCTGCCCTTGTCATCGAGCGAATGCTCGAACGTTCCGACGAACACGCTGGCCTCTCCACCGGTGATCCCCCGGTTCTGCACCTGCTTCAGGACGGGCACTTGCTTCCAGAACGGGAGATTCAGGTACCCCTGTCCTCCACTGCGCCCCACCCTATGCCACTTCCCCCCACACGGTCAACCCTTTCCCCACCAGGCCCCCCGCACCCGTGTCCTGACCCTCCGCGCGCGATTCACCACCCCCCGCGCGCAAATCACCCCGAGGGCGATCGTTCCTGCAATTGCCCCCCGCTCAGGTGGGCAATTGCAGGAACGATCGGGCGGGGTCAGGTCAGCGCGTTGCCGGGCGCCACACCCGTGCCAACCCCCGTCGCCACCGGGGCGGCTTCGGTTCCGGATCGCGCAGGTCGAGCACCTGGCGGCCGTCGTCGAGTGTCCGGTCGGTCACCTGGTCGGTGGTCACGAACCGCCAGCGGGCCCGCACCGCCCGCAGGTCGTCGAGGGCGGCGGCGTCGGAGAGCAACGGCTCGTCGGGGTCGCCGAACACCGCGGCGAAGTCGAAACCGTCCCGCAGCAAGGCGCGGACGAACACCTGCTGTCGCTCGATTCGTGCGAGATCAGTGCCCCGCACGTCGGAGTCGCGTGGGTAGCGCGCACCGAGCCACTGGTGGACCCGTTCACCTCGGAGCGTCTCCGACGGAGGCTCGAAGTCGACCGGCTTGCGGGCCTGCTCGATCGGCGTCGTCGGCGTGAGGGGGTACCAGAACCGCAGGTGCTCGCTCACCGCCACGGTCACGGCGACGTCCGCCAGGGCCCGCTCGACCGCGCCTCGCGGTACGCACACGCTGTGGTGGGCCTCGATCCCGAGACCGTCGAGCGCGCCCAGCAGGGCCCGGTGGCCACCGATGCGGAACGCGGCGTTGATCCGGTCGCCGATGGCGTCGGCCCACACGTCCCGCGGCACCCACAGCAGTCGCGCTCGCGCCGGCTGGACGACCACGATGTTGTCGGTGCACTGGTCGAACCCGCCGCGATCCATGATCGTGACCGCGGTCGCCACCCGACCCTCCCCCCGTCCACGGACATCCGTCGCACTTCCGGCCGGTACTCGAGGCCAGCAGTGGCTCCACCTAACATCATCCCGTGGGAGGCAGCGAAAACCGCGTCGACGTGATCATCCCGACGTGCAACCGCCCGGCGCTGACGGCGGACGCCATCGCGTCAGTCCGGGCGCAGTCCTACGACGACTGGCATCTCTACGTCGTCGACGATGCCAGCGACGACGACACGGTGGCCCACGTCCAACGGATAGCCGACGCCGAGTCGCGCATCACCGTGATCCGGCGAACCATTCGGGGTGGCGGGAACCCGGCGCGCCAGACCGCGCTCGAGGCATCGAACGCGCCGCTGGTGGCCCTGTGCGACAGCGACGACCTCTGGGACCCGGCCAAGCTCGAGCGCCAGGTCGAGTGGTGGGACGCCGCCGCCCACGGCGGGCTGGACGTGGCGATCGTGCTCTGCTGGCACGACGTCGTCGAGGCCGACGGCAGCCGCCGGGGCGCGGCGCTCGGCGCCCGGACCGGCCGGCGGTGGCACCCCTTCACCGCCTACAACACGAGCACCCCGCTCATCTCCCGCTGCCTCCTCGAGGAGGTCGGCGGCTTCGCCGCGTCGCCGCGTTACCCGTTGACGACCACCGACCACGTCGAACTGTTCCTCCGGCTCACTCGCGCGCACTCGACGGCGACCGTCCCCGAAGTGCTCGTGCACTGCCGCCATCACAGCGGGGCCCGAAACAGCGACGCGCAGTGCTCGCCGGCCGCAGCCGCCGAGGCCGAGGGACTGGTCCTCGATGTCGACGCCGACATCGACGATCGCCCCGACACGAGGGCGTGGCTCCACGCCTGGGTGGCCGGCCGCTACCTCAACGCGGGTGACCGTCGGCGGGCCACGCCCCACATGACCACGGCCCTGCGAGCCGGGGGGCCGGCGACCGGTGCTCGGATCGCCGCCCACTACGGGCCGTGGGCCGTGCGCGAGCTCGTGCGCCAGCGCCGCGCCGGCTGAGTGGACGGCCCCGCGGTGTCCGTCGTCGTGATGGGCTACCGGGACGAGGCGACGATCGTGGCCGCCGTGGCGTCGATCACGAGCCAGGTCACGGCCGAGCCGTTCGAGGTGGTCGTGGTGACGTCCGGCGGCGACGGCTCGGCCGCCGCCGTGGCCGCCCGTTTCGACGACGTGACCGTGATCGAGTCGACCGAGCGGCTCCTGCCTGGTGGCGCCCGCAACGCCGGGGTCGCGACGACGCACGGCGGAATCGTTGCGTTCCTCGCCGCCGACTGCCTCGCCGAACCGGGATGGGTGGCGGCCCGCCTCGGCGCGCATCGATCGGGCCATCCGGTGGTGGCCGGCGCCATGACCTGCGCCCTCCCGGCCGGCCCGAGCGCCTGGGCCTCGCACTTCACGCTCTTCGGCCACCGTCTTCCGGGCATCGGGCCCGGGGCAGTCTCCCACCCCGATCCCGCGGCGCACGGCCTCTCGTTCGACCGGTCGGTCCTCGAGCGCATCGGGCCCTTCGACCCGGACCTCCCGATCGGTGAGGACACCGATGCGGCCCGGCGACTCGCGGCCGATCACCTTCCGGTGTGGTTCGAGCCCGCGGTCCGAACGGCCCATCGTGGACCGGGCGACACCCGGGCCCTGGCCGCCGACCAGCGGCGCCGGGCCGGCATCTCCGCCCGGGCCAAGGGGCAATCGCTGATGCCACTTTCGCGGGGTCAGGCGGTGTGGCGATACCCCGGCGCCTGCCTGCTCGGCACCGGCCGCACGGTACGGGTGGCATGGCGGAACGGCCGCGGCGATCGACTCCGGCTCGTGCGGTGCCTGCCGTGGATCGCCCTGGCCCGAGCAGCCGGCCAGGCCGGGACCTACCGGGAGCGGCTGAGCGTCCGACGCTGACCGCGGTGCATCACCGCATCGGTCAGCCCGTACCAACACCCCACCCAGGCTGCGGTCGCGCCGAGCACGATGTGCGGCAGCGACCGCCAGTACTGCGGCCGCACGGCGCCACCCCAGCGGCCGACCTGGTGGTGGATCGAGCGCAGCCGGCCCGGCAGTGACCGTAGCGTCGTGCGCAGCACTTGGCGGGTGGTGACCTCGCCGACGGCCCGGGCGTCAGCCAGGATCCGGGCGCGACCGAGGCCCCGTTGGAAGTGATGGACCACGAGCAGGCTGGTGGTTCGACACGGGCTGTGGTGGTTGGCCACGATGCTCTGCTCGCGGTACGCGCCGTAGCCACGGGCGTGCAGCTCCTCGTTGACCACGGAGTCTTCGCCGGTGCGCATGTCTTCGGGGAAGCCGCCCACCTCCGTGAGCAACTCGCGGCGGTACGAGCATCGGGGTGGAGGGCCGGTGAACTGGTACGAGGGACGACCGGGCAGGAAGGCGGCGTGGTCGAGGAAGTACGACGCCCAGCCGGCCGGGGTTCGCGTGCCGTTCAGCATCGTCTCGGCCACCATCGGCCAGCCTCGCTGGTGGGCATCGAGCCGCGCCGCCAGACTGCCCGGCGCCAGCTCGATGTGGGAGCCGGGAAAGGTGACGTAGCGCCCATGGGCCACCCGCAGGCCCGCGTTGCGGGCCTCACCGGGCAGCGCCGGGTGGTCCAACTCCACCACCGTCACCTGGGGGAACCGGTCGCGCACCACCGCCGCGGTCTGGTCGGTGCCGCTCGTGACGACGATCACCTCGAACGGCTCGGACAGGTCCTGTCCGGCCGCGGCGCTCACCGCTCGGGTGATGACGGCCTCGTCATCGCGGGCGATCACTACCACCGATATGGCCGGCTCGTCCGGGCCGAGCGGCTCGGGATCGATGACGGGCTGATGGACGATGGGCGGGACGAACGCGCCCCTCGGGTGCCAGGGCCGCGCCCGAGCCGGCACGTGGAGGAGGTGGTCGTAGGAGTCCTGCCAGTCCCGGTTCGGATCCGCCTCGCGGTACTTGGCGAACCGGGCCCGCCGCTGTACGTCGGTGACCGATCCACGGTGCTGGATCCGAAAGGTGGTGCGGCGCCACCGCTCCCGGGGGATGGACGTGGGCAGGGGCACGAAGTGCAGGCGGTCGGCCGGGAACCGGTGCTCCGGACGGGGTGAGAACACCCGACCGACCCACAGCGACGAGCCGTCGTGATGCTCGAGGTCGCCGATCATGCGGTAGGTCCGGAAGAGGTAGGCGTCGTCGGGGTCGGCCCCGTCGGCCAGGAACACGCGCAGCGCGGCCGCGTCGTCCTCGGCCACCAGCTCGTCGGCGTCGAGGGACACGATCCACGACGGGGACAGGGCCTGGGCCGCTTCGAGAAGGCGATTGCGGTTGGCCGAGTCGTCCCAACCGGCGTAGCCGTCGCGGCGAGGGTTGGTGAGCACGGTGTGGACGAGGGGGTGGGTCTCCAAGAGCTGCCGGGTGCCGTCCGTGCTCCCGTCATCGAGCGCGATCACCAGATCGGCGAACTGGGCCACCGACGCGAGATGACCCGGCAGGTCGTCCTCGGCGTTGCGGGCCGGCAGCATCGTCACGACCGGACCCGACACCGCGCCATCCTACCGGGGCCCGGT
>JBBQHT010000356.1:0-4681 GCA_038324235.1 Acidimicrobiales bacterium
CTGGAACGATGCGGGTACGCGGTGTCGCGCGAGTTCTACCTGAACGACCGGGGCACCCAGATGCTCAACTTCGCGGCGTCGCTCCTTGCGCGCAAGCAGGGCCAGAAGCCTGACCCGGAGCACGGCTACCAGGGTCAGTACATCATCGACTGGGCGGCCGCTATGCCCGACGATGTCGACCCGATTGTATGGGGCGAGGCCCGCGCCATCGAGGACCACCGTGCGGTGCTGGCGTCGATGAACATCACGTTCGACACCTGGTTCAGCGAGCGGTCGCTCGTCGAGTCCGGTGCGGTCGAAGAGACGCTCGCGGACCTGCGCGACCGGGACATGGCCTTCGACGACGACGGTGCCGTGTGGTTGCGCAGCACCACCTACGGCGACGACAAGGATCGCGTGCTGGTGAAGTCCGACGGCGAGTTCACCTACCTGCTGCCCGACATCGCCTACCACCGCGACAAGTTCTCGCGGGGCTTCGATGTGCTCATCGATGTGTGGGGCGCGGATCACCATGGCTATGTCCCGCGGATGAAGGCGGCGATCCAGGCGCTGGGTCACGGCGCCAGCGACCTGCAGGTCGAGCTCACCCAGCTCGTCAAGCTGGTGCGTGAGGGCACGGAGGTGAAGCTGTCCAAGCGGACCGGCGACATCATCGAGCTGCGCGAGGTCATCGACGAGGTCGGCGCCGACGCGGCCCGGCTCACGTTCCTGCTGCAGTCGATCGACACCAGCCAGACCTTCGACATCGACGTCGTCAAGAGCGAGGCGATGGACAACCCCGTCTTCTACGTGCAGATGGCCTACGCCCGGATCCGGTCCATCAAGCGTCGGGCCGCCGAGGCCGGCATCACCCGGGTGCCGATCGACGAGGCCGACCTCGGTCTGCTCGTCCACGAGCGCGAGCTCGACGTCCTGCGCTCGCTCTCCGAGCTGCCCGATGCGGTCCTGCTCGCCTGCACCGACCGGGCCCCGCACAAGATGACGACCTGGCTGCGCGAGCTCGCCGGCGCGGTCCACGGGTTCCATCACGATTGCTACGTGATCAGCGACACGACTCCGCCTGAGCTGACCCAAGCCCGGCTGTGGCTGGTCGAAGCCGCGGAGATCGGTCTGGCCGTCGGCCTCGATGTGCTCGGCGTCAGCGCGCCGGAGTCGATGTGAGCGCGCCGGTCGAGCTGCGGTTGCTGCCCGAGAGCGCGCGGATCGCCGACGACGGCCGGCTTTCGATCGGCGGCTGCGATGTCCTCGGCTTGGCGGCCGAGTTCGGGACGCCGCTGTTCGTCTACGACGAGGCGCACCTGCGGGCCCGGTGCCGCGAGGCGGTCGCCGCCTTCGGGCCGGGGGTGAACTTCGCGACCAAGTCCTTCCTGTGCGTCGCGATGGCGCGCCTCGCCTACGACGAGGGCATGCACCTCGACGTGTCGACCGCCGGGGAGTACCACGTCGCGCGCACCGCCGGGGTGCCCGCCGCGGCGCTCGAGCTGCACGGCAACAACAAGTCGACCGCCGAGCTGCGCCTGGCGATGACCGAAGGCGTGGGCCGCATCGTGGTCGATTCGTTCGACGAGATGGATCGGATCGAGGCCCTCGTGGCCGAGGGGCTCGACGTGCCGAAGGTGCTCATCCGGCTGACGCCCGGCATCGAGGCGCACACCCACGAGTACGTCCAGACCGGGCAGGACGACTCCAAGTTCGGCTTCGGGGTGCACACCGGGATGGCGCAGAAGGCGTTCGAGCGGGCGCAGTCGTCCCGGGCGATGGACCTGGTCGGGCTGCACGCGCACATCGGCAGCCAGATCTTCGACGCCGACTTCTTCGCCCGCGCGATCGGGGTCATGGCGCCCTGGTTCCACGAGCACGAACTGCCCGAGCTGTCGATCGGGGGCGGCATCGGCGTGGCGTACGTGGCGGGGGAGCACGCACCCTCGCTCACCGAGTGGGCCGATGCCGTGAAGCGCGCGGTGGCCGACCACGGCATCACCGCCCGGGTCACCGCCGAGCCGGGCCGGGCGATCGTCGCGCAGGCCGGGGTGACGCTCTACACGGTGGGCACGATCAAGGACGTCCCCGGCATCCGCACGTATGTCTCGGTCGACGGCGGGATGAGCGACAACCCCCGGCCCGTGCTCTACGGCAGCGGCTACGAGTGCTTCGTGCCGCGTGAGACCACCGTGGAGCGAACCAAGGTCGTGACCGTCGTCGGCAAGCACTGCGAGTCGGGCGACATGCTCGTGCGCGACGCCAACGTGCCCGAGGATCTCGCGGTCGGCGACATCCTGTGCACGCCCGTCACCGGCGCCTACGGCCACAGCATGGCCAGCAACTACAACAAGGTGACTCGCCCGGCGGTCGTGTTCGTCGAGGACGGCGAGGCGCGCGTGGTCGTGCGCCGCGAGACCCTCGACGACCTCACCCGGCTCGACGTGCTGCCGGCCTGAGCGCTCGTGCCGGCGCCCAAACCCAACCCGTTCTCGGGTAAGTGGCGGCCCCTCTCCAGCCCGTTCTCGGCTACGTGGCGGCCCCTCTCCAGCCCGTTCTCGGCTACGTGAGCGCCTCGACCCAACCCGCCGGCGGTGGGATGCCGCGTGGACGCGGCGTCCACGCCGTGGACCGTGCACGCGAGATCGCGCACGATCAAGGCGTCGTCCAGGCTGATCGAGCCTGGCGGAAAGCGGGGGGGATCATCGAGCACAGAGGACTCGAGACGGTCGATGTCGAGCGGTGTGACGGGCCAGGGCCCGGACGTCGGCGGCGGGGCGGCGAGTCGACGGGGCGCCATGGCGAGTCCCCGCCAGCCGAGGAGACCGCACAGCGCGAAGCCGAAAGCGTTGAGCGACCCGTGGACCAGCGCGATCGTCTCGTAGGGCAGGTGGTCGGCGCCGGTGGTCAGCGCCCACGCGTAGGCGAGCGCGAAGCCCATCGACCCGAGCACCGACAGCGCCGAGGCGCGCAGGAGGATGCGTGAGGTTCGGGCCACGGCGGGATCGGCTGACACGATCCAGGCCACGACCCCGACGAGCACGACCCCGATGGTCATGGCGCTGGACCCGACGAGCTCGATCGCCCGCACGGTTGCGTGGCCGATGCCCACCGTGGCGCAGCCGCCCACGGTCGCCAGCGCCGCAACGCGCGCGGCGCGGTCGCGCCCGGGATGGACATCGCGGGTCGCAGCGGTCGCGCCGAGGACGCGGGCGGCGATGGCACTCGCGGCGAACCCGGCGAAGGTGAAGTGCACGCCGGCGAGCTCGATCAGCTCGGGAGGGATGGAGAACACCGTGCGCGATGCCCGGCTGGCCGTGATGCCCAGCGCGGCGGCGGGCAACCAGACCCACGAGATCGCGGCGACGGCCCGGGCCCCACGGGCCGACCGGGCCGCGGCCACCGACCCAACCCGCGGTGATCGCCGGGCCACGGAAGGGGCAGACGAAGGACGACGCCACCAGCGCCGGGCCGCGAGGACGGCGAGCAGGCTGGTGGTCGCGAGCCACGGCAGCGTCAGCGACGTGGACACGACCCCGGGGGCGATCGCGAACGCGAGCGGGAGCAACGCCGCCGCGAGGACCACCGCAAGGGGTCCGGACAGCGTTGCTCGGGACCCGATGGCGGACCGTCGTGCTGGGGCCGCGGGGGATGCCGTCGGCGCGGGAGCAGGTCCGGGCGCCGCCATGGTCAGCCCGATCGGGACGATCACCAGCGGTCCGAAGAGCAGCAGGGACTCGATGATGCCCAGGGGGACCGCGTGGGTCGCCGTGAGGGTCGCGGTGACGATCCAGACGAGCACGCCGATGCGCAGCGCGAGGGTGGCGGGCGGGGAGACGAGTCGAACCGAGGTCATAGTGTTAGTGTTTACTGACAAGATAAACACTCGTCAAGTGGAGGGTGACAAACTGCTCGCCATGCCTGCCCCTCCGGACTCGCGCCCGCCGGACGCCGGTCTCGACGCCACCGACGCCACCGACGCCACGAACGCCGAGTGGGTCACGATCGACGATCTCGCGCACACGTTCGCCGTCCCCGTGTCGACCCTGCGCATGTACCAGCACCGCGGCCTGATCCCGCCTCCGGCCAAACGGGGGCGGGTCGGGTACTACGGGCCGGATCACGCCGCCCGTCTCCGGCTCGTCGCCGAGCTCCAGGATCGGGGCTTCTCGCTGGCCGGCATCAAGGAGCTGCTCGACGGCTGGCAGCGGGGTCGTAGCCTCGACGACCTGCTCGGTTTGCCGGTCGGCGGCGGCGTGTGGACCGCGGAACCTCCGCTGGTCCTCGCCCCGGCCGACCTGGCGGCTCGCTTCCCGGGTCTCGAGCTCACTCCCGCCCTCATGCGGCGCGTGGTCGAGCTCGCCCTGGTGGAGCTGACCGATGATGGACGCATCCGCGTCCTCAGCCCCCAGTTCCTCGAGACCGGGACGCGTCTGGCGGCGCTCGGGGTGCCGATCGACGAGATCCTCGACGAGTACGTGGTGCTCCGGGCCACCACCGACGCGATCGCCGCGCAGTTCACGACCATCTTCCGTCGGCACCTGTGGTCCTCGTTTGCCGCGGCGGGTCTGCCGGCAGATCAGGTCGGCTCGATCACCGGGGCGCTGGGCGAGCTCGGCACCCTGGCGCAATCGATCGTGGCCGTGACCTTGCGCGTGTCGTTGCAGGGCGCCGCCCAGCAGTTCCTCGACGAGCAGGCCGC
>JBBQHT010000357.1:0-4669 GCA_038324235.1 Acidimicrobiales bacterium
CGTGGCGTGCTGGTGCAACCCGATCAGCGTGCCGTTCCCGACGACGTACACGGTGTGGTGCATGTCGGGATCGGTGTCCTCGTCGATGGCGGGATCCGCGTCGAAGAGCGACTCGTACCACGGGACGCTGACCGAGAGGTCTCGGACGGTGAGGGCCACATGGGTGAGGGGCGGGAAGGTGGTCATGGCAATGCTTCTTTCTGGTAAGTACGTCCCGGAGCAGCGCGACGAGGGGGAAGGGCCGCCGCGTTCAGTGACGTCGTGTGAGAATGAGTGTCGCTGCGAACGAGGCATGAGGCCATGACCGAGACTCCGCCGTTGCTGGCCGTGACACCAGACCTTCGATGAGCTCCATCGACGCGAACGACGCCCATGCGGTCGATGCAGACGCGGTCGATGCAGACGCGAGGCTCGGCACCGTCGCGCCGACGAAAGCACCCAACGGCGCGGCCTCGCCGGTGCTGCTCGACGCCGCGCTCGAGCAGCTCCGCCTCGAGGGGGCGATCTTCTTCCGGTCCGAGCTCACCGATCCCTTTGCGTTCGAGTCGACGCCGCGCGCCCTGGCCCACGTGCTGCACCCGGGCGCGGACCGGATCATCCTTTTCCACATCGTGGCGTCCGGTTCGTGCTGGGTGGCGGGTGTTGACGGCGAGCGTCACTGGGCCGATACCGGCGACGTGATCGTGCTGCCCTACGGCGACGAGCACGTGATCGGCGGGGCGACGCCGGCGGAGTGCGTGTCGATCCTGTCCCTGCTCGATCCGCCGCCCTGGGCCGACCTCCCGCTGCTGCGCCACGGCGGCGGCGGGGACCGGTGCGACCTGGTGTGCGGGTACCTGTACTCGGACGATCCGCTGTTCGATCCGGCGATCCGCGCGTTCCCCCCGGCCTTCGTCGTCCGCTTCCCGCCGGGCGCCGCGTCGGGGTGGCTCCAGGCCAGCGTCACCTACTCGCTCGAGGAGAATCGGCCGTCGAACGCGAGCGGCAGCCGCCTGTCGACGAGGCTGCCCGAGCTGGTCCTGACCGAGGTCCTACGCCACCACCTCGCGACCGCACCGGCCGCCGACGCAGGCTGGATCGCCGCGTTGCACGACCCGGTGCTGGCCCCGGCGCTCTCGTTGCTGCACACGGCGCCGGATCGCCGTTGGACCGTGGGTGAGCTCGCGGCGGAGGTCGCCGTGTCCCGCTCGCTGCTCGACGAGCGCTTCCGTCAGGTCCTCGGCCGTTCCCCCATCCGCTACCTCACGGAATGGCGCATGCACCTCGCCGAGGAGCTCCTCCTGACCACGACGATCGGTGTGGCGGCCGTCGCTCGACGCGTGGGCTACGAGTCGGAGGAGGCCTTCAGTCGCGCGTTCAAGCGCGCCCGCGGCGCGTCACCGAGCCACTGGCGCGCCGCCCGCGCCAACCCGTCGCGGGGTGTTGAGCCAACCCGGGCGCCGGCTCCGTGAGGCCAGGTCATCCGAGATCGAGATCGAGATCAGGGGTCAGCAGTTCTCGGGCGAGGGGCTTGACCCTTCCGCGACGTCATCTGATCGAATGGGCGCATGTACCGCATCGGGACGGTCGCCCGCCTGGCTCAGGTCTCGGTGAGGACGCTTCGCTACTACGACGAGCTCGGTCTCCTCCGTCCGATGTGGACCGACCCCGACACGGGCCACCGGTGGTACGCCCCGAACCAGCTGCTTCGCCTCCACCGCATACTGGCTCTGCGGGATCTCGGGGTGACCCTCGCCGACATCGGTCGACTCCTCGATGACGACGTCACCGCCGACGAGCTCCGGGGGATTCTGTTGCTGCGCCGAGCCGAGGCGAGCGAACGCATGGCGGCCGAAGGCGAACGGCTCGCCCGCGTCGAGGCCCGCCTGCAACAACTCCAGGAGAGTGACGTGGCCGAGTACGACGTCGTCGTGAAACGAGTCGACGCGACCTGGGCCGCGACCGTGGGCGAGGAGGTGGCTGATGTCTCTGAGATCGAGGCCGCTCACCGCCGCCTGTGGCCCCGCCTGCATGCGGCCCTCGACGCCCGCGGGCTCGAGCGAGCCGGGCCGTCGATCGCCATTGAGATCCCGACGGCTGATCCCGCGTGGCCGATCCGGCTGACGGTGGCGGTCCCCATCGCAGAAGGAACCGTCATCGACGACGACGGCATCACCACGGAAGCGGTCCCGGCCCTGGCCCGCGCCGCGGCGACGGTGATCACCGGTGATCACAACGTCGGCGGCCCCGACTTCGAGGGCGGTTGGAACGCACTGCGGCGCTGGGCCGAGACCACGGCGGAATCGGTCACCGGCGAGTTCCGAGAGCTCTACCTGGATTGCGAGGGACCGAGAACGACCTGGGTCGTCGAAGTGCAGATGGTCTTGTCATAGCCAGCCCTTCCGGCGCCCTACCCGTTTACGAGCCGAGGACTGGAAGGTCGTGCTCCACCCGGACCGGTCGGTTGCCGGTGCCGGCCGAAGAACGGACGAGGGGTGCCGCCGCGGCCTCGGTGACACCGGCGGCCACGAGGCGGTCGCAGGCGTGGGACCAGGTCTGGGTGTCTTCGAGGATGAGATCGTCGACGACCTTGCCCCAGCGCAGGATCAGGAAGTGGGCGAACTCGTTCTCGTACGGCTCGCCGACGACGTGCCCGCTGATGCGCACGTGCGCCGCCAGCTGCATGCGCCATGGCGGCCCGCTCACGACGAGGCGGGTGATCTCGAAGTGCGGGTTGGGTAGCAGCCGGGCGAAGCGCTGGAACCAGCGTCGCAGGTCGGAGGTCGTCGAGAGATCGGCGCCGAGCGGGGTGGCGCCGACGAAGCGGAACTGGCAGTCGGACGCGAACTGGGTCAGCAGGGCGTCGATGTCGCCCCGTTCGAGGGCGCGGAGGCCCTTCTCGTACTGACCGCGGGCGATGCGGGTGATCATGGGGTCCTCGTTTCATCTGGCGGTTGGCGATGTCGGGCAGGACCGGCGACCTGACCCCTGATGTTCTAGATTGACAGTGTCAACCATGGCGTTTCCCCACCCTGTCAGAGGAGATAGACAGTGTCAAGCAAGAAGCGCGATCTGCGAGCGGTCGGTGTGCACTTCGACGGCGACCTGCGGCGGGCGCTCATCGACGCCGCCGCCGCCACGCTCGATGAGGTCGGCGCGGAGGGACTCAGCCTCCGCGAGGTAGCCCGACGCGTCGGCGTCTCGCACGCCGCACCGGCCCACCACTTCGGCGACCGCGCCGGTCTCCTGACCGTCGTCGCCACCGAGGGCTTCGAGCTGTTCATGATCCACATGGCCGGCGCCTTGGCGACGGACCCGGCTGAGCTCGTGGCGCAGCTCCCCGCCATCGGCCGTGCCTACGCCGAGTTCGCGGAGCGGCATCCTGGCCACTTCGGCGTGATGTTCCGGCCGGCGCTGCTGCACGCGTCCGATCCGGACTACCTCGCCGCGAGCACCGCGGCGTTCGAGGCCATGCACCAACACATCGCGCGGTGCCAGCAGGCCGGCTGGCATCCAGAGGCGAACACGCTCGCGCTGGCGTCCGCGTCGTGGTCCCTCGCCCACGGCATCGCCGTGCTCCGCAGCCAAGGTTCGCTCGGCCTGCACTACCCCGACGCCGATGCCCTGACTGGCGTCGAGGCGATCGTGGCGACCCTGACCGAAGGGTGAACGAGCCCGCACGGTGACCGCCCGTGATGTCTGGCTGAAATGGGGATGGTCACCCGCCAACGCGTACGACAGCCTGCGGAAGGGGTCGCGAGGGGCAGTAGTCACGGTAGGTCATACACCGTAGAGTTGTTGTATGACGATGCTCAGCTTCCGAGTCGACGATCACGACGCCGAAGGCGCACAGCGGTGGGCCGAGGCACTTGGCATCGACCGATCCGAGCTGCTGCGGGAGGCGCTTCGTCGCCACCTCGACCGATTGGCATCCGAGGGTGACGCTGACCGTTGGACGGCCGCACCGCTCGACCAGGGTGAGCAGGCTCTGGGCGACATCGGCGACTGGGGTCCAGCCGAGGATTGGTCTGACTGGGCTGTCGATGCAGCGAGGTGAGATCTGGTTCGCGGCGACACCCGGAGGGGACCGACCCGTTCTCGTCCTGACGCGTGACCCCGTGGCCGATCGCATCGGCTCGATCGTCGTCGCGGCCCTGACCCGCACGCGCCGTGGACTCGTCTCCGAGCTGCCGCTGACGCAGGCGGATGGTGTCCCGACCGACAGCGTGGTCAACTTCGACAACATCCACACGATCCCCCGCGAGACGTTCCGCCGGAAGGTGGCCGCCTTACCAGCGGACCGCATGGCCGAAGCCTGCCGGACGCTCCAGGCGGCGACGGGCTGCTGACCCGGCAGGATCAGGAGCACACGCGGCAGGAAGCCGCAAGCGACGACGGTGCGGTCGGCATGAGCTGGGTTCCCGCCAACGCCGGAGCCTACGAAGTGCTCGTTCAGACCACGTCGTCGATTCCCGATGGCATCGTCGGTCTGGAGACGGTGCAAGCCGCCTGTCTGCCGGCCCGGTTGGTGAGCCCAGGAGCTCACGGCAATCAGCAGGAAGGTCCACGCCGACCTGTTGCTCGAAGCGAACCAGCGATGACTCTTCCACCGGGCACAAAGGCCCGTCGACCGGGAAACGCTTCCGGAGATCCTCGAAACTCAACGTCACCTCCGGTGATCTCGAGCCAG
>JBBQHT010000358.1:0-4663 GCA_038324235.1 Acidimicrobiales bacterium
CTGGACGGGGGCCCACACGCCCTTCATCGGCTGCAGCGCCACCTTCCAATGGGCGAGATCCTCGCTGGCGAAGGTCTCGTCGAGCAGCGTGATGAGCTCGGCGTGGTTCATGAACCGGGCCGCGCCATCCGCGAACCGCTCGTCGGCGATCAGGTCGGGCCGGCCCATGTGCTCGCACAGCTCGGGCCAGAAGCGGTCCGCCTGCAGGAGCATGAGCGTGATGAACCTGTCGTCCTTCGTGCGGTACGACCCGACCAGTGGGTTGGGCGAGGTCTTGTGGTCGAACTTCGGCATCGGGTCGCGGCCGTAGAGGCCTGAGGCCACGACGTCGGGCGAGAGCACCCACATCGCCATGCCCAGGAGCGACACGTCCACGAGCGGCGCCACCCCCGTCCGCTCGCGCTGGAACAGCGCCGCTGCGATCCCACCCGCGATGGCCATGCCGCCAGCCAGATCGCCGAACGCGGCCCGTCCGCCGATCGGGTACTCCGAGCACGCCGGGGTCAGCGCGTGCGACACGCCACCCCGCGCCCAGTACGACGCGCCGTCGTAGCCCCCCTTGCCGGCATCGGGCCCCTTCGGACCCTGGCCGCTGCCGCGGGCGTAGACGATGTTGGGGTTGATCGCCCGGATGTGCTCGACGTCGACCTGCAGCTTCTGGCGCACCTCAGGCAAGAAGCTCGTCACGAACACATCGCTCTGCTCGACCAGCTTGTACAGCAGCGCCCGGCCGTGCTCGGTCGAGATGTCGAGCCCGATGCTGCGCTTGCCGCGGTTGGGTTGCTCGATGATGTAGTTCACCGCGCTGTCGCCACCGGGGATGATGCCCATGGCGATGAGCCCGCGCTGCGGGTCGCCCATCACCGGGTGCTCGACCTTGATGACGTCGGCCCCCCAGTCGGCCAGCACGGCCCCGGCGGCGGGCACGAACGTCCACGCCGCCACCTCCAGGACCTTCACCCCTGCGAGCGCGCTCCCCATCCCCTGCCCCCTTCGACCTGTGCGGCGGCCGACGTGCCGGCGCGCCCGCAGCGTAGCGCCGGTGTGACGTGGGTGTCAGAGGCCGGCGAGCAGATCCGCCAGCACGATGCGCCGGAGCAGCTTGCCCGTCTCGGTGTACGGCAGCTCGTCGACGAACGAGATGACGTCGGGGGTCTTCGCCCCCCGCAGGTGGGTCCGGGTGAAGTCCCGGATCGCGTCAGCGTCGGGTTGGGCACCCGGCGCCGGCACGACGACGGCGGCGAGGCGCTGGCCCCACTCGTCATCGGGCACCCCCACGACCACGCAGGCCGCGACATCGGGATGGCGCAGGAGGACCTCTTCGATCTCGGCGGGCGCGATGTTCTCGCCACCGCGGATGATCGTGTCGTCGCTGCGGCCCTCGATGAAGAGGAAGCCGTCGGCATCGAGGTGCCCGCGATCGCGCGTGGGGAACCAACCGTCCTCGAGCGCGGATGGCCGACCGGCGTACTCGCCGGACACCTGCTCCCCCGCGACGAAGATGTCGCCGACCTGGCCGGGCGGCAGGGCCTCGCCGTCATCGCCCCGGACCTCGATCTCGACCGTCGGCAGGACGCGACCGGCCGACGACAACCGAGCCCGCGTCGCGGGATCGTCGCTGGCCATCGCGTCACGGTGATCCTGCGGGCTGAGCACGGCGACCGTGGAGCTCGTCTCGGTCAGCCCGTACGCGTTGGTGAGATCCGTCCCCGGGAAGCACGCCATGATGCGCTCGAGGACCGGAGCCGGCGTGCGCGCGCCACCGTAGGAGAGCGCCCGCAGGGTGGGCGCATCCGCCTGCGCCCCGTCGCCGATCGCGTCCGCGAGGCGGGCGAGCATGGTCGGCACGACCATGGCGTGGGTGATCCGCTCGCCGCGCACGGCCTCGAGCCACTGCGCCGCGTCGAAGCGGTCCAGGTACACGAGGCGGCGACCGAGGTACGTGTTCGAGAACAGGTTCGCCACGCCGGCGATGTGGTACGGCGGCACGCTGACCAGCGCCGCCTCGTCGTCGCCGGCCCCGCCGAACTCGACCGAGCCGATGACGTAGGCGGTGAGGTGGCGGTGGCGCAGGACCGCGGCCTTGGGGGCCGCCGTCGTGCCGCTGGTGTAGAGGAGCAGGGCCACGCCATCGCCGTCCCCCGGTACGTCACCCGCGGGCGCCGGAGCCCGGGCGGCGGCGAGGAACGCGTCGGTCTCGATCACGCGGTGACCGAGCGCGGCAAGGCGGGGGCCCACCTCGTCATCGGCCACGACGAGCACGTCGTCGTGCGCCGCGAGCAGCTCGTGCAGCTGCTCGTCGGCCAGGCGGTAGTTGAGCGGGATGAACGCGATGCCGGCGGCGGCCGCGCCGAAGAGCGCGACCGGGAAGGCCAGCCCGTTCGGGGCCACGTAGGCCAGATGCGCCGCCTGACCCGCGACCGATGCCGCGCCCCAGGCCGCATCGAGGAGCTCCTCGTAGCTGAGCTGGTCGTCGCCGTGCTGGACCGCGGTGCGCTCGCCGTGGGCGGCGGCCGCCATGTCGAGCAGGAGCAGGCTGTGCACGACGGAACCCGGCCGCGTCAGTCCGACGACGGGAGGGGCTTGGCGCCCTTGACGGCGAGGACGACCCCGTTGCAGGTGAGGGTCCCGTCGCCGGCCCGGGTGCACAGCAGCTCGAGACCGAGCTCCTCGTCTGCATACCGCTTCCCGATCAACGAGCCCCCCGCGAACGCCGGATCGACGGTGCCGGTCGGCTCCTCGTCGCTGGCCACGAGCGCCGCGCCGCCGCAGCCCAGCTCGACGTCGATCGCCGGCGCGCGCACCACGATCACCTGCGTGGCGCAGACGGCGCTGCGCAGCTTGGCTCCTGGCTTGAGTGGCATCGGCCTTCTTCCGGTTCCGGATCCTGGTGCGGTTCCGCGCACGGTAGCACCGCCCTGACGATACTGTTAGAAAGCCTCGTCACCCTGGGATCGTGGAGCAGGTGACACGGCGGTTAGCATCTTCGCTCGATCACGGGCGAGACGGACGACGGCAGAGGTGTTCTCGATGGCCAACCGACGGCGAGCGGCCCGCGCCGACGACGTCCTGCCCGACGGCGACCCGTCGTCCATCGTGCGCCGGGCGCCGTTCGCGGACAGCCCGTACGTCGGCGAACGGGGCCAGAAGGCGCAGATGCGCATCCTCGAGGCGGCGCTCCAGGTGTTTGGCGAGGTCGGGTACCACGGCTGCGGCGTGAAGCGGATCACCGAGCTGTCCGGGTGCTCGCGGGCGTCGTTCTACCAGTACTTCTCCAGCAAGGAAGACCTCTTCCGGCACCTCGCGGGCCGGGTCGCCCGGCAGCTCAACGAGGCCGCCGACGCGCTCGAGCCGGTCACGGGCGACCTCGCCGGCCGCCAGGCCCTCGAAGCCTGGCTGCTGCGCTACGCCGAGATCTACGACACCTACGAGCCGGTGTTCGTGACCTTCCAGACCGCGGCGGCGAGCGACGCGATGGTGGCCAGCGGCGCGTCGAAGGTGGCCACCCGCACGTTCACCGACCTCCGCTCCAAGGTCACGGGTTCGCCGCTGCCGGCCAAGCAGGTCGACCGCGTCGTGCAGACGCTCCTGTGGACCATCGCCCGGCTCAACCGCGAGACCGAGCTCTTGGTGCTGGCGTCGCCGGGCAGCCCCCTCGACCGTGCCCGCATCATCACCGCCTACGCCGACGTGTTCCACCGCGCCCTGTTCGGGCCGGACGACGCGGTGAACATCCACACGGTGACCCGCCGCCTGAAGCCGCTCGCCAAGGCCGCCCAGAACGAGCCCGACACCGACACCGACGGCGACGCCACCCACGGGCCCGCCGCCCAGCGCACCCGCACCCAGCTGCTCGAGGCCGGTCACCAGGTGTTCGTCGAACGCGGCTACTACGCCACACGCGTCGCCGACATCGTGGCGGCCGCCGAGGTGTCCCACGGCGTCTTCTACCGGTACTTCGACAACAAGACCCACCTTTTCCGCATCCTCGCCGAGCGCGCCAGTCAGCGGCTCGAAGGCGCGCTCGACGGCTTCCCCGCGTTGTTCGACGACGCGAACGAGGAGGCGCCCGCCGAGCTGCGCGACTGGTTGCGGCGCTACGCCACCACCTACGCCGAGGAAGCCGCGATCTTCACGATGTGGAGCGAGGCGATCTCGCGCGATGACGAGCTCGGCGGCGTGTCCTCCACCATCATCGACCGGACGCGGGGGCGCCTGGCCCGCTTCCTCGAACCCCGCGGCTGGGGTGACCCCGACGCGGATGGCATGGTGCTGCTCGTGTTCCTCGACTCCATGACGACCAACCGGGTGACCCCGAACCGGATCGAGAACATCGCCCAGATGATCGAACGGGGTCTGCTCGCCGGCCCCCCGTCAGGCACGACCGGCACGCCGGCTCGGGCGAAGGCCTCTGCGCCATCCCCGCCGAAGACGAAGGCCGCGCGCCGACCCCGGTCGACATGACCACCGCGGCCACGGCCCAGGCGGGGGTGTGGGCATGAGCATTGACAGTGGCGAGAAGGACGACCCCGACGCACCGGTGTCCTACGGCCGCCGCCTCGCCCAGCTCGCGGCCGCGCAGCCAGACGCCACGGCACTGCACGTCGTCGCACGGGACGGCCGAGAGCGCGTGCTCACGAGGGCCGACCTGGACCGGCAGGCC
>JBBQHT010000359.1:0-4661 GCA_038324235.1 Acidimicrobiales bacterium
CGGGGATGTCGGCCTTGCCGGCCTGCGCGAACTCGGGCCAGTAGTGGGCCACCTTCGCGTCCAGGTCCAGCTCGCCGCGCTGGGCCAGCAGGTTCGCGGCGATCGCCGTGATGCCCTTGGTCGTGGAGAACACGAGCTGCAGCGTGTCCTCGGCGTAGGGCCGATGGACGCGGCGGTCGGCCTCGCCGCCCCACAGATCGACGACCTTCTCGCCGCGGTGGAACACCGTGACGGCCGCGCCCACCTCGCAGACGTCCATGCCGAGCATCTGGTTGAGCGGATCGGGCTCGAGCTCGAAGTTGGTCTCGAACGCGACGCGGACCTCTTCGAAGCCCGGGGACACGAAGCCGTGGATCTCGGTCATGGGAGTCAGCCGATCGCGTCGTAGCAGGCGGTCACGAGGTTGAAGCTCCGGGTGTCGCCCGCGAGGCCGATGTCCATCCGGTTCATCACGTAGCCCATGCCGAGCTCGACGTCGGGATCGGCCCAGCCGACCGAGCCTCCGGCGCCGAAGTGGCCGAAGCTGTTCGGGCCGCCGAGCGGGATGATGCCCGCGTGGAGCATGAAGCCGAGGCCGAACTCGACCTCCATGTCCATCAGGATGAAGTTGGGGCCGGTGGTGCGCTGCACGGTGGCGGCCTTCACCTGATCGGCGCTCAGCACGCGGAAGCCGTCGACCTCGCCGACGCAGGCGCCGTAGACGCGGGCGAGCGAGCGAGCGTCGGTGATGCCGTTCGCGGCGGGGACCTCGGCGGCGTGCATCGCCCGCGTGTTCCACACGTCCTGGTCGGTGAACGCACCGCCGGGCGCGAACAGCGCCTTGCCGAGCGGGGTGTCGGGACCGAGGAACGCCTTCATCATCTCGGCCACGGGATCGGGCTCGCCCGGGGCGACGGTGCTCTTGGGGATCATGGAGATGAGCTTGGCGACGCGGTGCTCTTCGGACTCGGGCAGGCCGACCCAGAAGTCGAGATCGAGCGGGGTGGCGATCTCGTCGCGGAAGTAGGTGCCGAGGCTCTTGCCGGAGATGCGCTTCACGATCTCGCCGACCAGCCACCCGTAGGTGGTGGCGTGGTAGCCGTGCTTGGTACCGGGCTCCCAGCCCGGCGCCTGCGCGGCGAGCGCCTGCACGACGGGCTCCCACGACAACGCCTCTTCGACGGTCATCTCGCCGTCGATCCAGGCCAGACCGGCCTGGTGGGACAGCAGGTACGAGACCGGCATGGTCTCCTTGCCGGCCTGGCCGAACTCGGGCCAGTAGGTGACGACGGGGGCCTCGACGTCGAGCAGGCCCTGCTCGGCCAGGCGGTTCGCGCACATTGCCGTCGCGCCCTTGGTCGTGGAGAAGACGGGGATCAACGTGTCCTCGTTCCACGGGCTGCCGGTGTCCTGGTCGGCGATGCCACCCCAGAGGTCCACGACCTTCTCACCGTGGTGGTAAGCGCTGAACGCCGCGCCGACCTCGCTGCCTTGATCGAAGTTGGCCTGGAAGACGTCACGCACGCCCTCCCACCCCGGCGCGGTCCAGCCCTGGGTCTCGGTCATGTTGTCCCCCTGCAGGTAGTTCACCGTGCGATCCGGATTCGGCCGCCGTGGCCGCGAGTCTCGCCCGCGCCGGACCGGCCTGCAACCCGCCTCCCGGGCGATGGGTTCGGGCCGCGGCCGCCACGACGCCGTCGCGGTCAGACCTGCGCAGGCGCGGGTCAGCGGCAGGCGGCGCAGACGCCGAGCAGATCGAGGCGGTGGTGGTCGGCCTCGAAGCCATAGTCCGCGGCGACCTTGGCGAAGGCCTGGTCGAGCGACTGCTCGAGCTTCTCGGAGATCGTGAAGTCGGCCATCGAACCGCAGTGCGAGCAGATCAGGTGGTGGTGGTGTCCGGTGAGGTCCTCGGCGAGCTCGAAGCGGCCGAACTCGTCGTTGGTGACGAGGCGGTTGACCACCTTGGCCCGCTCGAGCACCGCGAGGTTTCGGTACACCGAGCTCTGCGCCATCGACCGGTCCCGCTCGAGCAGGTCGGCGATGGTGAGCGGCCGGTCGGCGGCCTCGAGCATGCCGACGAGCATGCGGCGGCCCGTGGTGTAACGCTGCCCATCGGCGCGCAGGCGCTGCGCGGCGGTGGTGTGCAGGTCCGTGACCGCCACGTCGTGACGGTGGGCGGACGCGGAGGACGCAGGGGCCATCCGGGCAGGTTACCCCGCTGGCGGCAGAAATGAGAACGACTGAGAATTGGGACTCGCCCGACCCAACCGTAGGCTCACGCCCGTGACTGCCGCCCCCACCTCCACGGAGGCCCCCACCTACCCCGGCGCCCGCCGCCCCGATCGCTCCCGTTCGGTCTCGTCGGCCGGGCTGCGCATCGCGGTGTACGAGTGGGGCGCGCCCGACGCGCCGGTCATCCTCATGGCCCACGGGGGCTTCGACTTCGCCGGCACGTTCGACGTGTTCGCGCCGATGCTGGCCGACGCCGGGTACCGGGTCGTGTCCTGGGACGCGCGGGGCCACGGCGACTCCGAGCACGCGGTGCTCTACAGCTGGGCCGGCGACATGCGTGACGCGGCAGCGGTGCTCGACACATGCGGACCCGATCCGGTCGCGATCCTCGGTCACTCCAAGGGCGGCGGCGTCGTCCTCGACCTCGCGCACGCGCTGCCGCACCGGCTGCGCGCGCTGGTGAACCTGGACGGCCTGCCCTCGAAGAACAACTGGCCTGACCTCGCCGACCACGAACGCACCAAGATGCTGCGCGGCGAGCTCGAAGGGTGGCTCGACCACCGTCGCAAGGTGGCCACCACCCAGCGCAAGCCGGGGTCGCTCGTCGAGCTGGCGGCTCGGCGGCAGCGCATGAACCCGCGGCTGTCCACCGAGTGGCTCGAGTACCTCGTGCCGATCGGTGCGGCGGCGAGTGAGGACGGGTACCGCTGGAAGATCGACCCGTCGTTGCGCCTCGGCGGCTTCGGCCCCTGGCGCCCGGAGTGGTCGATGCAGCGGCTGCCGGGCATCGGTGTGCCGGTGCTCGGCGTCCTCGGCCTGCAGATGGAGTTGATGGGGTGGGGCACGCTGCCCGCTGACGTGCTGCCCAACCTGCCGCCCGGCGCCGAGTTCCACGCCTTCGACGACATCGGCCACTTCGTGCACATCGAGCAGCCGCGGCGCATCGCCGATCTGGTGCTCGACTTCCTCGATCGGCGGGCCGGCTGATGGCGGCCCCGGCGGTGCCCAACATCATCACGCTCACCCACGGCAAGTCCCACCTCGCCCTGCACCTGCTGCGCGAGGGCTGGGGTCGCCCGCTGCTGCTCCTGCACGGCCTGGGCGAGCACTCGCCGGCGACGGTGCCCGAGCACCTCGCGGCGTGGACCGGGCCCGTGTACGCCCTTGACCTCACCGGCCACGGTGCGTCCACCCGGCCCCAGGGCGGGGGCTACACCGCCGAGATGTTGATGGGCGATGTCGACGCCGCGATCGCCCATCTGGGTTCGGTCACCGTCTACGGGCGGGGCCTGGGCGCGTACATCGCGCTGTTGATCGCGGGGGCTCGGCCACCCGACGTGCACGGCATCATCCTGGCAGACGGCCCGGGGCTCGTGGGCGGGGGCATCCGCCCCGGCTCGCCTCACATCCCCGAGGCCGGCGTCGAGGTGCCGGGCGCGCCGGACCCGTTCGTGCTGGCCGAGATGTCGCGCGACGTCCGCCCCGCCGACTACGCCGTGGAATATGTCCGCCAGATCATGCAGTGGTCCGGCTTGGACCAGCCCATCGTCGTCACCACCGTCGTCCGCCCGGAGTGGCTCGCCGCTGTCGTCGCCGAACCCGGCGTCGTCGAGTGCTCCCTCGCCGACGCCCTCGCCCTGTTCGTCGGCCCCGCCGCCTGAGGGATCGCTCCTCGATCACGAGATCGGGCCGAACCGAGGGCAGCGCCGACCGCGCGGATCGCCTGACATGAGGACCTCTGACCCTGCCGTCGGCCCGAGCGGCAAGAGATGATCGACCTCTCCGTGTCTCGTCGCGATCCACCGCCGCGGGTCCAACCTCGAGGAGCGTTCATGACCGCACCGCCGCTGCTGGGCCGGCTCTACACGATGGGCAGCCTGGACAACGACGACGAGGGCTTCCACTTCGCCGTCAAGAACCGCCTGTTCGCCGCCACGCTCAGCGGGGTCGACCGGTTGAAAGTCGATGGCGTCACCGTTGATCTGTCGCAGGTGCGTCTGGCGAGCGATGGCGTGACGCGACCGGCCGGCGACCTCGGCGACGGGATCGCGTTCCCGCTCCGGGCCGAGCTCATCGTCCGCGTGGCGGGGACCCGCTTGGCCGAAGGGTCGCACGAGCTCGAGATCGCGTTCCAGGCCGAGCCGTTCGGTGATCTGGTGTTCGACGCCCGCGATGTCGTTGTGGCGGCCTCCCCCGAGCGGGTGGCCGTGCCCCGCGACCGCGATGACGATCAGAGCGTCGCCGCCGTGGACGCCCGCCGCCAGTTCCTCGTGGAGCGCACGGGGGTGACGCCGACGCACCTCTTCGCGGGCTCGTACGATCCGCACGAGACCCGGGGCAACATCGAGCACTTCGTCGGCGTGGCGCAGGTGCCGGTCGGGTTGGCGGGCCCGCTGCTGGTCAACGGGGAGCACGCGCAGGGTGAGTTTCTCATCCCGTTGGCGACCACC
>JBBQHT010000360.1:0-4628 GCA_038324235.1 Acidimicrobiales bacterium
CGAGATCGCGTCCAACCTGGCGGCCGGCAAGGGCTTCTCGAGCACGTTCCCCCAGCTCTTCGTCCACCCCACCGCGTTCCGGCCGCCGGCGTATCCCACGTTGCTCGCGATGCTCTACCGCGTCACCGGGCCCACGGTCATGGTCGGCAAGGTGGCGAACGTCGCGATCGGCGTCGCCGTGGTCCTGCTCACCGCCCGGCTCGTCGCCCGCACCGTGAACCCGGCCGCGGGCGTGATCACCGGCGTGCTGCTGGCGATCTACCCACCGCTCGTCGCGAACGACGTGAACCTGCTGACCGAGCCGATGAGCCTGCTGCTCCTCGTGCTCATCGCGACCGAGCTCACCGGCCGTTCTCGCTGGTGGCTCATCGGCCTCGAGACCGGCGTGCTCGTGCTCACCCGGCCGAGCGCGCAACTCTTCGTGCTGATCGTCGCCGCCTACCTCCTGCGGCGCGTCGGCACCCGGCGGACCATCGCGTTCGCCGCCGTGGTGGCGCTCTGCGTCGTGCCGTGGATCGCCCGCAACCACGTCCAGGTCGGCACCTGGAACCTGTACACGTCGAACGGGTTCAACGTCGCCGCGATGTACTCCCAGCCCGCGCAGGACCGCCACGCGTTCGTTGATCCCGTGCAGGATCCCGCGTTCGATGCCTACCGGTTCGCGCAGCTCGACGAGGGCTCGTGGGACGGCGCCATGGTGCACCTCGGCCTCGACGGGTTGGAACGCCACCCCCGCTACCTCGGCTACAACGTCGGACGCAACACCGTCGCGGTCTTCGAGCTGTGGCCCGCGCTCAACACGCCCGCCGAACAAGAGGATGGCCGGAACCTCACCGTCCGCCTCGTGTCGTTGCCCGTGTTCTACGTCGTCACCGGGCTCGGCCTGTGGGGCCTGGTGCGGGCCCGTCGCATCACCGCCGTGAGCTTCCTCGGCGCGTCAGGCGCCTACTTCGTGGCCGTCAGCCTGCTGCTCGTCGCGCCGCCGCGGCTGCGGGCGCCGTTCGACCTCGCTTGCTGCGTGGGGGCAGGCATCGTGCTCTCTGCCTGGTGGGATCGGCGCACCCCCGGGGGCGGGACCCATCCGGGTGTCGTGGGGGACGACCCGGCGATGCCCGCGATCGATCTGCGCACGCCGGTGCGGCGTCGGTCCGGCGACGCATCCGGGACCCCGGCGGTCAGCTGAGAGCGCGGCTCACGATGATGATCACGACCAGCATGACCACCAGGCCGATCACGAGCAGCACCCGGCTGATGAGCTGCCCGGGCGTCCGTTTCCCCGGTTCGTCGTCGATGGCCACGTTCGCACGGTAGCCCGCCGCGTCGAGCCACGGTCGCGGGGCGCGCCCGCCACGTCAACACGCGATCGTTGCGCCCGGAGGACGGCGCGGTGCAGACGCGCGACACTGCGCCGATGGCGTTCGCAGACGGAGACGAGTGCGGCTTCACCGGGGTGCAGTGGACCGATCAGGACGTGGTCACCACCACTCGCATCTTCCGCGAGCTCTGGCTCGGCGTGGTGGAAGGCCTCGAGCCGGCGGCCGTGCAGATCGTCCCCGACGCCTCGCATCGCGAGGAAGGACCCCGCACGTCGATCATCGCCGGCGCGTGGCAAGCCCGTGACGCGGCGGTCGACGGCTTGCTCGACATCGACGAGCGGGCCGACGGCGAGCGCATCCCGGCCGAGTTCGTGGACGGGTTGTGCGACACGTGCGACGAGGGCGACCTCGACGTCGTGCTCGAGCGCCTCGGCCTCGCCGGTGCGCTGTTGCACCTCCGCCTCAACGGCCTCGGACCGGGCCCGTGGGATCCCGGCGTCGCCGCCGCGGCACGCCAGGTCGTCCACGAGGTCCAGCACCACCTGCACACCGCGGGGCGCACGCGCCACGCGCTCGGCCTCGGGGTCGCGTCCGCGTCGGGCACGGTCGTGGCGCTGCACCGCTCCGCGGGCGGCGTCCCGAAGCTACCGGTCGACTCGCTCGAGATCGGCTGGTCCGGCGCGGCCGGCGACGCGCAGCACGACCGCCAGAACCACGGCCGCCCGTTCCAGGCGCTGTGCCTCTACAGCGCGGAGGTCATCGAGGCGCTGCAGGCCGAGGGGCATCCGATCGGGTTCGGCTCGACGGGCGAGAACCTGACCGTCCGGGGCCTCGACTGGGCGAGTCTCCGGCCGGGCACCCTGGTACGGATCAGTGACGGTTCCGGCGCCGCCGACCCCGGTGCGGTCCTGGCCGAGCTGTCGTCCTACGCGACGCCATGCGCGAAGAACGGCAGCTTCTTCCACGGCCGCGACCACCGGCGGATGGACCAGGACGCGCACCCGGGCTGGAGCCGCCTGTACGCCACGGTCCTGCGCCCCGGACGCGTGCGCGCCGGCGACACCATCGAGGTCGAACCCCCGCTCGTGGCGCCATCCGGGTCGTGACGACGACGGAACCAGCCGTTGGGCGATCCGCGATCCCTGCGTAGACTCCCTGCCGATGACTGCCTACAAGACGCCCGAGTACCACCCGGCCTTCGAGGAGTACTGCGAAGCGATCTTCGAGCTCCGAGAAGACGACGTCGAGGTCATCCAGGCCCGCATCGCCGAACGGCTCGACGTGTCCCGCCCAGCGGTCTCGGAGATGATCAAGCGGATGGAGCACCAGGGCCTCATCAGCATCGACGGCGGCATCCGGCTCACCACCGACGGTGCCGACCTGGCCGAGAGCGTCGTGCGGCGCCACCGCCTGGCCGAGCGCTTCCTCACCGACATCCTGGGCCTCTCGTGGTCCGAGGCCCATGGTGAAGCGGGCCGCTGGGAGCACGTGATCTCGGACCGGGTCGAGGAGGCCATGCAACGGTTGCTCGGCGCCCCGACCACCTGCCCGCACGGCAACCCGATCCCGGGCTCGGGCTACGAGGCCCCCGACGCCGTGTCGCTCGACCAACTCGCCGTGGGCGATTCGTTCACCGTCAGCCGCATCCCCGAAGAGCTCGAGTTCGCGCCCGGCATCCTCGAGTTCCTCGAGACCTCGTCGCTGGTCCCGGGCCGCCACGGCACCATCACCGCCGCCTCGCCCGATGGCACCACGACGGTGGAGATCGACGGCAAGCACGTCGGCATCGGCCAGTTCGCCAGCACCCGCATCCTCGTCACCGCCGGCTGATCGAAGCGACCGTGAACAGCGACGCAGCATCGGTCGACGCGTACGTCGAGGGCCTGCCCGAGCACCGTCGGGTGGCCGTGGCCACGGTGCGGCAACTGATCCTCGAGAACCTGCCCGACGGCTACGAGGAGACGATGCAGTACGGGATGATCAGCTACGTCGTCCCCCTCAGCCGCTTCCCGACCACCTACAACGGCCAGCCCCTGACCTACCTCTCGTTGGCTTCGCAGAAGCGCCACCTGTCGCTCTACCTGATGGGCGTCTACGGCGACGCCGAGAGCGACTTCGCGGCCCGGTACGCCGCAACCGGCAAGAAGCTCACCATGGGCAAGAGCTGCCTGCGGTTCACCCGGGTCGAGAACCTGCCGCTCGACGTGATCGCCGAGGAGGTCCGCCGGCTTCCAGTCGACGCGTTCCTCGCGCAGTACATCGACGCCAAGTCCTCATCGAAGCGTTCCCCCCAGGGTTGAAGCGCCGCGGCCACGGTCGCCGCCCGGTCGAACGATCGGTGGTCACGCGTGCGTCAACATGCGACACTCTGCACCATGTTCGGGAGGAAGAAGCACCAGGATCCCGGGTCGTCGGATAGAGATCTGGTCGCGGCCTACATCGATCGCCAGGGTGCCGACATCGAGCAGCGGGCGCTGATCGAAGACACCGGAGGCGTCCGTTCCACGGCGATCGTCACGGACCTGACCCTGGCCTACGAGGTGCCTCGCACCTCGAGCATCTACACCGAGGAATCGTTCACCCACCCGCCCCAGGAGTGGACCATCCACGCCGATGTGCGGCTGCCGGGCGGCTCCTCCTTCGCGGCGACGTTCCCGTTGTTCCTCGACGAGATCGGCGATCCGCCGGAGGTGCGCGAGACCATCAACGTCGTGTTCGATCCTGCCGATCGGACGAGGGTGCTGCCGGTGGTCACGTGGCGCCAGCAGGTCCCCGGTGATGACCCGGGCGCGCCGCGCTGGCGGGTCCCCGCCACCTGCCCGAACTGCGGCGCCACGGTCGACCAGTCCACCGAATCGGCGGCGGCGCACCCGTCGTGCCACATGTGCCACAAGCCCCTGCCCTGCGAGCCGCTCAGCTGACATCCGGCGGACGTGACCTTCGCCCCCGGCTGGCCGTCGGGTCGTGGCGGTCGCAGGAAACGCGTCAACAGGACGGTCACGCAACACCTCGGGGTCGCCGAGCGCTCTCCCCAGCCGACCCGCATCGAAGGCGTGGTCCTACCCTGAGACATTCAGAAGATCGAGGCAATCCGCAAAGCTCTCGGCCACGAGGATGAGGTGACCACCCGAATCGAAGTCGAGGAAGAACACCTTCCCAGTGCGTACATCGAGGACGTAGCGATTACCTCCTTCGTCCCGTGCAATGACCAGATTCGCTTCGGGCAGCTCGTCGGCATAGGTATCGAGATTCCAAAACAGATCGTCCCTGCGTCCCACGGCGGGTGCACCGAAGAACTGCAAGATCGGGTAA
>JBBQHT010000361.1:0-4616 GCA_038324235.1 Acidimicrobiales bacterium
CAGTCTCAGCCGAGAGGCGCCACGCCTGCAGCGCCAGATCCCGGATCTGGCGGCGGTGAGCCTGCTGGAGGTGTGGGCCCATCACGAGGACATCCTCAACGCGCACGATCTCGGACCCTGCGCCAGCGGCGCGGACGTGTCCGCGATCGTGCCTGTCCTCATCCGCTACCAACACTCGGTGCTCGCCAACCTGCGGGTCATCGTCCGCACCGGCGACCGCGTGTGGTTCACCCCCAGAGCGTCGGCCACCGTCGATGTCGTCGGCCCGATTCGCGACGTCTGCCGCTGGCTGTCGGGGCGGGGGCCCCTCGACGCGCTCACCGTCGAGGGACCACCACACGCCCGTGCCGAGCTCCTCGCCACGCCCGTCACGATCTGACTCAGAGGTACAGCCCGGTCGGCACGTGGGGCCGGCGCTGGCGCGCCAGGTCCAACAGCAGGCCGGTCGTGACCTCGGCGCCCGCACCGGTGGCGTCGGCCTCACCGTTCTCGTCGTCGGCCGCGGCGTGGAGCACCGCGTCGCTGATCAGCTCGCGCAGATCCGCGCCGCTGAACCCTGAGGTCGCGGCGACGACCGCGTCGATCGCGATCTGCCCACCGGTGTCGATGCCCCGCAGGTAGCGCGCCAGGATCGCGGCCCGGCCCGCCGCGTCAGGGGTGGGGACCTCGACCAGCACGTCGAAGCGCGCCGAGCGCTTCGCCGCGGGATCGATGGCGCGCGGATCGTTCGTGGTGGCGATCGTGACCACGCCCTGATGATCGGACATCGCGCCGTCGAGCGCGATCAGGAAGTCCAGCAGCGAACCTGTCGCGCCCTGGTTGCGATCGCCCACCACCAGGTCGACATCCTCCATCACGATCAGCGCCGGCGCGAGGTACTTCATCTGCTTGTAGAGCTCGCGCACCTGGTGCTGCACGGTCAGCGCATCGCAATAGATGACCGTCACCGATCCCGCTAGCTCGTGCGCCAAGGCCCGGCACAGCGCCGTCTTGCCCGTACCCGGCGGACCGGCGAGCAGCACCCCGCGGTTGCAGGCCAGGCCTGCGTCGCGCAGGCGATCGAGGGCGCGGTACAGGCCGTGCACGTTGCGGTCGATGTCGACCCAGATGTGATCCGGCAGCACGACATCGGCACGCGTGGTCGGGGCCGGGGTGAGCACCTTGAACGTGAGCCCGAGCTGGGTCGTGATCGTCTCGAGGGTCTGATCCTTGAAGGGGTTCGTGCCCGTCAGCCCGCGCTCGCGCAGCGCTTCGAGGTACGCCTCGGCGGCGGCCACGTGCTCCTGGCGGGAGTACACACGGAACACCAGCGTGGACGCGTGGTACGGCTTGGTCACCTGCACCACGACCGGCGGCAGGATCAGGCCCCCGGTCGCGAACGACGCGGCCAGCTCGCACGGCACGCGGGTGGTCACCTCACCGAGCTCGAGCTTGACCCAGTCCGGCGCCTCTTCCTGATCGCTGCCGATCATGCCGGTGGGCACGTGCGCCTCGAGGTCCTCCGCGAACGCCAAGGCCATGAGCTGGGCCACGAGCAACGACGGGTCCGCGCTGGTCACGGCGACCTCGGTGGGCGCGATGCCGAGGAAGGTCGCCGCCCACTCGCGCACGCTGATGCCGGTGCCGCGGACGCGGATCGACTCGTCGATCAGGTTGGCGAGGTGGGAGAGGGTCTCGGCGACGTTCTGGGGGAACGGCGGGCGGTCACGCAGGCGCGGCGCGGGATGGTCGATCGGGTGCAGATCCATGGGTCAATCGTTCGGGGGAGGTCGGAGCGGTCAGGCGCTCCCCTCCTGTCGAACGAAGGGTGCGCCACACGGCCGGTGGTCGGGGTCGGTGGGACACGCCGGACACCTTGGTGGTCCCCACCGTCACGGGCAAGCGGGTTTCGCGTCGGAGTTCTCGGCGGGCCGTCACGATCTCGGGTGAACTGTCGTCGTGCGATGAGTTCCGCGACGCGGGATCGTCGGAGTGCGTGAGGTCGGCGAGGGTCGCCGGGGCCGCAGCAGGAGGAGCAGACGATGACGACGATGGCGCGCCGCATGTTCGAGCTGGTCGAGCCCATCGGGGTCATCCCCTACGCAGCCGACGAACCCAACGAGGCGATGTTCGCCCTGGGGTTCACCAACCACTGGGACACCTACTTCGCCGGACGGGCCGCGCCCCTGGGTCTCGTGCCGGCCGAGGTGGTCGATGCGCTCTTATACAACTTCGCTCCGGGTGAGGTCGCCCGCCACATCCCGAAGGTGTGGCGCACCACGACGCCCAACGCCGCGATCGCCGCTCGCCAGGCGGGCTGCGCAACAGCGTTGCGGCGCATCCTCGGCGCTCAGATCGACGCGCCGGCCTTCCCCCGCGCCACGGAGCTGTTGCTCACGGCGGCGACCAGCGCACCGGTCGAGGGTCGGCCGATGTACGCCGCACTGCGCGCGATCCCGATCCCCGATGACGTCGTCGCCCGTCTCTTCCATGCGGCGTCCTTGCTGCGCGAGCACCGCGGCGACGGGCACATCGCCGCGTTGATGATCGACGGGGTCGGCGGTCTCGAGGCGCACGTCCTGCTCGCCCTCGACATGGGCATGGCCGCCGAGACGTTCGGACGCATCCACCACCTCCCGGCGCGCCAGCTCGCCGCCGTGATCGACGGGATGCGCGAGCGCGATCTGATCGGCGACGACGGTTGGCTGAGCGAGCAGGGCCGGGCGGTGAAGCAGCGGATCGAGGCGCGCACGGACGACCTGGCCGCGAAACCCTACGAGTGCCTCACGCCCGACGAGCTCGATGAGCTCGTGACCGCGCTCGAGCCGCTCGCCGCGCGGCTGCTCGCCGCCCAGGACTGATCGCGCGCCGAACGGGGCTCCGCCCGGTCCTCCGCGGTCCCATCCGTGATCGTTCGGGATGTGAACCGCCGCCTGGGTCCAGCGCCCGAGGAACCTTCCGGGGCGGTGCCGCTACGTTGCTGCCATGGGGTACCACGTCGACATGTTGGGCCAGGTGCGTCTGCGGGCGGTCGACGAGCGCGACCTCGCGGAGGCACTTCGGCTGACGGTCCTGCGACACGATGGGTGGTTGCAGGAGGGCATCGACATCGCGTCGTTGGCCGACCTCGGTAGGTACGTGTGTGCGCACATCACGTCCAGCAGAGACCGGGTGACCTTCGAACCGCTCGACGCCGAGTTCGATGCGAAGTGGTCATCCCAAGCAACGGCGTTCTACGTCTCGCTCGCTCAGTGGGTGGTCGACGGCGAGGTCGAGGCCGAGGGCGAGGACGGGTGTCGCTGGACGTATCGATACGGCCCGGACGGCGTGACCCAGATCGGCCGCAATGGATGGGGTCCCGACGACGCCATCGCGACCCGCTGAGGCCGTTGCCCGGGAACGACGCCGTCTACATTGGCCACGGTGGAAGAGATCGCTCGGACAGACGCTGCGCTCTACGACGTGATCGGGACGGGCTACGCGCGGGTTCGACGGCCGGATCCGCGCATCGCCCGACAGATCCATCACGCCCTCGGCCGCGCCGCGACGGTCCTCAACGTCGGTGCCGGCGCCGGATCGTACGAGCCGACGGATCGACTGGTCATCGCGGTCGAGCCTTCCACGGCGATGGTCCGTCAACGGCCCCCGGGCACGGCACCAGCTCTACGGGCGATCGCCGAGCACCTTCCCCTGGCCGATGATGGCGTCGATGCCGCGATGGCGCTGCTCACCGTGCACCACTGGTCTGACCCCATGCGCGGGTTGGGTGAGCTGCGGCGCGTGGCGCGGGGGCCGATCGTCGTGTTGACCTTCGACCACGCGGTGCACGCCGCGCAGTGGCTCGTGGCGGAGTACCTGCCGGCCATGGTCACGCTCGACACGCAGCTGCCGGCGCCGACCGCGATCGCCGAAGCGCTCGGCGACGCGGTCATCGAGGTCGTCCCCGTCCCCCACGACTGCACGGACGGCTTCTGCCACGCCTGGTGGCGCCGCCCCGATGCCTACGTCGACCCCCTGGTCCGCGCCGGCATCTCCGGCATCGCCCGATTGCCCGCGCCGATGGTGGACGAAGCCATGGCCCGTCTCGCGCGCGACCTCGCCACCGGCCGATGGCACCAGGTGCATCAGGATCTGCTCGAACGAGACGAGATCGACGCGGGCTACCGACTCGTGATCGCGCGCTGACTCGGGCGCAGCGCACGCGGTCCCGGCTGGTCCGGTGCCACCCTCGGCGTCGCGGCCGCGTCGGCGCCCTCGCAGTCGTGGCCGGGGGATCAGTCCCGAACTGTGCGCTTGCGGTGTTTTCAGGCGCATTTCAGTTGATTTCGCACTTCCAGGTGCGTACAGTCGAACGTATGTTCGACTCGGAGTTCGTGGGGGTGTTGCCCGGGGTCGCGGCGGGTCTCGCGACTGCCGATGTCTCGGGCGTGTTCGATGATGATCTGGCTGCCGCCGCGGTGGCGTTGGAGCGGGCGGTGAGCTTGTTGGAGGCGGCGAAGGCGCATGTGGGCGCCGAGCTCGAGGCCCGCCAGGTGTGTGATCTGGAACACGGGCTGCGCACCGGGGCGTGGGTGGCGCGCGAGGCCGGGACCGCCCCGGCGGCGACGCGGTTGCGGGTGCGGGTCGGCACGGTGCTG
>JBBQHT010000362.1:0-4608 GCA_038324235.1 Acidimicrobiales bacterium
CGACGCGCTGCTGCCGACCCTCGGCGGTCAGACCGCGTTGAACCTGGCGATGGAGCTCGTCGCCGCCGGCGTGCTCGACCAGTACGGCGTCGAGCTCATCGGCGCCAACGCCGAGGCGATCGCCACCGCCGAGGACCGCGAGCTGTTCAAGGTGGCGATGCACGAGATCGGTCTGTCGACTCCCATCTCGGGCACCGCCCACACCATGGACGAGGCTCGCGAGGTGGTCGACCGCATCGGCCTGCCGATCGTCATCCGCCCGGCCTACATCCTCGGTGGCCGGGGCACCGGCATCGCGGCGACGCTCGAGGAGTTCGAGAAGGTCGCCGCCAACGGCATCGACGCCAGCCCGATCTCGGAGATCCTGATCGAGAAGTCGATCGCCGGGTGGAAGGAGTACGAGCTCGAGGTCATGCGCGACAGGGCGGACAACTGCGTGATCATCTGCTCGATCGAGAACTTCGACCCCATGGGCGTGCACACGGGCGACTCGATCACCGTGGCCCCGGCCCAGACGCTGTCCGACGTCGAGTACCAGCTGATGCGCGACGCGGCGTTCGCCTGCATCCGCCGCGTCGGTGTCGAGACCGGCGGCTCGAACGTGCAGTTCGCCCTCAACCCGGACAACGGCGACATGGTCGTCATCGAGATGAACCCGCGCGTGAGTCGGAGCTCGGCGCTGGCGTCGAAGGCGACGGGCTTCCCGATCGCCAAGATCGCCGCCAAGCTCGCGGTCGGCTACACGCTCGACGAGATCCCCAACGACATCACCGAGAAGACGCCCGCCTGCTTCGAGCCGAGCATCGACTACGTCGTCACCAAGATCCCGCGCTGGGCCTTCGAGAAGTTCCCCGGCCAGCCCGCGGTGCTCGGCACGCAGATGCAGTCGGTGGGCGAGGCCATGGCCATCGGACGCACGTTCCCCGAGTCGCTCCAGAAGGGCATGCGCTCGCTCGAGCAGGGCCGCCTCGGGCTCAACGCAGACCCGGCCGAACGGCAGCTCGATTCCTGGACCGATGAGGAGCTCGTCGCCCGGGCGGCCATCGGCACGCCCGATCGTCCGTTCCAGCTCGAAGCGGCGCTGCGCCGTGGCATCTCGGTCGACGATCTCTACGCGGCGACCAAGGTCGACCTGTGGTTCCTCGACCAGATCCTGATGATCACCGAGGAGCGCGCCCACCTCGAGCAGATCGGGCTCGCCGCGATGACCAAACCGGCGTGGCGCCGCGCCAAGCGCCTCGGCTTCTCCGACGGTCAGCTTGCGTACCTGTGGTCCACGCCGGCGCAGCCCGTGACCGAGCTCGAGGTGCGCGCGGCTCGCCTCGCCGCGGGGGTGCGGGTCACGTTCAAGACGGTGGACACCTGCGCCGCCGAGTTCGAGGCATCCACCCCGTACCACTACTCGACCTACGAGGACACGGACGAGGTTCGTCCCAGCGACCGGAAGAAGGTGCTGATCCTCGGCTCGGGTCCGAACCGCATCGGGCAGGGCATCGAGTTCGACTACTGCTGCGTGCACGCCAGCTTCGCCCTGCGCGACGCCGGGTTCGAGACGATCATGGTCAACTGCAACCCCGAGACCGTGTCGACCGACTACGACACCAGCGACCGGCTGTACTTCGAGCCGGACACGTACGAGGACGTGATGAACGTCGTCGAGGCCGAGGATCCGATCGGCATCGTCGTGTCGCTCGGCGGCCAGACGCCGTTGAAGCTGGCGGGCCTGCTTCCCGAGCACCTGGTCGCCGGCACGAGCGCCGAGTCAATCGACCTGGCCGAGGACCGCGACCGCTGGAACACGCTGTGCGCCCGGCTCGAGATCCCCCAGCCCGCGGGTGGCACCGCGTCGACCGTCGAGGCCGCGCTCGCCATCGTCGAGCGCGTCGGCTACCCCGTCCTCATGCGGCCCTCCTACGTGCTCGGCGGCCGGGCCATGGAGATCGTCTACGACGACGAGGGCCTGCGCCGCGCGATGGAGGAGCTGGCGGGCTTCGGCACGCTGGGCATCGAGGGCGGCCTGTCCGCCGAGCGACCGGTGCTGGTCGACCGCTTCCTGGAGGACGCCACCGAGGTCGACTGCGACGCCATCCGCGACGCCGAGGGCGGCTTCGTGATCGGCGGCATCATGGAGCACGTCGAGGAGGCCGGCGTGCACTCCGGCGACAGCGCCTGCATCCTGCCGCCCCAGTCGCTCTCGCCCGAGACGATCCAGGTCATCACGGCCTACACGCACCAGATCGCCGACGCGCTCGACGTGCGGGGCCTCATCAACGTCCAGTACGCGGTGAAGGCCAACCAGGTCTTCGTCATCGAGGCCAACCCGCGCGCGTCGCGCACGGTGCCGTTCGTCGCGAAGGCCACCGGTGTCCCGCTCGCCAAGGTCGCGTCCCGGGTGATGCTCGGCGCGACCCTCGACGAGCTGCGCACCGAGGGTCTGCTCACCGAGCCGGTACCCGGCGACCACGTGGCCATCAAGGAAGCCGTCCTGCCGTTCAGCCGCTTCCCAGAAGCCGATGCGCTGCTCGGCCCGGAGATGCGCTCCACCGGTGAGGTCATGGGCATCGACCTCACGGTCGGTCTCGCGTTCGCCAAGAGCCAACTCGCGGCGGGCACCCGCCTGCCGTCGGAGGGCAGCGTGTTCTTGTCGCTCGCCGATCGCGACAAGCCGATCGGTCTCGTCGCCGCCCGCCGCTTCGTGGAGCTCGGCTACGACATCGTCGCGACCTCGGGCACCGCGTCCTACTTCGAGGAGCACGGCGTCGCGGTGGGCACGGTCGTGGCCAAGCTCGGTGAGCCCGGTACCGATGCAGTCGAGCTGCTGAGCTCGGGCAAGGTCGACCTGGTCATCAACTCGCCCCGCGGTCGCGGCCCCCGCGCGGATGGCGGGTACATCCGCACGGCGGCCGGCGCCCACAACGTGCCGCTGCTGACCACCGGCGCCGCCGGCCTGGCTGCGGCCAACGGCATGGCCGACTGGGAGCGCCACCACATCAAGGTGCGCAGCCTGCAGGAGTACCACCGCGGCGTCAGCACCGACCAGTTGGAACTGCCGGTATGAAAACCCGCCGGGCCCGCGGCGGCCGAGCAGGCGTCGGTGGTCAGGTACCCGATCTGTCCACCCGGATCGGCTCGGTGGCGCTGGCCAGTCCAGTCATGACGGCGTCGGGCACCGCGGGCCACGGCGACGAGCTCGGCCGCTACGTCGACCTGGCGTCGCTCGGGGCGGTGGTGGTGAAGTCGCTCGCAGCGGATCCGTGGGCGGGCAACGCGGCCCCCCGGGTGCACGAGACGCCCGCCGGCATGATCAACAGCGTCGGCCTGCAGGGCAAGGGCGTGCCGCACTGGCTCGAGCACGAGCTGCCGCCCTTGCTCGCCACCGGGGCGACGGTCGTCGCCAGCATCTGGGGCACCTCGGTGACCGAGATCGAGCGGGCGGCGAACCTGCTGGCCGACGCACCTGCGGGGGTGGTCGCGGTCGAGGTCAACGTGTCGTGCCCCAACCACCACGACCGCGGCCGCATGTTCGCCCACGCGCCGGCCACCACGATCGAAGCGGTCGAAGCGGCGGTCGGTTGCGGGCGACCGCGCTGGGCCAAGCTCAGCCCCAACGTGACCGACCTGGTGTCGATCGCGGAAGCGGCGACGCAGGGCGGGGCCGAGGCCGTCACGCTCATCAACACCGTCATGGGCATGTCGCTCGATCCCGACACGCGCCGGCCGCGCCTGGGCGGTCGCGGCGGGGGATTGTCGGGCCCGGCCATCCATCCCGTCGCGGTGCGGGCGGTCTACGACGTGCACGCGGCCCTGCCCGAGCTCCCCATCGTCGGCGTCGGGGGAGTGGCGTCGGGCTGGGATGCCATCGAGCTGATCCTGGCCGGCGCGTCGGCCATCCAGGTCGGCACCGCCACGTTCGCCGATCCGCGTTCCGTCTCGCGCATCCAGGCCGAGGTGCAAGAGTGGATGCAGCACCGACCTGTCCAGACCCTCACCGAACTGATCGGAGCAGCCCATGAGTCCTGACGCCGAGCCGCACGCGTCCGAGCCCGCAGAGCAGGTCCTGGTGGCACAGGCCACCACGCCGGCGGGGGAAGCGATCGATCCGGCATCGGGCGCTCCGGCGGCGATCCGGGCCCGGCTCGCCCTGGCGCTCGACACCGATGACGTGGTCGAGGCCGTGCGCCTCGCCCGCGAGCTGAGTCCGTGGTTCGGCGTGGCGAAGGTGGGCCTCGAGCTCTTCAGCGCCGCTGGGCCCGAGGTCGTGAGCCGCCTCATCGACAGCGGCTACGACGTGTTCGTCGATCTGAAGATGTTCGACATCCCCACCACGGTCGAGAAGGCGGCCCGGGTCATCGGGTCGCTCGGTGCCACGTACCTCACGCTGCACGCGCGCGACGACGCGCCGATGCTCCGGGCGGGGGCGGACGGCTTCCGCGACGGCGCCGCCCTCGCCGGGCTCACCGAGCCCATCTCGCTCGCGGTCACGGTGCTCACGAGCGACCGGGGCGCCCCGCCCCACATCCTGCCGCGTCGCGTCGCGCTCGCCGCCGAGACGGGGTGCGGCGGGATCGTGTGCGCCGCCTCGGACCTGCGCGAAGCGCGCCAGATCGC
>JBBQHT010000363.1:0-4568 GCA_038324235.1 Acidimicrobiales bacterium
TCCTGGCAGTGCACCGGGACCTTGCCGGCGAAGAACCGGGTGCCGCCGGCGTGGTCGTAGTGGAGGTGACTGAGGCCCACGGCGACGACCTCGTCGAGGGCGATGCCGACCGTCGCGAACGCGATCTCCATCGGGTCGCCGTCACCCGCGACGAGCTCGTCGTGCTGGCCAGGCTGCGCGTACCGAGCGAGAGACGGCTGATCAACGACCATCGGGGCGTTGAACCCGGCGTCGAGCAGGAACCAGCCGCCATCGACCTCGCAGAGGATCCCGGGCACGGGCTCGCGCATGCGGATCGACGGATCCGCCCCGAAGACCGACACCGACTTGGGCAGGTGTTGCCACCCGAAGGTCAACGGGATGATGCGGCGCACTCCCGGTGCGCTCACTGCTCGAAGTCTCCTCGGAGGAGCTCGGGCGGGCCATCGACGCCGAGCTCGGCGGTGAACGCCGGCCAGACGTCCGGATCGTGGCCAGGGATCGTCCGGTAGCCCTTCTCCGCCGCGATCGCCTTCAGCCGCCGAATCGCCTCGACGGCTTCTTCCTCGGTGCCCACGAAGTGGCCCGGGGCCTTCTCGTCGTCGAGGTTCTCCTGCAGGTCCGCCGCGTCGAAGGCGAAGACGAAACCGCCGCCGTCGGCCAGATCGACCACGAAGCTCTGGTGCCCGATCGTGTGGCCGTACGTCGCCACGGCGGTGATGCCCGGCGCGATCTCGACATCGCCGTCGGCGAGACGCCAGTCGATGCGGGGGTCGTCGAAGTCCGAGCGGTAGACCGCCGCCGGCTCGGTCACGGCGATGTCGCGGAGGCCGAACTCGAGCTCGCGGCGCTGGCAGTGGATCTCGGCGTGGTCGGTGAACCACCGGACACCTCCGCAGTGGTCGACGTGCAGGTGGCTGAGGCCCACACCCACGACATCGGCGGGATCGATGCCCACGGTCTCGAACGCGAGCACGAGGCTGTCCTCGGCCGTCGGCAGCTCGATGAGGTACTCCGGCGATTCCATGCGAGCCCGCCAGGGGGGATCGAGGACGTGCGCGGTGTTGAAGCCGGCGTCGAGCAGGAACCAGCCCCCGTCGACCTCGCACAGCACCCCCGGCACCGGCGTGCGCAGCCGGAGCGCCGGGTCCGCGCCCAGCACGGACAACGTCTTGGGGATGTGCTCCCACCCGAAGGTGAGCGGGATCACGCGTCGGACGCCAGTCATGTCAGTGACCTCCACAGAGCTGACGGGCCAGCGCCGCGTACCCGCGGGCGCCGGCGGCGAGGGAGTCGAGGGTGACGTGCTCGTCGACCTGGTGGGCCATCGACTCGACTCCGACGCCGAAGCCGATGGTCGGGATGCCGAGCACCCCGGCGGTGAGCGAGCCGTTGGTGCAGAACGAGTAGTGCGTCGGGGTGGGGTCGAGGCCGGCTGTCGTCAGCGCAGCTTTGGCGCCGACGACCAGCGGCGAGTCCTCGTCGGTCCACCAGGCGGCCGCGAACTCGGGGGCATGCAGCTCGGCGCCGGTCCAGGTGGTGAACATGGCCTCGACGAGCCCGACCTCGAGGCCCGGCTGCTCGGGCCACTCCGCCCACGCCCGTTCGGCGCACCCTTCGAGGAGGGCGATGATCGACTCGGGGGTCTCGCCCGGCAGGAACCGGCAGTCGAAGCGGGCCTCGGCGCGGCCGGGCACGGTGGACACCGAGGGGTAGGGGTGTGACGCGATGTCGATGCAGGTCAGGTCGCGCACGCCGAGCTGGGGGTGCGTGGGCTGCTCGATCGACCGGGCCTGCATGATCAGCGCGGCCAGCGCGTCGGCGGCGTTGAGGCCCACCGCAGCGTGGCCCGCGTGGCAGGCCCGCCCGGTGACCCGGACGAACGCCTTGGCCCGCCCGCGCTGGCCGATGCCCAGGCGCGTGTCGTTGGGTTCGCTGGTGACGACGAAGTCGGGGGCGAACCACTCGACGGCCGAGGCGAGGGCGCACCCCTCCATCTCCTCCTCGCCGACGCTGGCGACGACGGCGACCGAACCGGCGAAGGCACCCTTGGCCGCTTCGGTCCGCACCCCGTGGGTGGCCGCCGCGATCGATGCCTTCTGGTCGCAGATGCCGAGCCCGTAGAGCTTCCCGTCGATGATGTGCCCACCGAAGGGGTCGACGGTCCAGCGGTCCTCGGAGTGCAGCGGGATCGAGTCGATGTGGCCGTCGATGAGCAGCCGTGGGCCCGGACCCGAGCCGATGACGCCGATGACGTTGCCGACCTCGTCGACGCGCACGTTGTCGAACCCGAGCTCGGTCATGGCCGCCCGGACGACCTCGACCGCCGCCGCCTCGTTGCCTGAGACGCTGAAGGTGGAAGCGAGGGAGCGGGCGAGCTCCACGAGATCCCGGTCGGTGGCCGTCGTGTCGGTGATCTGATCAGTGGTCATCGACATGACGTTATGACGGTCTCGTTGCCCGCACATTGATCGGATGTGAACCGTGGGTTTCGGCTCGCGTACCTGCACCTGGACAATTTCGAAGAACCTTCGAAATTCGTCGACGTGCTAGGTGGCTGGCAGGGAATGGGCTAGGGCAACGTGAGGGGGATCCGAGCCTCGGCGGCCGGGTCCGGAGCCGACCCGGCCGACGCCGTGACGACGAGCACCACGACCCCGTGCACGGACGCCGGCACGGTGACCGGGAGCAGCAACGGTCCCCGGGTGCTGTCCGATGGTCCGAGCACGGGTGCGGTCCCTTGGGCGACCGAGGCGCCGCTCGCGTCCTCGACGTGGAACGCCACCGAGCCGATCGCGGTGGCGGCCGTACCGGTCGCACGGAACCGGTGATCGACCGGGGCGGTGAGCGCCGGTGACTCGACGAAGATCGGGGGCGTGAACTCGTCGATGTCCGCTCGGCTCATCGCGCCGGCACCCGCGGCGCCGTTGGCCATGCCGTCGATGAGGAACCTGACCCGCTTGATCTCCGGGAACTGGGTGAGCGTGTAGACGACCTGCGCGGTCTGCGGGCGGGTCTTCGCGGTCTCGAAGTACCGGTTGAACTTCACCGTGGCGGTCCCGTCGGCATCGACCGCAAGGCCTTCGTAGATCGCGATGGAGCGGATGTTGGTCGACAGCCCCAGCGCCGTCTCCGTGGGGTCGGGGCCGGCCATCAAGGCGTTCATCGCCGCCGTCACCACATCATCTTCGGTGGTGGTCCGGATCTCGCCGACCCCAAGGCGACAGCTCGTCACCTCGACGGCCTTCTCCGGTGTGTCGCACGTGCGCATCCAGAACGTCGAGAAGCGGTGCACCCCGGGGGGGTCGGTGGTGGTGGGGGTGTCCGGCGCGAGCGGCACGATCGCGGGCGCCGAGCCGCCTGGGGTGCCGGTGGTGCCGGGCCCCGCGGTCGGGGGCGCCGCGGTGTCCGCGGCGCAACTCGTCGACGCCGCGACCAGCCCGACCAGCGCGACGAACCCGACGATGGCGAGGGGACGGAACCGGACGCGCATGGCGGCCGACGCTACCGGACCGGACCGGCCCGCCGCCGTCGGCCCACACCCGACCCCACGGATTCCTTCTCGGCCACGCCACGGCTCCTCGTTCGACGCTTCTGGGCCCCAGGGGAGCCGAGAACGCGAGTGAAGGGGCCGCAGGGGAGCCGAGAACGCGGGGAAAGGGGCCGCAGGGGAGCCGAGAACGCGAATGAAGGGGCCGCAGGGGAGCCGAGAACGCGGGGAAAGGGGCCGTAGGGGAGCCGAGAACGCGATCGAAGGGGCCGCAGGGGAGCCGGGAACGTGGGGAGGGGCTGGCTGGGATCGCCGTCAGGCGATGGTCTCGAGGACGTCGTCGAACGGAGCGAAGAGCTGGGGCCGGTCGTGCTGCTCGCGCAGCAAGATGCCGAGGCGGCGGCTGCGGATCAGCAGCTCGCGGGCGTCGCGGCCCGGCCACGGGCGGGGGAGGAGCTCGGGGGGCAACAGCGGGTCCACGTTGAAGCACGCCATGAACTTGATGCCGATGACGAGCGATCCGGGGAGGAACTCCGCCTCGCTCAGGCGCCGCTTCGCTCGCCGCATCGCGTCGAGCGCGTCGGGGGTGCGGGCGTACACGTCGATGAACTGCTGGTAGCGCTGGGCGAGATCGCCGATCGGCCACAGGTGCGCCGCGATCGCGCGTGGATCGCGGGTGGCGTTCAGCTCGAGGTCGTCCGACGACGCGAAGGTGATGTGCTCGGTGACGCCGAGGTGGACCGCTTCGGCTCGGACGTCGTCCTCCCACCGGTGGGGCGAGACGTAGACGCCGTTCTGGATCGCCGCACCGCCGAGCATGATGAGGTGGTCTCGGAACGCGTCCCGGGCGGCGCGCTTGGCCTCGGGGATCGCGAACGCGACGAGCCGCCAGCGGCGATCCCAGCCCTTGCCGGCCGCATCCTGGGCGTAGGCGAGGCGGGCCCGTTCTAGGGTGGCACCCATTGCTCGGATGCCGTCGTCGGTCGCCGTGAACCGGGCGTCGCGGCCTTCGCCGTGACGGTGGAAGAGACCCTCGGCCACGAGTCGACGGAGGCAGGAGCGGACCTGATCGGGTGTCTGCCCGCAGGCCTCGGCCACG
>JBBQHT010000364.1:0-4559 GCA_038324235.1 Acidimicrobiales bacterium
AGCGCCTTGAGCACGGGATAGACCCCGGCGAAACCCCCGTCGACACCTTCGGCGAGGACGGCCTCGCGGGTGAGCACGCCGTAGCGCTCGAGCAGCTGCATCGCCTGCGCGTGCGCAGCCTCGGTCGCCGACGGACGCGGCGTGAGCAACGGTTCGACCAGGGCCCACCGTCCGGCGGCGCTGGCGGGGCCCATCTGGCGGAGCGAGCTGAGCGCAGGGCGCCCGAGGTTGGGTCGTCGGGCGCGGGACCGACCGGCGCGGTTGCCGGCGGCCCCTTTCGCGGGCCGCGGGCCGGTGCCCACCATCGCTCGGACCGGCGCCAACGAATCGTTGGTGACCTCACCGGCCCAGACGAGATCCCAGAGGGCAACAAGTACCGACGCATCGTCGTAGAGCAGTTCGGCGCGCTGGGCGGCGGCGACGAGCTCGGGCCAGAACGAGGCCCCGCCGACCCGCAGGTGGTCGCGCAGCACATCGCGCAGTTCGGGCGGGCCCGAGTGGTCGGCGACCTCGGCGCCGGCTGGGGCGGCGCCACGGGGTTCGGGCGGCGCTGCGGGCGCGGGCACGAGCAGACCGGCCTGGTCCCGGAACAACAACCGGACTCGTCCGTCCTTGGTGCCGAGCGGGCCGGCGCCGACCCAGACCACATCGCCGGCGGTGCAGAGCGCGTCGAGATCGGCCGGCCGGTAGCCAGGCACGCGCGCCGGCAGGATGTCCGCTTCGAGCACCGACGCGGGCAGCGCCACCCCTTGGAGGGTGCCGATCACCTCGACGAGTGCGTCGAGACCTCGTTGGGTGGAGCCCACCCCCTGCCAGCTGGGGAGGAACCGGGCGAGGGCCGCCCCGTCGACCGGCTCGACCTCGCGACGCAGCGCCGCCAGCGAACGGCGCCGCAGCTGGCGCAGGACGTCGTCGTCGCACCACTCGCGTTCGATGCCATCGGGCCGGAACTCGCCGCGCACGATGCGGCCGTCAGCCTCGAGCCCCTCGAGGATCGGCAGCACCCGGTCGACCGCGACGCCGTACCGGGCGGCGACCTGCGTGGTGACGAACGGCCCGTGGGTCCGGGCGAAGCGGGCGACGAGATCGACGAGCGGGTTCGGTACCGGGTCGGTGTAGGCCGCGGGCAACCCCATCGGCAGGGACACACCGAGGCCGTCGCGGAGGCGGGCCGCATCGTCGGCCGCGGCGATGCGGTCCTCGCCGGCGATGCTGGCGCGGATGGCCCGGCGCTCGTCGACGAGCGCGGCCACCCAGGCCTCGGCCGACGCCCAGCCGGCCGGGAGCTCGCTGCGCGCGTCGATGTCCCACTGCGACAGCGGCCCGAGCAGGCGGAGCAGGTCGTGCACCTCGTCGGGATCGCGGGCCCGGCGGCCGTCGGCAAGGCGCTGCAGCTCGAGCTCGAGGTCGCCGAGCACCACCGGGTCGATCAGCTCGCGCAACTCCTCGGCGCCGAGCAGATCGCGGAGCAGGTCCCGATCGAGGGCGAGCGCGGCGGCCCGGCGCTCGGCGAGGGGCGCGTCGCCTTCGTACATGTACACGGCGATCCAGCCGAACAGCAGCGATTGCGCGAACGGCGATGCCCGCGGCGTCTCGACCGGAACCACGCGGATGCGCCGGGAGCGCAGGTCCGTGAGGACCTCACGCAGCGCGGGCAGGTCGAACACGTCGTTGATGCACTCGCGCGTGGCCTCGAGCAGGATCGGGAAGTCGGGATAGCGAGCCGCGACGGTGAGCAGGTCCGCCGCGCGCTGGCGCTGCTGCCAGAGCGGCGTGCGCCGATCCGGCCGGCGGCGGGGCAACAACAGGGCGCGCGCCGCGCACTCGCGGAAGCGCGAGGCGAACATCGAGGTGGACGGGAGCTGCGCCACGACGATGTCGTCGATGTCCTCCGGGTCGATCAGCAGCTCGTCGAGCGGAAAGTCGTCCACCGCATCGGGCAGGCGCATCACGATGCCGTCGTCGCTCCACATGAGGTCGACCTCGAGCCCGTGGCGTTCGAGCAGGCGGGCCCGCAGCGCCATCGCCCAGGGCGCGTGCACCTGCGCCCCGAACGGGGTGAGCACGCAGATGCGCCAGTCGCCGATCTCGTCCCGGAAGCGCTCGACCACGATCGTGCGGTCGTCGGGCACGGCCCCGGTGGCCTCGCCCTGCTCGGCCAGGTACTGCACGAGGTTGCGGGCGGCGAGCGGATCGAGGCAGTGATCGGTCTCGAGCTTGGCGAGGGCCTTGTCGTCGGGCAACGCCCGCACCTCGCGCACGAACGCCCCCAGCGCCCGACCGAGCTCGAGGGGGCGGCCGGGACCGTCGCCGTGCCAGAACGGCATCTTGCCGGGCTCGCCGGGGGCGGGGGTGACGATGACCCGCTCGTAGGTGATGTCCTCGATGCGCCAGGTGCTGGCCCCGAGCAGGAACGTCTCGCCGGGGCGGCTCTCGTAGACCATCTCCTCGTCGAGCTCGCCGACCCGCGTGCCATCGGGCAGGAAGACGCCGAACAGGCCCCGGTCGGGGATGGTGCCACCGCTGGTGACCGCCAGGCGCTGCGAGCCGGCCCGGCCCCGGATGACGTCGTTGACCCGGTCCCACACGACGCGGGGCCGCAGCTCGCCGAACTCGTCGGAGGGATAGCGCCCGGCGAGCAGATCGAGGACGTTGTGGAACACCTCGTCGGACAGGTCGGTGAAGTTGGCCGCCCCGCGCACCGCGGCTGCCAGCTCGGCCACGGGCCAGTCGTCGAGCGCGGTCATCGCGACGATCTGCTGGGCCAGCACATCGAGCGGGTTGCGGGGGTAGCGCGTGTGCTCGATGAGCCCTTTCTGCATGCGGTCGACGACGACCGCCACCTCGACGAGATCGTTGCGGTGCTTCGGGAAGATGGTGCCGTGGCTCGGTTCGCCGACCTGGTGCCCCGCCCGCCCGATGCGCTGGAGCCCACGGGAGACCGCGCCCGGTGACTCGACCTGGATCACCAGGTCCACCGCACCCATGTCGATGCCCAGCTCGAGCGAGGACGTGGCGACGAGCCCGCGCAGGCGCCCGGACTTGAGCTCGTCCTCGATCTGTAGCCGCCGTTCGCGCGACAGGGAGCCGTGGTGCGCCATCACGAGCTCCAGGCCCGGCAGGGGCGGGCGGCCCTCGGCTTCGGCCGCGCGGTTCTCGCCTTCGAGGTACAGCTCGTTGAGCCGGGTGGCGAGTCGTTCGGCCAGGCGGCGGGCGTTCACGAAGATCAGCGTGGAGCGGTGCGATTCGACCAGCTCGAGCAACCGGGGGTGGATCGAGGGCCAGATGGATCGGCGAGCCGAGGCCGACCCGCTGTCGGGCCCGGTCGGCTCGTCGACGAGCTCGCCCATCGCCCCCATGTCCTCGACCGGCACGACGACCTGGATCTCGAGCGGCTTGCGCACGCCGGCATCGACGATCCGCACCGGGCGGGGACGACGGGCGCCGGTGGCGTCGTGGGGATCGACCGTGGCGCCCCCGAGGAAGCGGGCGATCTCGTCGAGCGGGCGCTGGGTGGCCGAGAGGCCGATGCGTTGGAACGCCGGCGCCGGCGCCGGGGCGGCGGCCCGGCCGGCCATCGGGTCGGGCGCGGCGGCGCTCCCCGACCCCCCCGACTCACGCGCCGACAGGATCAGTGCCTCGAGCCGCTCGAGGGTCAACGCGAGGTGCGCGCCGCGCTTGGTCGGCGCGAGCGCGTGGATCTCGTCGATGATCACGGCCTCGACGCCGCGCAGGGTCTCGCGCGCCTGTGAGGTGAGCATGAGGTACAGCGACTCGGGCGTGGTGATGAGCAGATCGGGCGGGTGGCGGATCAGCTTGCGGCGCTCGTCGGGGGGCGTGTCGCCCGTGCGCATCCCGACCGTCGGCGGGTGGAACGGCTCGCCCAGGCGCTCCGCGGCGAGCGCGATGCCCATGAGGGGAGCCCGCAGGTTCTTCTCGACGTCGACCGCCAACGCGCGCAGCGGCGAAATGTACAGCAGTCGCGTGCGACGCTGCTTGTCCTCGGGGGGCGGCGAGGTGATCAACCGGTCGAGTCCCCACAGGAATGCGGCCAGGGTCTTGCCGGAGCCGGTGGGTGCCAGGATGAGGGCGTGCTCGCCGCCCGCGATGGCGGGCCAACCCTGGGCCTGCGCGGCCGTGGGCGCGGGGAACGACGTGGAGAACCACGCGCGCACCGGCGGCGAGAACAGGTCGAGGGGCACCCCTCAACCGTACCGGCGAGGGGTGACATCGGATCGGGCCGGGCGGGGACACCCGGCAGTAGCATCGCCTCGATGCTTGCTGTGGGGGGATGGCGCGGGGGTGACCAGCCCCACGAGCGGCGACCGTTGCTGCTGCTCGCCGGTCTGGCCACGACGACCCGGTTGCTGTACCTGTTCCTGGCGACCGATCCGGGCGCGACACCGAGCGATGCCGGCCAGTACCACGAGATCGCGTCCAACCTGGCGGCCGGCAAGGGCTTCTCGAGCACGTTCCCCCAGCTCTTCGTCCACCCCACCGCGTTCCGGCCGCCGGCGTATCCCACGTTGCTCGCGATGCTCTACCGCGTCACCGGGCCC
>JBBQHT010000365.1:0-4552 GCA_038324235.1 Acidimicrobiales bacterium
ATCGAACCGTCGCAGCAGGCGAAGCTGGCGTTCGCCATCCCGGGCGCCGCGATCCACCGGATCGAAGACGGCCACGTGGTGTGCACCAGCCCGACCTTCGCGGCGCCCCTCGTCGAGGCGTGCGTCGACGTGGCGGTCAAGGCCCACCCGAGCTTCCGCCCCGACCGGCGTCGGGCTGATTGACGCCGGTGCGGACAACCGCGCCGAGCCGGTCGCCGCTACCGTCGTCGGCATGAAGATCCGCATTGGCTTCGGTCTGGGCACCCGCACGTTCACCAACGGCGCCGACTCGTTCGGCCCCTTCGTCGACGACCTCGAACGGCTGCACTTCGATTCGCTCTGGATGAGCGAGCGGATCAGTGGCCCGGCCCCGGATCCGGTCGTCGCCCTGGCCTACGCGGCCGGCCGCACCACCAAGCTCAAGCTCGGCATGAGCGTCATGGTGCTCCCGGGCCGCAACCCGATGCTGGTCGCCAAGGAGCTCGCGTCGCTCGACCGGCTGTCCGACGGCCGCCTGCTGCCGGCGTTCGGGTTGGGGCAGGTCGATCCGCGCGAGCAGCAGGCCTTCGGCGTGCAGCGCGAGGACCGCGGCCGGATCTTCAACGAGGCTCTCCCGCTGATCCGGCGGCTCTGGCAGGAGGACGCCGTCGACCACGATGGCGAGTTCTTCCACCTCGAGGGCGCGCGGGTCGAGCCCAAGCCGCTCCAGCAACCGCCCGATGTGTGGCTCGGCGGGATCGCGCCGTCCGAGCTCCGACGGGTGGGCCGCCTCGGCGACGGGTGGCTGCCGTCGTTCTGCACGGCCGACGACGTCCGCGACGGCATCCCGGTGATCAACGACGAAGCGGCTCGCCGCGACCGCGCCATCGACCCCGAGCACATGGGCGCGCTGGTCTCGTACCGCGAGGGTCCGCTGCCGGATCTGCTGGCCTCGTTCATCGCCCGGCGCCGCCCCGAGCTCGATCCCGACGACGTCGTGCCACAGGGCCTCGACGGCTTGCGTGTCGTGATCGAGAAGATGATCGACGCAGGGGCCTCGAAGTTCGTCGTGCTCCCCCTCGTCGAACCGCCGGACTGGACCGCCGAGCTCGAAGCCGTCGCCGCCACGCTGTTCCCGCTGCAGAACTGAGCCGCCCCGCGTCTGGCCGCCACGCGGTCGCGACCGGGACCGCGGAAGGTGGATCGGGGCCCCGCTGGTTCTTTGCACCGCCCAACGGACATGAGCGGCGTGAGCGATCAACGAACGGGCGGGACCCGGATGCCCGCCGCCTCGACGATCACCGGCGCGCTCGGGGCCGCGGCGTGATGCCGCGGGTGACGAGGGTGAGCACGGCCTGGTGCACCTCGGCCGGATCGGCGCGTCGCTGGAGCAGCATGGGGCGGGTGCCGCCGATCAACCCGTTGATGAGCTGCGCCGTGAGGTCCGGGTCGAGGTCACGCCGAAACGCCCGTGACCGCACGCCGGCCGCCAGGATCTCGCGGAGCTCGACGTGGAGGCGCAGGAACGCCTCGATCACCTCGCCGTTCTGGTCGGGCGCCATCGTGCCGGTGCCCTCCACGCTCGTCGCGTGCTCGCGACTCGCGAAGTAGGTGATGATCCGGTCGAGGTAGTGCTCGAGGCGGTGCATGGGGGAGTCGATGGCGGCGAGCTCGGTGGCGAGCGCCTGGTGGAAGGACGTGACCTCGTCCACGACATGCGCGGCGAGCATGTGCTCCACGTCGGGGAAGTAGTTGTAGAGCGTGGCGCGTCCGATGCCGGCCCGGGTGGCGACGGCGGACATCGAGACGTGCATGAGGCCACGCTCGGCCACCAGTTCCATGGCGGCGTCGATGATCTGGGCGCGCAACCGCTCACGATGAGCGGCAATGGTCGTGTCCCAGATCTTCGGCACCGAAAGATTCTTGCGCAGATGTTGGCGACACGTCGTCTCTGGCGATACAAAGTGTCGCAATCCCCGCGATCGGTGCCCGACCCGGACCGGTCCCGACCTCCAGGTGACCCTGATGTTCCTCGCCCTGAAAGAGATGCGCCGAGCCCGGCTCCGCTTCGGGCTCCTCGCAGGAGCAGTCGGGCTGCTCGTGTTCCTGATCCTCTTCCAGCAGTCCCTGCTCAACAGCTTGATCACCCAGTTCATCGGCGGGCTGCGCAACCAGTCGGCCGAGGTCCTGGTCTATGGCGTCGACGCCCGCAAGAACCTCGAAGGCAGCCGCGTGACCCCGGCCCAGGTCGAGGCGGTGGGCCAGGTCCCGGGTGTCGCGAAGGCCACGGGCCTCGGTGAGGGCACCTTCACCGTCACCGCCGCCGGAGTGCTCAAGGATGCGGTCATCTTCGGGTACGAGCTCGGCGGGCCCGGTGCCCCGACCACGTTGCAGAGCGGGCGGCTGCCCGAGAAGGACGGTGAGGCGCTGTCGAGCGCATCCAAGAGCGAGAAGGGCTTCGGCCTCGGCGATCAGATCCAGGTGGCGCCCGCTGGTGTCACGATGACGATCGTCGGCACGGCCAAGGATGCGAAGTACTCGGTCGCCCCCACCCTCTACACGAGCTTCGCCACGTACGAGTCCGCTCGGCGCAGCGTGAACCCCGACGCGCAGGTGGTGCTCCCGAGCGTCGTGGCCGTGACCGTCGCACCGGGCGCGTCGCCGACGCAGGTGGCAACGGCTATCAACGCGGCCGTGCCCGGGGTGGAGGCGCTCAGCCGGGCCGATGCGGTGGCGGCGACCCCGGGCGTGTCGGCCATCACGCAGTCCTTCGGCATCATCCTCGGGCTCTTCTACATCATCATCCCGCTGGTCACCGGGCTGTTCTTCCTGATCATCACGTTCCAGAAGGCGAGCTCGTTGACCTTGCTCCGCGCCATCGGCGCCCGCCCGCAGACCCTCGTGTGGTCGCTGCTCATCCAGGTGCTCATCGTCGTGCTCGGTGGCGCGGCCTTTGCCACGTTCCTGCTGTGGGGGGCCTCGTTCGGGACCGCCGACATCGGGGTCTCCGTGGACCCCGCCGCGGTGGCGACCACCACGATGGTCGTGCTGGTGCTCGGCCTGCTCGCCGCCCTGGCCGCCGTGCGGCGGGTGCTCAAGCTGGATCCGGTCTCGGCCACGACGGGACAGGGGGTCCAGGTATGAGGCTCGCACTGCGAGAGCTGCGGCGCCGGCCCGGCCGCTTCGTGGTCGCCACCAGCGTCCTCGCGCTCATCTCGCTCCTGCTGCTCGTGCTCGGTGGCCTGCTCGATGGTCTCACCCTCGGCAGCACCGGTGCGATACGCGTGCAGCAGGCCGACGTGTTCGTGTTCTCGGCCACTGCCCGCAACTCGATCCCCCGGTCGCGCATCACGCCCGAGCTGCGGGCCCAGGTCGAGAAGGCTCCTGGAGTCACCTCCGTCGGCGGTCTGGGCATCGGTCAGTTCGGTGCCGCGGTTCCGGACCATGCCGGTCTGGTCGACATCGCCTTGATCGGCTACCAGCAACCGGCCACCGGCATCCCCGCTCCGCCCGCGCCGGGCGAAGGGTACGCCGATCGCCGTCTCGAGTCCTCCGGGGTGAGCCCGGGGCAGACGATCGAGGTCGGGCCGGCCAAGACGCCGGTCAAGATCGTGGGCTGGGTCGAGGACTCGTCCTACGTGCTCCAGGGCACCGTCTGGGTGGAGCCCGGCACGTGGCGCGCCGCGCAGAACGCCAACCGTCCGGATGCCCGGGTGGCCGACGGCCTGTTCCAGGTCCTCATCGCCTCCGGGTCCGGCACCCCCGCGTCGCTCGCGGCATCGATCGACGCCGCCACGCAGGGGCAGACCGAGACGCTCACCAAGAACGACGCCGTCCTGTCGCTGCCCGGGACCCGCCAGCAGCAGTCGACGTTCCTCCAGATCATCTTCACCACGTTGTTCGTCGCGGCGCTCGTCGTCGGGTTGTTCTTCTCGCTGCTCACCCTCGAGCGGGCGGGGCTCTACGGCGTGCTCAAGGCGCTCGGCTCCTCGTCGGGTCAGCTCTTCGCCGGCCTGATCGCCCAGGCCCTCGTCGTGACCGGGGTGGCGGTGCTGATCGGCGGCGCGGTGACGCTCCTGATGGTGCGCGCCGTCCCGCCCACCGTGCCGATCCAACTCGTGGGTGGGCGTGTCGCGTTCGTCGTGTCGGGCATGGCGGTCGCCGCCGTGCTCGGCAGCATCGTGTCCCTCCGCCGGGTCGTGCGCATCGACCCGGCCTCCGCCATCGGGAGCTCCACATGACCACCGTGAAGACCGACATCGCCCTCGAGCTCGAGGACGTCCGCAAGGTGTACGGCACCGGCGAGAACGAGGTCGTCGCGCTCGAGCACGCGACCCTCAGCATCGGCTCCGACGAGATCGTGGCCCTGCTCGGTCCATCGGGATCGGGCAAGACCACTCTCTTGTCGATCAGCGGCGGCCTCTTGGCGGCCAGCGCCGGCCGGGTGGTGGTCGGGGGTCAGGACATCACCCACGCGAGCCAGAAGGAGCTCACGGCGTTCCGGCGAGGAAGTGTGGGCTTCGTCTTCCAGCAGGTGAACCTCGTGCCGTTCCTGACCGCACGCGAGAACCTC
>JBBQHT010000366.1:0-4505 GCA_038324235.1 Acidimicrobiales bacterium
CCGCCAACCCGACCCGATTCGGCAACAAGCGCCCGACGCCACCGAAGCTCCCGACCGTCGCCTGGATCAACGACCCATCACGCGAAGCACTCATACAGAACAAGTGAGACGAAGTTGTCTCAAAGTCCTTGACAGGTTCCGGACCCTTCCGGCCGTCGTCTGGTCCTGAGAGCCAATCGGTGGTGTCGAGCGACCCGAACCATTTGCCGAGTGGGCCGGCAGAAAGCCCGTGAGCGGCGACGCTCAAGACGATGGTCAAGGTGACCGCGGAGAGCACGTCGGTGGAAGCGGTGCCAGTGAACGAGTCATAGGCGATGAGCCCGAACACGATCGTGGCCAGGCCCCGGGGTCCGAACCAGCCGATGAACACTACGGTCGTCCATCGCAGTCCCGAGCCGATCAGCGCGACGGCGACGGGGACCATGCGGAACACCGTGAGCGCGAGGACCGCGAAGACGACCTCTCGCCAGGTGAGCGTCTTGAGCGTGGGCACGATGATGGCGCATCCGAACAGGAACCAGGCGACAAGTCCGAGCAGGCCCCCGGTCCGGTTGGCGTAGGCGACTTCGACCCCTTGATCGTCGGGGCTGACCCAACCGAACACGTAGCCGGCGACGAATGCGGCGATGAACCCATTGCTGTTGAGCCCGATCGCCGCGGCGTAGGCGGTCAGGGCGAGGGCGAGCGCGGCGATCGGTGCCCACCCGGCGTCGGCGAACCCGCGAGCCATTCCCCACGCGAGCACCTTGCCGCCGACAAATCCGATCGCGGCCCCGACGATCAGGCCGACGATCAGCTCGCGTGCCGCGTCAGTCACGGTGTTGCCGGCGACGCCGCTGGTGGTGACCGCGGCCGCGACAAAGAACGTGAGGAACGGGGTGGCGATCCCATCGTTGAGGCCGCTCTCGACATTGATCACGTCGCGGACGCCGCGCGACACGCGCTTGTCGTCCATGACCGCCGCGCCCAACGCCGCATCGGTCGGGGCCACCGCGGCGGCCAGCGTGGCCACGACCCAGATCGAGATGCCCGGGAACAACAGCCAGCCGACCCCGATCCCGGTCGCGATCGTCAACGGGAGCCCAACGGCGAGTAGGCGCACCGCGAGGCCAGCGTCGGGTTTGAACTTCGTGTGGTTGACCCGAGATGCATCGGAGAACAAGGTCACCGCGAGGGCGAGCTCGGCGAGTAGCCGGAGGCCTTCACTGCCGATCTCGGTACGGAGTGTCTGGAGCGGCCACAGGGCCGCGGCCAAACCGACGAGCATGAAGAAGATCGGACCGGTGATGTTCCACCGCGTGAACTGGGCCGACAGAGCGCTCCACGCCACGAAGGCGCAACCGACGACGACCACCAGGACAAGGCTGGTGTGCTGGGTCATACGGCGACGCTAGCCCCGGCCCGAAAGCAGTGGGGACTGCGCCACGAGCACGGCGAACGGACGTGATGCTTGAGATCGCTCGTCCTTCGCGAACGGGATTAGCGTCACGCCAATGACCCCCCACGGTGTGAGCCTCGTGCGCAAGGACCAAGCGCCGGGCTCCGGTCCGACGCCCACTCTCGTGGGCGTCGACTTCCTCCGTCGCGCCGTTGGCCTCGCCGAGCGGTACGCGCAGCCGGGCCAGACCGTGCACCACACGATCCAGACGAACGGCTCGCCGCTCAACGACAAGCTGTGTGAGCTGTTCCACGACCACGACTTCCTTGTCGGTCTGAGGGTCGACGGGTCACGCGAGCTCCACGGTCGGTGTCGGGTCGACAAGTCGGGCAAGCCCAGCTTTGATCAGGTGATGCGCAGTCATGAGCTCCTCGTCGCCCACGGCGATTCATGAGCGAATCGCAGATCTTCGTTGGTCTCGCGCTGATCGTCGGTCTGGCGGTCGGGTGCCAGATCGTGGCCTCGAGGTTCCGTCTCCCGGGGATCCTCTTGCTGCTGCCGGTTGGATTCGCCGCGGGCAGCCTGACCACCGCGGTCGATCCCGAGAAGCTGTTCGGAGCAGCGTTCACGCCGATGGTGAGCCTTGGGGTGGCGATCATCTTGTTCGACGGTGGACTCGATCTGGTCTCCGGAAATCTCCAGGGCGATGACCGTCGGGTGGTTCGACGTCTACGCGGGTTTGGCATCCCGATGACCTGGTTCGGTGGGGCGGTGTTCGCGTGGCTGTTTCTCGGCCTGTCGTCGCAGGCCGCGATCATGCTCGGCGCAATTCTGATCGTCTCGGGGCCAACGGTGGTGACACCACTTCTGAGCATTTCTCGCCCGGGTAGGCGGCTCACGACGATCCTCAACCATGAGGGTACGGTCGTCGATCCCATCGGCGCGATCATCGCCGTCGCCGTGTTCCAGTATCTGAAAGCGAGTAGCGGGGGCGGCATCTTGGATGCCTCGCTCGGTTTTGTTGGGCGCATCGGTATCGGCGTCCTCGGCGGCGCGGTCGGTATCGCGGTGCTGTGGGTGCTGCTGAAGCAACTCAGGCTCTCCGGTCTTCTCGGAACCGAAGCGATCATCGCCACCGTGGTCACAGTCGCCGCCCTGTGTGACGCCATCAGTGACGACACCGGTCTGGTTGCGGCGATCACCATGGGCATCGTCCTCGCGAACCTGAAGGGCGTCGACATACCGGAGGACCGCCCGTTCCTCAAGACCGTCGTACAATTCACGATCGGGATTCTGTTCATCTCGATCTCGGCCACCGTCACTCCCGCATCCTTACGTGGCGTGATCTGGCCAACGGTCGGACTCGTCGCGGCGCTGGTGCTCCTGGTTCGTCCGCTCGTCGCACTGGTGGCCACGGTGCGGACGAACGTGACGAGGAACGAGCGGATCTTCATCGGATCCATGGATCCGCGAGGCATCGTCGCAGCCTCTTCCGAGGCGACCTTCTCGGCCCCGCTTGTGGCACTCGGCATCGGTGGCGCGAACGACCTGCTCCCCGCGACGTTCCTGGTGATCGTCGGTACCGTGACGATCTACGGCCTCGCCCAAAACGCCATGGTCAAAGTCCTCGGTCTCGGCGAATCGTCAATCGAAGAAGAGACTCAGGTTGAACCCCCGGATAACACCGCGCCAGGCGAGGCGCGGTCCGCCGACAAGTGACTAGGTCGCTACGAGCGGTCACCAACCATCAGACCAACCGACAGAAGTTCGGAGAACAACATGGCCAAGACCGACGGTCTTCGCCCGGTCCTCTACCGACCAGAACGAGATCGACCACCAGGCGTTGGTCGACGCGATCGCCTCGGGCCGGATCACGGCTGAGCCTGGGATCTGATCGCCCCGGGGTGAATCTGCAGCGGCTTGGATCCGAAGAACCGGGGTCGTCCCACGACGTAGGCCCGATCGCTGGTCCACGCCGCGGGTGGCGCGTGGGTGAGGCCTGCGAGCCCGAGGACTGCTTGCTCATAGCACCCGCGTAGCAGCGTGAACCGGCGCCACGACTCGTCACGGTCGGGACGCAGCGACAGCCCGAGCGCGGCCATGCCCACGGCCGCTTCGTCGAACTCGGCCCGGCTCACCGCAATCTCGAGCGGCGGGCCCGGGTCGACCAGGGCCGCCGCCAGTGCGTGGGCCGAGGTCACCGGCAGACCGGCAGCGGCGGCCACCCGGCTGAACGCCGAGGCGCCGTGCGCCAGCACGAGGGTGAACTCGGCCGAGCGCTGCGGCTCGTCGTCCGCGAGACACGCGTGCAACAAGGCGACGGCGTCGAGCACGGTCCCGCCCGTGACCACCCACGACTCGGCGTCGACCTGGGGCGGGAACGAGCACAGCGACGGGAAGCTCGTGTGGCTCTGCTCGATGCTGGCGAACCAACTCGAACCTGCCGTCCAGATGGTCGGCACGCCCAAGGCGCCGCCGTCGTGGAGCCGCTGGATCAGCATCGGGGCCGTAGGTGGCGCGCCGAGGACAGGTCGCAGCAGGGCGACCCCCTTCTCACGGTCGCTGAAGGCGCTGTAAAGCGTCGGCAGGAAGCTGATCAGGAGCGCGACCAGACCGAGACCGATGAGCGCCTCGAGGAAGGTGAGCAGCACCAGACCGGAGGGAGTCGGCCGGGCGTACCCGAGCGTGAACAGCGACGATCCGCTGATGGCCACCGCCTGGTCGAACGAGCCAACGCCGAACCCCCAGAAGATCAACGCGAACCCGAACGTGACGACCGACGCCCACGCCAGCGGGAGCGCGACGAGCGACACAGGCGCGTAGTAGCTCTGCCACCCGAGCCGGGCGGCGATGCCGTGGCGACGGATGAAGATCCGGTCGATGACGGCGAACACGAACCGGGTGATGGCCGTCAGGCCTCCGCGCGGCAACACAACCGTGCGCAGCGCTGACATCAGCACGGCCGCGGACACGCAGACCCCGGCGAAGACAGCGAGAACGTGGGCGACAGACACTCGAGACCTCAGTCGATCGGCACCGGCGATTGAGCGGCTGACGCTACCCGACCCCGACCGGATCAGTGATCCTGTAGGTGCCGGAAGGGTGATCGGGCACCCGTCCAACCTAT
>JBBQHT010000367.1:0-4502 GCA_038324235.1 Acidimicrobiales bacterium
CTCGTCGAGCACGACGACGTGGCGATGATCACCTTCACCGGCTCGCCGCCGGTCGGGTGGGGCATCCGCGCCGCGGCCCCCCGCAAGCGCGTCGGGCTCGAGCTCGGCAACAACGCGCCGGTCATCATCGATGCCGACAGCGACTGGGAGGGCGCCGCCCGCAAGATCGCCGTCGCCGGCTACTCGTTCGCCGGCCAGTCGTGCATCTCGGTCCAGCGCGTGTACGTCCACTCGTCGATCGAGCAGGAGTTCACCGCGCTGCTCACGAGTTCGGTCAGCGAGCTCGTCGTCGGCGACCCTGGCGACGACGCCACCGACGTGTCCGCCCTGATCGATGCCGGCGAGACCGACCGGGTGCGCAAGACCATCGAGGCGGCGGTCGCCGACGGCGCCACGATTGCGATCGGCGGCGACCTCGCGGCCGACGGCGTCCTGCGGCCCACGGTCGTCACCGACGTGCAGCCCGACATGGAGCTGTGCCGCACCGAGATCTTCGGTCCCGTCGTCGGCGTGCAGGGCTTCGAGTCGTTCGATGACGCGCTCGCCCTGGCCAACGACTCGCGCTACGGCCTGCAGGCCGGCGTGTTCACCACGGATCTGAGCCGGGCGCTGCAGGCCGCGCGGACACTGGAGTTCGGCGGCGTGACGATCAACGAGGTGCCGACCTGGCGAGCCGACCAGATGCCCTACGGCGGCCTGCGCGACTCGGGCAACACGCGCGAGGGACCGCCCTACGCCACTCGCGAGATGACCGAAGAGCGACTCATCATCCTCCAGGGATGACCGAGCTCGCGCCCGGCGCCCCCGCCGAGACGGGTCGCGACGTCGAGCCGGAGGTCCGCCGCACTGCCTGCCCGCTCGACTGCCCTGACGGGTGCTCGCTCGAGGTCGTCGTGGCCGACGGCCGGATCGTGAAGGTCGATGCCGCGCCGGTCGAGCGCTTTGGGGTCGACGTGGTCGGCACCGGGCAGATCGACACCGTTCGAGTCGAGAGCGCGGCGGCCGACGCCGGGGTGACCCACCGGGCCAACCCGTTCACCCAGGGCTTCATCTGCGCGAAGGTCCGACGCCACGCGGATCGCGTGGACGGGCCGCACCGCCTGCAGACCCCGCTGGTCCGCACCGGCCCGAAGGGCTCCGGCACCTTCCGCGGGGCAACGTGGGACGAAGCTCTCGACCTCGCCGCCGAGGCGATCCGCACCGCGATCGCGCAACACGGCCCGGCGTCGGTCGTGCCCTACCTCTACAACTCATCGGCGGGCGAGGTCGGTGCCGGGCTGCTCGGGCCCCTGCTGTGGGAGGCATTGGGCACGTCGACCGTGGCGCGCACGATCTGCGCCGCGACCGCAGGCGAGGCGTGGGAACTGGTGCTCGGCGACCGGCCCGGTACCGACCTGCGAGCCGTCGTGGACTCGGACCTCGTCGTCGTGTGGGGAGCGAACCCGTCGGTGTCCAACACGCACCTCCCGCCGCTCATCCGCCAGGCCCGCGACCGCGGCGCCGCCCTGGTCGTGATCGACCCGCGCACGACCCCGCTCGCGGCCCAGGCCGACGTCCATCTCGCCGTCCGCCCGGGCACCGACGTCGTGCTTGCCATGGCCCTCGCCGCACGCCTCTCCGCGCCTGCCCCCTCGTCGCATGCTCGTCCGTCGGTCACTCGTCTGTCGGGGACGGACGTCTGTGGGGCCGCAGGCGCACATGGCTCCGGGCTCGGCGGTCACAGCTCGTTGGGTGCCGACGTCGTCGGTCTCGACGAGTACCTGGACGCGTGTGGGGCGTGGACGATCGAGCGGGCCGTCGAGATCTGTGACGTGGACCCCGGCTCCATCGGGGCCGCCGCGGCACTCTTGGCCGAGCGGGCGCGCCCGTTCTTCCGGCTGGGTTGGGGGATGGAGCGCAACCGCAACGGCGGCGCCGCCCATCGCGCCGTGCTGTCGCTGGCCGTGCTCGCCGGCGCGCTGATCGCGGAAGGCGTCGGCGGCGGCATCCACGTCGACGCCGGCACCGATCTCGGCCTCGACCTCGATGCGCTCGCCACGGCAGTGCTCGGCGAGCATGGCGGTTCCGACGATCAACGTCGCGCGCCAACCGGCCCGGTTCGCAACATGAACCACATCGGCCGCTGGCTCGGCGACCCCGCGACCGACACCGAGCCCGCGACTACAGCCGAGCCCGCGAACCCGACCGACGTCGAGACCGAGACCGAGACCGACACGGAGACGGAGACCGAGCGCCAACGCGAGACCGGGACCGAGCGCGAGACCGAGCGCGCGACCCCGACCTACGCCGAGATCGAGACCGAGACCGAGACCGACGTGGTCCGGGTCCTGTTCGTGCAAGGCGCGAACCCGGCGGTCACCGCGCCGGCCCAGGCCGTCGTGCTCGCGGGTCTGTCCCGCGACGACCTGTTCACGATCGTGCACGACCAGGTTTTGACCGACACCGCCCGCTACGCCGATGTCGTGCTTCCGGCCACAACCCACTTCGAGACGGCCGACGTCATGGCGCCCTACGGCGCGCGCTGGATCGAGGTCACCGAACCGGTCATCGCGCGCGTCGGTGAGAGCCGCACCAACGACGAGGTGACCGCCGCGTTGGCGACCCGCCTCGGCTTCGCCGCCGCGCGCTTCGACTCGGATCCCGCGCGCAACCTGGCCCGGGCCGGCCAACCCGTCGGCTCGACCCGCACCGGTGTGTGGGTGGACACCGCCGATGCGTCAGGAGAACGCGGCGGGAACGACGATGGCCTCCGCCCCGAGGCAGATCAACTCGCGGCAGCCGAGCGCGCACCCACCAGGTCATCGCCGGTCTGCTTGGTGGCGGACCGAGCGGGAGTCGATCGCGTCCCCCAGTACCGACCCGAGGTCGATCACACGGGCTTCCCGCTCGTGCTCCTCTCCCCCGCGTCAGCCAAGACGATCAACTCCATGTTCGGCGAGCGCGACCGCCGCGGTCCGGAGATCCACGTGCACCCCACCGACGCCGGCGCCCGAGACGTGGGCGACGGCGATGAGGTCAGGGTGCGCAACGACCAGGCCGCCATCACCGCGACCGTCCGGGTCGACGACCGGACCCGTCCCGGCGTCGTGGTGATGGTCAAGGGACGTTGGCTGACCGACGGGTTGACCGCACCCCGACTCGGGGTCAACGCGCTCGTCCCCGACGCGCTCAGCGACCTGGCCGGCGGCGCGACCTTCAACGACGCCCGCGTCGAGATAGAGCGACTCGCCCCGCCTGCCGACGATCGGGCGTAACATCGCCGCCGTGCTCGCCTGGATGGATCTCGAAATGACCGGACTCGACGCCGCCACCGACGTGATCGTCGAGATCGCCACGCTCATCACCGACGACGATCTCGAGATCATCGCCGAGGGCCCCGATCTGGTGATCCACCAGCCGCCCGAGGCCCTCGCCCGCATGCAGAAGATCGTGCGGGACATGCACACCAAGAGCGGCCTGCTGCCCGAGATCGAGGCCTCCACGGTCACGCTGGCCGACGCCGGCGCGCAGACCCTGGCGTTCCTGCAAGAGCACATCCCCGAGGCCCGCACCGTGCCGCTGTGCGGCAACTCGATCGGCACCGACCGGCGCTTCCTCACGGCCTACCTGCCCGACATCGAGGAATACCTGCACTACCGCTCCGTCGACGTGTCGACGCTGAAGGAGCTGGCCAAGCGCTGGAACCCGGCGATCCTCAAGGCGGCCCCACGCAAGGCCGAAGGGCACCGGGCCCTCGACGACATCCGCGAGAGCGTCAACGAGCTCGCCTACTACCGCACCGCGCTCTTCGTCCCCCCCGCCGACTGACCTCCCCACCCGTTCTCGGCCACCCCCGCGCCCCTCCCCACCCCTTCTCGGCCACCCCCGCGCCCCTCCCCACCCGTTCTCGGCTACCCACGCGCCCCTCCATTGCGGTTTCCAGGGCCAGAGCGGAGCCGAGAACGACGCGGTGACTTCCCGACGTCGCCGCCATCGGCCGCCCACACTCGACAGGGCGTCAGCTGCGCAGGAAGGTGAGGGCGCGAGCCCACGCGTCGGCCGCGTCCTGCGCACGATGCGACGGCCGAGAAGGATCGTGCACGAACCCGTGGTCGGCACCTTCGTACGAGGCGATGGTCGCGCCGGTCGCCTCGAGCGCCGCGACGTCGGCAGCTGGGGTCCACTGGTCGGCCGTGCCCACCACCGCGAGCACCGGACAGGCCCCCGGCGCCGCCACCGCATCGAGGGGCTCGACCGTACCCGGCCCCTTCCAGTGGTCCGGGGTGCGGATCATCCCGTAGAACGCCACTGCTCGGTGGAAGCGCCCGGAGCCGCTCGACTTGAGCGCGTACATGCCGCCCATGCAGAAGCCGAGAACGCCGACCGTGCGCATCCCCGTCGCGTCGGCCACGGCGACGATGTCGGCCAGCCGCCGTTCGTCGGTCACCTCGGCGGCGTGGTCGAGTCGCCAGTCGAGGGGCTGGTCCTCCAGCCCCGGGAAGAGCTCGGCGGCGCCGACCACC
>JBBQHT010000368.1:0-4492 GCA_038324235.1 Acidimicrobiales bacterium
GGTGCCGCCGACGCCGATTGCCCGTCCGCCGCTGCGTTCCTCGGGTTCGGGCGGGGGTCCGCCGCGCTGTCACCCATCCCTTCCTTCATCGGCACGTCTGGCCTCGGGCTGAGGAACCGTGTGCGCCTTGGCCCGGTGGCCGGGAATTGGCCTACGCTGCGCGAGCTTTTCCACCCGCCTCCGGCGTGACCGTGAGCGAACAACAGGACGAGGAGAACGCCGTGTCCGTGCACGATCGGCCCTTTGGGCGCTACTTCGAGGACTTCGAGATCGGCGACGTGTATCGCCACTGGCCCGGCAAGACCATCACCGAAGCCGACGATCATCTCTTCTGCATGATCACCATGAACCACCACCCCACCCACACCAACAACTGGTTCGCGGAGCACGAGTCGCCCATGGGCAAGGCCCTGGTCGTGGGCAACCTGGTGTACTCGCTCGTCCTCGGCATGAGCGTCCCCGATGTCAGCGGGTCGGCGATCGCCAACCTGGAGATCGAGACGCTGCAGCACAAGAAGCCGACGTTCCACGGTGACACGATCTATGCCGTCACCAAGGTCATCGACAAGCGCGAGTCCTCATCGAAGCCTGACCGGGGCATCGTCACGGTCGAGACCAAGGGCATCAACCAGAACGACGACGAGGTCTGCTTCTTCCGGCGCAAGGTGCTGATCTGGAAGCGGGAGTTCGCGCCGGTCCGCCGCTACCCCTACCCCGAGGACGTCTTCGGCGACTGAGGGTCAGCTACCCATACGGAGACCTCCCCTCTGTACATTGATCGAGTGCCTTCCCCAACCCGCCCCCGCCGCCGCCGCCGCCGTGTGGTCGTGGGCGGTTTGGTCGTTCTGGGCGTCGTCGTCCTGGTCGTGGCCGTGCCGGTGATCGAGGTGATGGTCGCCGGGAACGGCGTGAAGGTGACCGAGCGCGATCCGAGCCTCATCGACGTGCAGGTCGATGAAGCGGGTCGGACCGTCGGCCGCGATGGCCCGGACGCGGCCGGTGCTCCCGGCCGCCCGCTGCGGGTGGTGTGGCTGGGCGATTCGCTCGCCGCGGGGGTCGGTACCACCGACGAGGACGGCGCCGTCGCCCGGCAGGTCGCTCGTCGGGCCGGACGGGCGCTCGAGACCGAGGTGCTGGCGGTCTCCGGCGCGCGGATCGGCGACGTGCTCGATCAGCAACTTCCGCGGCTGACCGGTGCGCCCGACATCGTCTTCATCAGCGCGGGCGCCAACGACACGACGCACGTCACGTCGCTCGACGACTTCAGGCAGCGCTACGAGGCGGTGCTGGCCCGGCTACCGGCGACGACCAGCGTCGTGCTGCTCGGGGTGCCTGACATGGGTTCGACCACGCGCCTGGCCCAACCCCTGCGGGCTATCGCCGGCATCCGAGCCAACCAGCTCGACAACGTCGTGCACGACCTGGCCCGCACCCACGATCTGGCCTATGTGAACATCGCCTCGCAGACGGGACCCAAGTTCCGGGCGGACCCCGATCGCTACTTCGCGCCGGACCACTATCACCCGAACGACGCCGGGTACACGGTGTGGGCCGACGCGATCGCGCCGGTCCTCGCGTGGCAGCTCGCCCGGCTCGACCATCCCGGCGTTCCGGCCCCGCCACTGCCCCAGGAGTCCGTGTGACCGATCCGGAACCGCCGTCGGGCGAACCCGTGCCGCATGTCCCCGGTGGCGTGCACCAGGCGGCGGCCATCGGCTTCGACCGGGCGGCGGCGGAGTACGAGCGAGCCCGGCCGTCCTACCCGGGCGACGCGGTGGAGCACCTCGTCACGACGTTCGCGTTGGGGCCGGGATGCCGTGTCGTCGACGTGGCGGCCGGCACGGGCAAGCTGACCCGGTTGCTGGTGCCGTGCGGCGCAGACCTCGTGGCGGTGGAGCCCGTGGCCGGGATGCGGGCCCAGCTGGCCCTGGTCCTGCCGGCCGTCGAGATCCTCGACGGAACGGCCGAGGCGTTGCCGTTGCCGACCGGAAGCGCCGATGCGATCGTGGCGGCGCAGGCCTTCCACTGGTTCGACGCTCCGGTGGCCCTGGCCGAGTGCCGCCGGGTGCTGCGACCGGGTGGCGGCCTCGCGATGGTGTTCAACGTGCGCGATGACACCGTAGCGTGGGTGCGTCGCCTCACCGAGGTCACCGGGGTCGAGACCGCGGACCGCCCCCACCACGGCCTGATCCGATCCACGTTCGCCGACCACGTCGCCGCCGACGGTGGCTACTCGGCGGTCTCCCTCGCGACCTTCCGGTTCGAGCAGGTGCTGGACGAGACCGGGCTGGTCGAGCGCGTGGCGTCGCAGAGTTGGATCGGCGCCATGGGCCGCGACGAGCGGGAGGAGGTGCTCGACCGGGTCCGCCACCTGGTCCACACGCACCCCGACCTGGTCGGGAGCACGTCGTTCTCGATGCCGTACGACACCGAGGTCTGGACCTGTCACCGACGCTGACCCCCTCGCCGCGCAGTCCCGAGCAGCAGCTGCTGCTGACGTGGGCGGACGGTGCCCGCCGTGATCTGCCCTGGCGGCGCACGCGGGACCCGTGGGCGATCCTCGTCTCGGAGCTCATGCTGCAACAGACCCAGGTCGCGCGGGTGGAACCGAGGTTCGCGGCCTTCCTCGAACGGTTCCCCACCCCAGCCGCGTGCGCGGCGGGCCCGGCGGGCGAGGTCGTCACGATGTGGGCCGGGCTCGGGTACAACCGCCGCGCGATCAACTTGCATCGCTGCGCCGTCATGGTGGTCGACCACCACGACGGGATCGTCCCGGCGGAGCTCGAGGAACTGCTCGCGCTGCCGGGCATCGGGCCCTACACCGCGCGCGCCGTGCTCGCCTTCGCGTTCGAGCGAGATGTCGGCGTGCTCGACACGAACGCCGCGCGGGTGCTGGCCCGGCTGGGCGGTCGGTCGCTCGGCCCGCGCGAGGCCCAGGCGCGCGCGGATGGCTTCGTGCCGGTCGCCGACGGCTGGGCATGGAACCAGGCCATCCTGGATCTGGGAGCGACGATCTGCGTCAAGCGAGCCCCCCGTTGCGAGCGGTGCCCCTTGGCCCCGTGCTGCACCTGGTTCCTCGCAGGTCGGCCCGAGCCCGATCCGGCCGTCGGCTCGGCTGGCGCCAGCGGGCCGCAATCCACCTTCGAGGGATCAGACCGGCAGGGTCGCGGGCGTCTCGTGGACGCGCTGCGCACCCACCGCCGCGTGCCTCGTGGGGACCTCGCGGTCGCGGCCGGATGGCCCGGTGACGCGGGTCGGGCGGCGCGGGCGGCCGAGTCGCTCGTTCGCGACGGCCTCGCGCGCTGGGACCTCGACAGCCTGTGCCTGCCCTGACCCGTCGGGTTGATGCCGAGATCCGGCTCCGGGTGCGCAGCCGTGACGGCCCGCGTCGCCGCTCGTCGTGGCCGGATCCGGGTGCGGACGATCGGGCGTCAACGCTCGGCGTCGGTCCGGTCCGTGGCGTCGTGCGGGGCGACGAGCGCGGCGAGGATCTCGTCGATCGCCGCGTCCGCGAGGGCGCGCATCTCGTCGTCGGTGCGGTCCTGGATGGGGTGGGCCACGAAGACCCGCGCGGCATCGAAACCAATCGCACGGGCCTGGGTCTCCGCCGCCGTGACGAACTCACCAGACGCGATGAACACGCCCGGAAGGCCACGGCTCTCGAGGTCGGCGATGTCGTGCACACTGCACGACGTGCAGCTCCCTCAGTCGGCCAGCGCCTCGATCACCACGTGGCACTGGGTGGCGATGCGTTGGCGCAGGTCGACCGGCGCGACCTTCGTGAACGTGGGCTTGCGGTAGCGCTCGACCGTGTGCCCCCGCTCGATGAGGCGCGTGGCGAGGTGGTCGAGGAAGACATCGCCGCGTGCCTTGGAGATGTCGAGCAGGCCGATCGTGAGGCCGGCCAGCGACGCGGGTCGGGGGGTGCGCGCCCGCTCGATGGCGTGGCGCTCACCGGTGGGATCGAGCACGATCGTGGTCGGTGGCATGTCAGTGCTCACGGGAAGACCTCCTGGGTGACCGGGTTGCTGCCGCCGTCGCCGCTGAACCATCCGCCGATGATCGCACTGAAGAGGCCGGCATGTCCGCCCGCGTGGACGATGTTGAGGCCCGCGCTGCGGAACTTCGGGAACGAGACACCGGCGAGCTCGGTGGGCATGCCCTCGGTGATGCCTCCGGCGCCGCGGATCACGTCGTCGCCGTCGAGCGTGGTCAGCTCGAACAGGCGCTCGCGCAGCTGCGCCTTGGTCCACCCGGCCTCGCGGAACACGCGTGCGTGCTCCGGGGACACGACGACGAACGCGTCGAACACGAAGGCCAACTTGGGGTGGGGCACCGCGAGGAGGCAGGCCGCGAACGAGCGCGCCAGCGATTCCGGATCGCGCGACAGCTGATCGACCACCCCGCGCACACCGTCACCCGCGAAGAGGGTCACGGCCGACCGACCGGGAGCGATGCCCCGTTCGGTCGCCAGGCTCTCCCAGGGGGATCC
>JBBQHT010000369.1:0-4487 GCA_038324235.1 Acidimicrobiales bacterium
GCACTGCAGGCGGATCAGCCGGGAGCCGGTGATCTCGGCCACCGACTTGGCGAGCTGGGTCTTGCCGGTGCCGGCGGGGCCTTCGACGAGGATCGGCTTGCCCAGCCGGTCCGCCAGGTACACCACCCCCGCGATGCCCTCGTCGGACAGGTAGTCGACCTTGGCCAGGTCGTCGCGGACAGAGGCGACGGACTCGAAGCGATACTCCATCCGCGCAGCCTACCGGTCCCCTTGACCGCCCGGTCAAGAATTCGCCCGCCATCGCCCCCCCCACCAGATCTGTCGGCCGCCACCGCGCTATCCAGCATCAGATCCACGCAGAACCACCGCCACCCGATCTGTCGGCCCCCTCCGCGCCCGCAGGCCCCATATCCGAGTCGAACGCGGCGGATCCCGTCGGGCCTAGGCTGCCACTCCGTGGGTGAGGACACGGGGTCGGATCAGGTGATCGGCGGCGGGCTGGCCGTGCACGCCGTCGTGTACGTGTGCGTCAACGCGCTGCTGATCGCGATCTGGGCGCTGTTCACACCGGACGGCTCGTTCGAACAGGTCCCCCAGTTGCTGACCCATCCCAGCCAGGCCAAGGCGGCGTCCTTCTTCCCGATCTACGTCATCATCTTCTGGGGAGCTGGCCTGATGATCCACGCCGGGGTCGTGCTCGTCGGCGCACCGGCGCGATACCGACTGCGCCGCGAGCGCGTCCGCCAGGCGCGTCAACGGCGCCAGCTCCAGGCCAAGGTCGTCGGTGCGCTCGGCGACGGGGTGCTCGCCGAGGCGGCCGTCGCGGGCATCAAGCTCGTCGACGGCGACAAAGCCGGCGAGAAGGTCCGCGCCCAGGCGGCGTCGGACCGCAAGCGCACCAAGCGCGCCCCGCGTGCCACCGAACGATCCCGTGCCGACCGAACCCGTCCCGACCGAACCCGTCCCGACCGAACCCGTCCCGATCAATCCCGTCCTGATCAATCCCGTCCTGATCAATCCCGTCCTGACCTGGACCGTCCCGACCTGGCCAGCTCCGACCTCACCGAGCCCACTCGATCGACCCGCACCTGGGTGGCCGTGCTGTTCACCGACATCGTGAGCTCCACCCCACTCAACCAGCGGCTCGGCGACGACGCCTGGGCCCGCGTGCTGAGCGCGCACCGCGCCCTCGTGCGGGGCACCGTGACGGACCACGGGGGCACCGAGGTCGGCACGCAGGGCGACGGGTTCCTGGTGCGCTTCCCCGACTGCGACCTCGCCGCGGCATGTGCGCTCGACCTGCAGCGCCGGCTCGCCACGCAGCGCCACGAGCACGAGGACCGATCCGGCGCAGACGGAGCGGCCCCGATCCACGTGCGCATGGGCCTCCACGCGGGCGAAGCCGTCCATGACGATGACGACCTGATCGGTCGCGTCGTCAACCTCGCGGCCCGGGTGACCGCCGCCGCCGAGGCCGACGAGATCCTGGTGACCGAGCCCTTCGCCGATCACCTGTCGGGGTCGCTGCCGCTCGTGGATCGCGGGCTGCGCACGCTCAAGGGCTTCGACCAGCCTCGCCACCTGCTGGCCCTCGTGTGGGAAGCGGCCGACCAGATCGAGCTCGACTCGTTCGTGCCCAACCCGGAGCGTTGAGCCCAACGGCCCGCCGGCCGCGATCGTCGATCAACCGCGGGTCTGACCGGTGCCACGCACGACGTACTTCGCCGTAGTGAGCTCGCGCAGCGCCATCGGACCGCGGGCGTGCAGCTTCTTGGTGGAGATGCCGATCTCGGCACCGAAACCGAACTCCTCGCCATCCACGAACCGCGTCGAGGCGTTGACGACGACGGCCGCCGCATCGACCTCGTTCGTGAACCGATCGGCCGAGCGCAGGTCGTTGGTGATGATCGCCTCGCTGTGCCCCGTGCCGAACCGGTTGACGTGGTCGATCGCCTCGTCGAGCGAGTCGACGACCTTGACCGAGAGCTTGAGATCGAGGAACTCCCGGGCGTAGTCCTCGTCGGTCGCGACGCCCGCGGCGGGCAGGATCGCCCGGGTGGCTTCGTCGCCGACCAGCTCGACCGAGCCGGCCACGGCCGCATCGAGCGCCGCGGCGGCTGCCGGCAGGAACTCCTCGGCCACCGACGCATGCACCAGAAGGGATTCGGCGGCGTTGCACACCGACGGCCGTTGGGTCTTGGCGTTGACCAGGATCGCGGCGGCCATCTCGAGGTCGGCCGACTCGTCGACGTAGACGTGGCAGTTGCCGTCGCCGTCGATCACATACGGCACCGTGGCGTTCTCCAGGATCGATGCGATCAGCGAAGGTCCGCCCCGCGGGATGAGGCAGTCGATGTAGTCGCGCTGGCGCATGTACTCGACCGCCGCCGCCCGCGACGTGTCCTCGACCAGGATCACCGAGTCCGCCGGGAGGCCTGCCTTCTCGAACGCCTCCCGCAGCACCTGGGTGATGGCGATGTTGGAGGTGATGGCACCCGAGGAGCCGCGCAGGAACGCGGCGTTGCCCGATTTGAGGCAGAGCCCCGCTGCGTCGCTGGTGACGTTCGGCCGGTTCTCGTAGATGATGGCCACGACGCCGAGCGGCACGCGGACCCGCTGGATGCGCAGTCCGTTGGGTCGAGTCCACCCGTCGAGCACCTCGCCCACCGGGTCCGGCAGCGACGCCACCTGCAAGAGACCGCCCGCCATGCCCTCGATGCGCACGGGGTTCAGGCGCAACCGGTCGATCACCGTCGGCGCCACGCCGTCGCCCAGGGCGCGCTGCACATCGGCGGCGTTGGCCTCGAGGATGTCGGCCGAGCGGGCCAGCAACAGGTCTGCCGCACCGAGCAGCGCGGCGTTCTTGGTCGCGGTCGAGGCGGTGGCGAGCACGCGGGAGGCGGCCTTGGCGCGACGCCCCAGTTCGGGGATCGACGCGCGGCCCGGGGTCGGGGTGGATTGATCGGTCGGCGAGGCAGTCACGGCGCTCAGCGTACCGGCGGCGCCGAGCCGGCCGGGTGGCGGCGCCTGGCGACTCGACCCGTCCCGCCGCCGAGCCCAGCGGCATCTCCCCACGCCTGTCGGGTCGGCATCGCCGGCAACAGGGTCGGTCTACGCTCCTGGCCATGACGGCGGCGCGCGCATGAAGGTCGATCTGGGGCTGCAGGTGGCGGCGAACGCGTTCATCGACGCCTTGACGCCGATCCTGGCCGCCATCGACCGAGGTCGATCAGGCGGCGCCGGCGCCGCACGCACCGCCGACGACGCGCGCCACGAGGTGGCCCTGGAGGCGTTCGCGCTGGCGTGTGGCTTCATCGACGCCGACCGCCGGGCGGCGGACGAGGAGCTGTGGGCGCTGATCGTCGCCTTCGCCCCCGTGCTCGATCCCGGGCTGCTCCGCCAGACCCCCGACGACCTGCGGGCCGCCCGCACGACCGACGGCCGCCGGACCTACCTCGACGAGCCGTCGACGCTGTTCGAGACCCTCCTCGCCACCGACCTGCGCGACGGCACGTCCTGGGCCACCACCTACTACGAGCACGCCGTGGCCCTCGGGTTCATGACCGCGTCGGCGGACAGCAACACCAGTCGGGACGAGCTCGTCCTCATCGAGCGCTTCCGCACGATGCTGCTGCAGTCCATCCGCACCGGCCGCCTGCCCGGCGATCGGTCTCCCGTCGACCCCCGCGACCCCCGTGGTCCCGGCGGCGCCACCACCGCCCCGACGAGCGCCACGACCGGATCGCGCCCCACCGCCGGACCGGCCACCGGGCCGACCGGCTCCACAGGTGCGGCCGGCACCGCGGACCCCGCCGCCGCGGCCACCGCGACCGATGCCGCCACCGAGACCGAGGCGGCGCTGCCTCCACCGCGTCCACTCGATGACCTCCTCGACGAGCTCGACGATCTCGTCGGCATGGCGGCGGTCAAGGAGGAGGTAAAGCTCGTCACCAACCTGCTGCGCGTGCAGCAGCTGCGCCGCGAGCGGGGACTCAAGACGATGGAACGCAGCCACCACCTGATCTTCACCGGCAACCCGGGCACCGGGAAGACGACCGTGGCCAGGTTGCTCAGCCAGATCTACCGCACCCTCGGCGTCGTGGCGAAGGGCCAGCTGGTCGAGACGGACCGATCCGGGCTCGTCGCGGGCTACGTCGGCCAGACCGCCACGAAGGTCGTCGAGGCGTTCGACCGCGCGGACGAAGGCGTGCTGCTCATCGACGAGGCCTACGCGCTCGTGCGGGGCGGCGGCACGAACGACTTCGGCCAAGAGGCCATCGACACGATCGTGAAGCTGGTGGAGGACCGACGAGACCGCATCGTCGTGATCGCGGCGGGCTACCCCGACGAGATGGACGACTTCGTGGGCAGCAACCCCGGGCTCGCCTCCCGCTTCCCGAAGACGATCGAGTTCCCCGACTACGAGACCGACGAGCTGCTGGCGATCTTCGCCCACCTGTGCGACGACGCGAACTACCTGTGCGACGAAGACGCCCGGACCAAGGTCCGCACGTGGCTCGAGAGCC
>JBBQHT010000370.1:0-4461 GCA_038324235.1 Acidimicrobiales bacterium
CGAAGGGTGCGCGAACAGGACCTCGACGGACCGCCACCACGATGGGGTGCCGGACGCGCGCGGGGTCGAGCTCACACCGTCCTCACTCCCATCCGGACTCTTACCGTCGGCTCCGGAGTTCCACCGGATCGGCCTCCGGTCAGAGCGGGGCTCGTCGGGGAGGTTCGCGGACTGTGACCGCCGGTCGGGACTTGCACCCAAACCCCGTGAGGGGGTGTGTTGTTGATCGGTTGTGGTTGCTGCGTTGCTGGTGTTGCTTGGCATCTCGGCCCCGGCGCCACGGCGCAACCAGCGTGCTGGTCGAATCCGCTACGACAGTGTCGCGATCCGACCAGTATAGGAGCAGTCTCGCGAAGGCGGCCAGATGACCCGCGTCACCCGGTTCCGCCGCCTCCACCGATAGCGAGCCCGGTTCCCTGTCGGTCCTCACCCTCCCCGTTCTCGGCCACGTGGGGGCCCCTCTCCTCCCGATCTCAGCCACGAGGGCGCCCCTGTTCTCGCGTTCTCGGCCACGAGGGCGCCCCTGTTCTCGCGTTCTCGGCGAGGTGGCGGCCTCGCTCTTCCTGTTCTCGGCTGGGTGCCGGCCAGGTCACGGCCCCACATGGCGCGTTCCTGGCTACGTAGGCGCCCCTGTCTTCGCGCGCCGGGCTCCACGTCCGACCCTACGCACAGGTCGATGCTGCGCGGCGCCGGAGCTTCTCCGCCGCGGCGGCGCTGACGAGCGGCACGCTACGGTCCTGGGTCATGAGCCATGACGAGCCAGGCGTGCGACCCGGAACCGGCCTCGAGGCCAAGGTCCTCACGGTGTCCGATGGGGTGGTCGCGGGGACGCGGGAGGACCGATCCGGCGCGGCACTCGTGGCCAGACTCGGTGATGCCGGGTTCGCCGTGGTCGATCACCAGGTCGTCGCGGATGGCCGCGCACCGGTCGGCGAGGCGATCGTCGAGTTGGCCGAGGGCTTCTTCGGGCTTGTCGTCACCACCGGCGGCACCGGCTTCGGCCCTCGGGATCTCACCCCTGAGGGCACCAGTGTGATCCTGGATCGGGAGGCACCGGGGCTGGCCGAGGCGATGCGCCTCGTGAACCCGCTCGGTCGCCTGTCCCGGGGCGTGGCCGGCACCAGAGGCGTGGCGTTGATCCTCAACACCCCGGGCTCGACCGCAGGCTCGATCGAGTGCCTCGACGCCGTGCTCGACGTGATCCCCCACGCGCTACGCCTCATCCACGGCGACCGCGAGCACTGATCGACGGCAACCGTGGACGCCAGCCGAGCCGGCAATCGACAGCGTGCAGCGACGTCTTAGCCCAGCACGCCGGAACAAAGGGCCACCACGAAGCCGAGAACGCCCGGTCAGGGGCCACCACATAGCCCAGAACTCCCAAGTCAGGGGCCACCACGAAGCCGAGAACGCCCAAGTCAGGGGCCACCACATAGCCCAGAACGCCCAAGTCAGGGGCCACCACGTGGCCGAGAACGCGGGTTCGGGCCGGTCAGGGGACCTGGAGGCGCAGCACGTACATGCCGTCGGTGCCGGCGTCTTGGGGCAGGACCTGGAAGCCGCGGCCAGCGGGGCGCCAGAGGCCACCGGGCGGCGGGCCGAGCGGGACCAGGTCGGGGTGGGCGGCGGCGAGGTGCTGGTCGACCGCCAGCGACTCGGCGGCGGTGAGCGTGCACACGCTGTACACGAAGAGGCCGCCGGGCTTCACGAGCGGCAACAGGGACTCGACGAGATCGATCTGCAGGGCTGCCAGAGCGGTCACGTCGTCGGGCGTGATGCGCCACCGGGCGTCGGGACGCCGGCGCAGGGCTCCGAGACCCGAACACGGCGCGTCGATCAGCACACGATCGCAGGTCCCTCGGGCCATGGGTGGGTGGAGCCCGTCTGCGACGAGGACGCTCACCTGCTCGCCCAGGCCCAGAGTGGCGACGTTCGTCGCGATGAGCCCGACCCGCGACGGCCGCAGATCCGCGGCGATCACGGTGGCTCCGGATGCGGCGAGCCGCGTGGCCTTGCCGCCCGGGGCCGCACAGGCATCGAGGACCAGCTCCCCCGCCTCGGCCTCTACGGCGTCGGCCACCCACCGCGAGGCCAGGTCCTGGGTGTACCCGTCGTCGCGCTCGTTGACCTGCCCGGCCTGGTTCATCGCCTCCAGCGCCGCGAGCGCGTCGTCAGTCCCGAGGTCGTCGGTCAGGCGTTGGATGATCCAGTCCGGGTAGCTGAGCCGGGTCGCCTCGTCAGGCCAGCGTCGATCGCCATCGGCGACGCGCCGCAGCACGGCGTTGACGAGACCGCGCAGCTTGCGGGGCGCGGCATCGACGGTGGCGCTGACCGCGGCGTGCGGCGGCGTGTCGAGGAACACCAGTTGGTACGCCCCGATGCGCAGCAGCGCACGGGCTTGGGGATCGAGATCGGTGAGCACGAAGCGATCGACGAGCCAATCGCACGATCGGCGCATGCGCGTCGTGCCGTAGACGAGCTCGGTGACGAAGCCCCGATCGCGTTCGTCCAGGCCGCTGCGGGCCAGCAACGCCGGAAGCACGAGGTTGGCGTAGGCCCCCTCATCGCTGATGCGCTGCAGCGCCTCGGCCGCGACCCGGCGGCTGGTCACGCCGGTGCCGACCCGCTCGTCGGCGTCACCCCGTCGAGCGCGGGGGGTCGCACCACCCGGGTCGGGGGCATCGTCGCGCTCGCGGTTCCACGGGACCGCACCGGCGTCCTCGAACTTCTGCTTGCGGGCCGCGGCCCGACGTTCGGCGGCGTTCACGTGAAGCGCTCGCCCGAGGCGGGACGGCTGCCGTTGCGCCACGCCGCGATCGGCTGGCGGCCCTTGCCCTCGGGTTGGACCTCGCGCAGCGCCAACGCCTCGCCCGAGGTTCCGGTGCCCACGAGCACGTCGTCGCCGGTGAGCACGGCCAACTCGCCCGCGGCGAGCACCGGGTCGCCCTCCACCACCTGGTCGCCCGCGCGGTCGCGGTCGGCGCCGCCGTCCGCGTCGCCGTGACCACGGCGCCCGTCGCGCCCGTCGAGCGCGGGATCGGCGCACGAGGTGTCGTCGCACCGCCGGGCGGCATTCCAAATCTTGAGGCGCTTGCCGCGGAAGGTCGTCCACGCACCACCGATGCGGATCAGGCGATGCACCGCCCCCACATCCGCCTGCCAGTCGATCTGGAAGTCACCCGCCGTGAACTTCTCCGCGTAGACCGTCTCGCCGATCTGGGGACGGGGCTGGCCGAGGCCGTCGGCAAGGCAGCGCACGAGCAGGTGGGCACCGGCATCCACGAGCCGGCGGCGCAACTCGTCGGCCGTCTCGTCCGGACCGATGTCCACGACGGTCTCGGCGTAGATCCCGCCGGTGTCGAGCCCCTCCTCCACGACCATGAGATCCACCCCAGTCTGGGTGTCCCCCGCCAGGATCGCCCGCTCGACAGGGGCCGCGCCTCGCCAGCGGGGCAACCGCGAGAAGTGCAGGTTGACCATCGGGAGGCGTTCGAGCACGGCCGGCGGGATGATCCGGCCGTACGCGACGACGACGCCGAGGTCCACGTCGGCGTCCAAGACCGCGTGCAGGTCGTCGGTGACCGGCAGGCCCAGCTCGAGCGCCGCGGCCTTCACCGGACTCGGTTGCAGGTCCCCGCCGCGGCCGCGCCGCTTATCGGGACGGCTCACCACGAGGCCGATGTCGTGACCGGCTGCGTGCAGTGCCCGCAACGGCGCTACGGCCATCTCGGGTGTCCCGAGGTAGGCGAGCCGGCGGGGGTGCGCGGGAGCGGCAGGGAGCGAGATGGTCACTCGTGGACGATCAGTTGACCGTCGGCGCCGAGCGTGACCGGCGGCGCGCCCTTGCGCGGCCCCTCGAGGCGCAGGTCGAGCAGGTACTTCTTCGCGGCCTTGGCCTGCAGGTCGGTGAGCTTCTCGGTCATGAGCGTGCCGTCGAGGTGATCGAGCTCGTGCTGGTAGAGCCGCGACTGCAGTTCGTCCGCCTCGAACTCGACCTCGTTGCCATCGAGGTCCACGCCGCTGATGAGGATCGACTTCGGTCGGGTGATCTCGAAGTACAGGCCCGGGATCGACAGGCAGCCCTCGTTGAAGACCCACTCGCCGTCGGATTCCTTGATCAGCGGGTTGATGAGCACCCCCGGTTCCTCGTCGTACTCGTAGACGAAGAGCCGCTTCTGCACCCCGATCTGCGGCGCCGCCAAGCCGATGCCCGGGGCCTCGTACATGATGTCGAACATGTCGTCGACGAGGTTCACCAACTTGCCGTCGATGTCGTCGATCTCGGTCGCTCGCTGCTTAAGCACAGGGTCGCCGATGATGCGGAGGGTGTAGCTGGACACGACGGTCAGGCTATCGTCCCGACCGTGCCTCCCCGACATCACCGGCCTCGTCCCCGACGGGACGTCCCGGCCGCCCGCCGCCCATGACGGGCCAGTACTTCGAGGCGAACCCGACCACCCC
>JBBQHT010000371.1:0-4439 GCA_038324235.1 Acidimicrobiales bacterium
GTGAGCGCCCGCATGGTGGACGGCCAGGCCCGGGTCGTCACGACCGCCACCCGCGCCCCGTTGCCCTTCGTCATGCCGTCGAGCTCGACCCCCGCCGCCGAGGAAGCCGCCGCCAAGGCCAACCGCCAGATCGTGGCGGACACCAAGATCGAGGACTGGCTGCCGAGCGCCCACATCGGCGCCGGCGACCACCCGACCGACGTTCCGCTGCTCGACTGCGCCAAGGTCAGCCACCCCAAGACGTTCTCCGGGTTCGGCACCCTGGCGGTCATGTCGGTCGACGTGACCGGCAGCGAGATCAAGCCGGCTGACGCCGTCGGCATCCTGGCCGACGGACAGACCGTCTACGCGTCCAAGGCCAACCTCTACGTGGCCACGCCGGCCTACGTCGATCCCCCGAAGCAGCCGACGACGAGCGGCACGACGCCCGCGACGGTGGCGCCGCCCCCGGTCGACCTGCGCAGCAGCACCTCGATCCACAAGTTCGACATCACCAACAAGGGCCCCGCGATCTACAAGGCGTCGGGCACCGTGGACGGGACCTTGCTGAGCCAGTTCTCGATGTCTGAGGACGACGCCACGCTGCGGGTCGCCACGACGACCGCTCCCAACGGCTGCCCGCGTTGCGGCGGCAGCGAGACCGGCGTGCACACCTTCCAGGAGACCGACGGCGAGCTGCGCCAGGTCGGCCAGGTGGGCGACATGGGCCACGGCGAGCAGGTGAAGGCGGTCCGCTTCGTGGGCAAGCAGGGCTACGTCGTGACCTTCCGCCAGACCGATCCGCTCTACACGCTCGATCTGTCGGACCCCGCGGCCCCCCGCGTGGTCGGCGAGCTCAAGCTGCTCGGCTACTCGGCCTACCTGCATCCGATCGACGGCTCGCTGCTGATCGGCATCGGCCAGGACGCGACCGCCCAGGGTCGGGCGCTCGGCACCAAGGTGGCGCTGTACGACATGACCGACCTCGCCAACCCCCGCGAGGTGCAGTCCTACGTCCTGTGGAACAGCACGTCGCAGGTCGAGCAGGACTTCCACGCCTTCATGTGGTGGGGCGCCACCAAGCTCGCGATGATCCCGGTGGACCGTGCGTACGTCGGCTACATCAACGGCTGCGACCCGTCGAGCACCCGAGGGGTGTGCCCGGGTGGTGCCGGCGCGGCCCCTACCTACCTGCCGCCCTTCACCGGCGCCATCGGCCTGACCATCGATCCCTCCGGCATCAAGGAGCTCGGTCGGGTCGTGAACCCGGCGAGCACCCGGTCCTACCCCACGCCGTGCAACACGAACGGCGATTGCGTCATCACCGAGGAGCCGACCATGCCGCCCGGCCAGCCGGTGCCACCCATGCCCACGACGGTCCCCTGCTACATCCCACCGAGTGCGGGCGGGTCCGGCGGCGTCGCCGCACCGGACTCGAGCTACTGCCCCGGACCGGTCCCGTCGGCCCCCGGTTCACCCATCGAGCGCTCGCTCGTGGTGGGCGACACGCTCTACACGTTCTCGAGCAACGGCCTGAAGTCCAGCGAGGTGGCCACGCTGCACGAGAAGTTCTGGCTGCCGTTCAGCTGATGATCAGCCGGCCGGACCGCCCAGGGGCTCGATGGCAGCCCGCAGGGCGGGCACCGGTTCGAGGCGGGCGATGGCGACGAGCGCGGCGATGACGACCACGGCGCCGGCGATCGCCTGGACGCCGGCGGGCTCACCGAGGATGACGACCGCCCCGGCGAAGGCGACGAGCGGGATGATCGCGAGGAACTGACCGGCGACGCTCGGCGCGAGGTGCGCCAGAGCGGTGAGGTACAGCCAGAAGGTCAGCGCCGAAGCCCCGATGCCGATCACCGGGACGGCCAACCAGGGACCCAGGCTGTCCGGGCCCGAACCCCACCCGCCACCGACGAGACCAGAGATCGCCACCACGGGGATCACGAACGCGATCGCGAACAGCTGTTGGAGCAGGGTGAGCCCGAGCACCGCGACGTCGACCGCGGCCCGGGCCGAGCCGACGACGTAGATGGCGGCGGCGAGGATCCCAAGGGCGACCAGGCCGTCACCGACCCAACTCGCCCCGTCGGTCCCGGCCTGCGCGGTCACGACCGCCATCGTGCCGACGAGGACGAGACCCATCGGCGCGACAAGCCGGCGCGGGATCGCCGCCCCGAGCCACAGCCAGCCGAGCAGCGCGATCAGCACCGGTTCGCCGGCGCTGATGAGCGCGCCGTGGGTCGCCGAGGTGCGGGCCAACCCGGCGTTGATCAACAGGTAGGCCAGGCCTGGTTCGAGCGATCCCAGCAACCCCGCCCGCCACCAGGTCCGTACCGACGGGATGGCGGTCGACGTGAGCCGGCACATCACCCAGAGAAACACGACGCTCGTCGTGAGCTCGATCGCGGTGAACGGGCCCGATGGCACGCCGGTGCGCAGCACCGCTTCGGTGGCGATCGTGCCGCCGCCCCACAACAGCGATGCACCGATCGCCGCGAGCACCCCCGGGCGGGCCGGCCCGCTCACGGCTGGGCCTCGAGGGCTCGGTCGACCGGGCAGTCCGCCACGCCGCCGCACGCATCCTCGTCGCAGAGCCGGCAGATACGCGAGGCCGCCGCGTCGTCCACCGCGAGGTGTCCGAGGATGTCCGCGAGCACGACCTCCAGCCGCTCGGCGTCGTGCGGGGTCAGCGACGCGAGCACCCGGCCGAGCACCGCGTCGCGCGCGGCGAGCACCGCTCGGGCCCGCCGCGTCCCCGCCGCCGACAGGTGCAGGGCGCGCGTCCGGCCGTCGGGCCCGGGACCCCGCCGGACCATCCCGGCGCGCTCGAGCCGGTCGACGAGACGGACGGTGCCGGGCTGGCTCAGGCCGACGATCGCGGCCAGCGCATCGATCGAGAGCCCGTCGTGCCACCGCAATGAGACGATCGCGGCGTCATCGGCCGACAGCGACAGCTCGTCGCCCAAGGCCACGACCGCCGCGCCCAGGAGGTTCGTCAGTTTCGGCCCGTCCACAGATGCATGCGACATGCATATATTGTCCCACATTGCGGAGATCGGGTCCATGCCGCGAATGAACACGACGCCGTGTTCGATGTACCCTGCATCCGGTCGTGTGGTGGTCGATCACACGGTCACGCATTCCGTGCGCCCCCGACTCCCCTCGGGGGCGCACAACGCGCACGGGCCCGGACCTACCCTTCAGACGCCTTCGAGCGAGCCAGGACGGCCCGAACGGGCGAGGTCCTCGCCGGTGTCACGGGCCCGGGTGACGCGGTTGATGGCGTTGAGGAACGCCCGGGCCGACGCCTCGACCACGTCGGTCGACAGACCCCGGCCGGGGACGGAGTGCCCGTCGACGTCGAAGCGCAGCGCCACGTCGGCGAGCGCGTCGACCCCACCGGTCACCGAGGTGACGGCGTAGTCGGTGAGCCGGCCTTCCATGCCCGTGGCCTGCTTGATCGCGGTGCACGCCGCCTCGACCATGCCATCGCCGGTGGCGGTGGCCTCGAGCTTGGTGCCCTCGTGGTCGAGCACGATGGTGGCGGTGGGCGTGCTGGTCGACCCGCCGTGACAATCGATCGACACCAACTGGAAGCGGTAGCGCACGGTGTCGCCCACCTCCTCGGCGACCAGCGCCTCGAGGTCGTCCTCGGTCAGCTCGGCCTTGCGGTCGGCCAGCTCCTTGAAGCGGGTGAACGCCTGGTTCAAGGCGTCGCCGTGCAGGTCGTAGCCCATCTTCTTGAGCGTGTCGGCGAACGCATGGCGCCCCGACAGCTTGCCCAGCACGATCTGCGTCTCGCCCGCACCCACCGCGGCCGGATCCATGATCTCGTAGGTGGAGCGCTCGGAGAGCACGCCGTGCTGGTGGATGCCGGAGGCATGGGCGAAGGCGTTGCGGCCCACGACCGCCTTGTTGTACTGGACCGGGTAGCCCGTGAGGCGGCTGACCAGGCGGCTGGCCCGCCCCAGCTCCTCGGCCTTGATGCCGGTGTCCACGCCCCCGAAGTAGTCCGCGCGCGTGCGCAGGGCCATGACGATCTCTTCCATCGCCGCGTTGCCGGCGCGCTCGCCGATGCCGTTGATCGTGCACTCGACCTGGCGGGCCCCGGCGTGGACCGCCGCGAGCGAGTTGGCGACCGCCAGGCCCAGGTCGTCATGGCAGTGGGTGGAGATGACGTAGTCGCCCACGACCGCGGCTCGCACGTCCGCCAGGCGCTGGGCGTACTCCTCGGGGATCCCGTAGCCGACCGTGTCGGGGATGTTCAGCGTGGTGGCGCCGGCGTCGACCGCCGCCTGCAGCACCTCGCACATGAACCCGAAGTCGGATCGGGAAGCGTCCTCGGGCGAGAACTCGACGTCGGTGGTGTACTGCTTGGCGTGGGCCACCGACCTTGCGGTCTCGGCCTTGACCTGGTCAGGGGTCATGCGCAGCTTGTTCTTCATGTGGACCTCGGA
>JBBQHT010000372.1:0-4391 GCA_038324235.1 Acidimicrobiales bacterium
GTGGCGTCGGTCCAGTCCGTCTCCGGACTGGTGCGACGGACGGCGGCGGCGAGGCGGGCGGCGATGGCCAGATCGGATGGACTCAAGCGCGCGGGCGGGGGCCAGATGCCGACGGCCGCTTCGCCGAGGCTGCTCGCGCCATTGATGGTCACACGCTGGACGGTTGTGGAGGCGGCGGAATCCGTGGCTTGTGTCCACGCGCCGGTTCCTCGAGCTGCCCACCATCGGCGACGCAGGGCCGGTGCGGTGACCAGCCCCAGCAGAACGGTCCCGTCTTCTTCGAGGGCGACCAGGGTGCTCCATTCTCGTTCGCCGGCCAGGAAGCTGGCGGTCCCGTCGATGCCGTCGATGATCCACCGCCGGTTCGTGGCCCCGTTCTCGCCGACCTCTTCACCAAGGAACCCGTCGGCCGGCCGCTCGGAAATCACCATCGAACGGAGTCGCTCCTCGATCGCCCGATCCGTCTCGGTGACCGGGCTGCCATCGGACTTCTCCTCGTACTCGAGTGCACTGCCCGTGAAGGTGGCCATGGCCAACCCGTCAGCGGCGTCAGCCATCAGCATGCCCAGCTCAAGGTCAGCGCTCAGGGCAGGCGGTGAGGTCATCACCGGGAACGTAGCGGGACTCCCACGACCCGTAGCCAAGATTCCATCTGCCACCGTCAGCGACAGTCCGGGCCGCCGCGACAACTACCCGCGCCATACTCCCGTCGTTCAGCCCGTTCTCGTTGCGTCGTTCGGGGACGAGCCAGTGCGTGGGTAGACCGCGCTTCCATGCCGTCGAGAGATTCAAAGATCTGGGATGAAGTTCCGGTCGACCACCAGGCGTGCGAACAGAACGGGATCGGCCTCTCCCTCGGCCTCCTCGAATGCAGCGACATTGCGCTGCCACATGGCCCGCAGGCTTTCCGGTAGCTCTGCCGGGAACTCCATCTGTTCTGCGACGATGCTCGTCCAGTCGGGCTTGGACGAATCGAACGTGGACTGGAGATTGGGCACCATGTCCTGAAGCCGCGCGGCACGGCTCGCAGGTAGCTCGCCGATCGCCGACTGGACGTACGCGTCCAGGAACATGACGAACGGGCGTCCGTCGTACCGGCCATCTTCGGGAACCGGCTCTTCTGGAGGATGCTTCTTCGCCTGTCGCATGACAGCATCATCGCGTATTGCGTTCGTACCAGATGTTCGTCCGTGGCGGCCCCGAGTGAGTCACATCCGGGCACACCCCCCATCGGCGAGGCGATCGGATGCGCGAAGCGTGTCGCGGCGCAGCCGGCGTTTCGCCCGCTCGCGCGGCGGGATTAGGCCCGGACGTTCTGGGACAGGTGCGGCGCCGTCGTCACGGGCAGGGGTTCGCGCGGGATCCTCCACGTTGGGGTGATTCGTCCCGGTCGATCACGGCGGTCACCTGTGGCAGCGAACGGGCAGCGTCGCGCACCCGTTGCCGGTCGCTTTCGCTGGCACCAGAGTCGAACTCGACGATCACGACGGCGCGCCCTTGCAATCGGTCGGTCCCGACTCCGCTTACGCCCGGCTGGGAGCCGCGGTTCCAGTTGCTCGGGAAGAGCGCGGCGAGGGTGGCTTGGGCTGCCGTCTCCGGCGCGTCACGGGTGAGGCAAACGACGGCGACTGCCCCGTAGGCCGGTCGAGCCACCCGGGCCGTGATGGGCACCGTGCAGGCTCCGAGCAGGACCGCGGCGCCGACCCACGTGTAGGCCTTCGTGAGCGGCACCGATGACGGCCTGGCGGCTCCGAGCCAGGCGAAGGGCAGCATGACGACCGGCCACCAGAAGTACCCGACGGTTCCAGCGCACCAGATCAGGATCGCGGCCGACCACACGATGACCACGCCGCGGTACAACCGGTCCGACCACAACCCCAACGCAGGGATCGTGACGACGACCAGCGTGGCCCACGCGTTGGACGCTGCGCCGATCTGATCGAGCGAGTGATCAAGTCGTGCCGTCACCGGCATCGCCACCATCGTGACGGCGATCCCGACGGCAACCCAGAACGCCCGCGTTCCCAAGTACCGAGCCTCGCGCCCGGAGTCCGCCCGCTCGTCGGAACCGACGTATACCGATCCGGCATCTCCACGTGAACCCACCGCTCCCACGATGCCACACGACCATCACGCCGACCCGGCAGGGACGGTGGCCGGTCGGGATTGTTCTGCCCGTGCGATCTTGGACACGTTCGGACGAACCCATCGTCGACCGAACCTGCGGCAGATCCCTTACGGATGATTGCCATCGCGCGTGCGAGGCCGGCCTCGGTCGGGATGAGGGGTCCTCGCTCGGCGGTCGCGTCACGCGTATTAGGGCCGAGGCTCCTGGTGGACGTCGGGAAGTCCCGTCTTGCGATGTCGCCGACGCACAGAGCTCCAGATCAGGCTCGTCGTGAGAACGAGAAGCACGAGAGTCACCCCGACGGTGAACCCCACCAGGCGCGCGGCCCACTCTTGGCCCATCGCCGCGACGTACACCCCGCCGATGGTCGCAACCACCATCACGAACTTGGCCGAAATCGGCTGGTCGGCCCACGCCCACGTGATGCGCATCGGCGGTGGCTTGTTCTCAGGCACAAACCAGTGTGACACGCACGACCTCGGGGCGAGCATTAACGACACACCGTCCCGGTAGTGATTCGGCCCGAACGCGAGCGGATCCGGCGATCGGGGACGGTGGACCACCGTCGATCAGGGACGCGTTCTGTGAGTGTTATGCCTGCGTGCCACAGCACGAGTCCGCTGTGGTGCGCTCCTGTGCCGTGTGCACTTGACGGCCAGGTACTGGCGCGTCGTCAGGTCATGAGCAGGACTGCGGTGGGGGGTAGACGGGTGGCAGCGGAGCGGTCATAGGGGTCGTGGGTCGCGCGCCGGCGGTTTTGAGGAGGGCGGTGATGTCGTCGTGGTGGGTGGTGATCGAGGCGGTCAGGGGGGTGATGGGCGGGTCGAACGTCGCGGTGGCGTTGGGGTCGGCACCGTGGGCGAGCAAGGCTTCGGTGGCGGGGGTGTTGCCGGCGGCGGCGGCGGCGATGAGTGGGGGGAGGTTGGGGGCTGTACCTGTGATGGCGCACACGATGGCGGCGAGGAGTTGATCGGTCGTGGCGGGCCCGTGCGCGAACCAGGTGCCGAGCCGGGCGCCGAGTTGAAGGTTGTCGGCAGTGGCTTCGCCCCCGGTGTTGGGGTTGGCGCCGCGGTCGAGGAGGTCATCGACGAGGGGCTGGTTGCCGAAGATGACGTTGTAGAGCAGCGGGCTGGTGCCGGCGGTCCCGTTCGGGTTCGCCCCGCGGTCGAGCAGGATCCGGAGGATCTCGGGGTGGTTGCCGATCGAGGCCGGGTACAGGCCGCTGGTCGGATCGGCACCGTGGTCGAGCAGGAAGGTGACGGTGGCTTGGTGACCGTTTTCGGCGGCGGCTCCGACGGGGGTCGCGCATCCTTCGTGACCGTCGAACGAGCGGGTGAGGTCAAGGCACAGCGCCGACCGGCCCGGGGACGCCACGTTCGCGCCGTGGTCCACGAGGAGCTGCACCATGCGGGCGTCGGGTTGGTCGCGGCTGGCGACGAACAGCGGTGGGTTGTACCCGTCGTCGAGGTTCGGGTTGGCGCCGTGGGCCAGGAGGGCGGCCACGGCGTCGGCGTCGCCATATTCGATCGTGAGGCCGAGCGGTGACCGGCCTTCGGTCGAGGCGTTGACGTCGGCCCCGTGATCGAGGAGCAATGTCACGAGCGTCGCGGACCGGTTCGTGATCGCCATGCTCAACGGGCGGTCTGACCCGATCGGGTAGCGGTCGTTCGTGCTGTCGAGGTTCGGGTTCGCCCCGTGGTCGAGGAGCAGCCGGGCGCTCTCGGTCTGGGTGGCGGCCACGGCGCAATACAGCGGCCGCCGACCCAACGGATCCACAGCGTTCGCGTCGTGACCGTCGGCGAGCAGGGCCCGGACCTCCGCGGTGAGGGTCGACGACGCGGCGCGCACCAGGGCGTCGTCACTCGACAAGCACGACGTCGCGGTCGGTGGCGCCACCGAGCGGTAGCTGAGCGCCACGAGCAACCCCGCGCCGACGATCACCATCACGAGGACCGCGCCGGCGCGTAGGCGCCACCGCCGCTGCGCGGTCCGGTCAGCGTCGGCGTGAGCCGAACGCGCCGCCACGGATCCCCCATCCACCATGCGACCACGGTACGGCCGGCCATCAGCCAGCGGGGATCGCCCGGGTCCCGATCTCGCGACCCTCACCGCGGGACTCTGTCTGAGCATCCCCCCGTTGGACGGACACCTCGTATAGGAGGAAGTCCATGTCCAACAAGAAGAAGCCGAGGGGTCGTCCCTCGAAGTTCCCGCCGGAGTTCCGGCGTGACGCGGTAGCGATGGTGCTCGACGAGGACCGCTC
>JBBQHT010000373.1:0-4325 GCA_038324235.1 Acidimicrobiales bacterium
CGAGCTGGTGGAGCCGCGCAGCGTCATCGGCAAGAACACGATCGAGTCGATCCAGTCCGGCGCCCTCTACGGCTTCGCCGCCCAGGTCGACGGCCTCTGCGACCGGATCCAGGAGGAGCTGGGCACGTGCACCGTCATCTCGACGGGCGGCCTGGCGGACCTCATCACGCCGCTGTCCAAGCGCATCGAGCACAGCGAGCCCTGGCTCACCCTCCACGGCCTCCGCCTCGTCTACGAGAAGAACGCCTGAGTCGACCCCCCGGCGTTCTCGGCTACGTGGCGGCCCCTCCCCTCGCGTTCTCGGCTACGTGGCGGCCCCTCTCCGGCATTCTCGGCTCTGGGGCGGCCCGGGCACGGTGACGGTCTGAGGACATTCTGACGCGATCCGTGTTCGCGTGTCCTCGATGCGGCACACTGGAGACCCGAAGTTCGGCGGGTCGGACCGGCGAAAGGGCCTGGCAGTTGCGCAACTTGAACACCGGCATGGGCGGCGAGCTGGGCACACGCGTCGCCAACCTGCTGGAGGCTCGCTCCGAGGTGGAGGCCATCTCGGGGATGGACATCGATCCGCCCCGGCGCCGGCTGCGCCGCGCCACGTTCCACCGGGTGGATCCACGCCAGCGCGAGCGCACGGCGGAGATCGTCCAAGCGTTCGGGCCCACCGCGATCGTGCACATCGGCACCTACGAGCCCAACGCCCGCTCGAGTCCCACCTCGGCGATGGAGCGCACAGCGTCGGGAACGGTCGGGCTCATGGCTGCGGCAGCCGAGCAGGGGAACCTGGACCGCATCGTGGTGAGGTCCGGGATCGAGGTCTACGGCCGTCGTGCGGGGGCGCCGATCCGCCCCGACGAGTACGTCACCCCCGACCCGACGACGCCGTGGGGGAGCTCGCTGTTGTTCGCCGAGCGGATGGCGGTCGAGGCCGGCGAGGTCACGGGGGCGGTGGTCACCCGACTGCGCCTCGCGCCCCTGGTCGGGCCGCACTTCCCGAGCCCACTCGGTCGCTTCCTGCGCCTGCCCGTCGTCCCGGTCTCGGCGGTGTCGGACCCGTCGTTCTCCGTGCTCCACCAAGAAGACGCCGCCGGTGCACTCGTCGCGGCCGTGCTCGCTCCGTTCGACGGCCCGGTCAACGTCGTCGGCCCCGGCGCCATCACCGCCCTCCAGGCCGCTCGCATGGGCCACCGCGTGCCGCTGCTGGTCGCCGGCCCCGGCTGGCGCGCCGCCCGCGGCATGGCCGCCCTCGCCGGCGCCCCGGTGCCGGCGCACATCCACGAGCTGCTGGTGCACGGTCGCACCGCCGACGGATCACTCTCGGGGGAGCGCATCGGTTTCACCCCGCAGCACCGCACCCGTGCCGTGGTGCGCCACCTCTACGACTGGGCCGAGGTCACCTACCTCATCGGTCCACCCGACCAGGAAGCGGCCTGACGGCCGACAGAAGGAAGCCGTGTCATTCACCCACGCCGCTGACGGCACCCGTCTGCACTACTCGGTCTCTGGTCGGCGCGACGGCGACCCGATCCTGATGATCCAGGGCCTCGGCACCGACAGCCGGGGCTGGTTGCGCCAGCGCGCCGCCTTCGCGGCCCGCTACCGCGTGGTCGTGTTCGACAACCGCGGGGTGGGTCGCTCCGACAAGCCCGACGGCCCGTACGACCTCGAGGTCATGGCCGGCGACGCGCTCGCGGTGATGGACGCAGCTGGACTTGCCGACGCGCACGTGATGGGCGCGTCCATGGGCGGTGTGCTCGCCCAGATCATCGCCGTGCAACACCCCGAGCGCGTGCGCTCGCTGGTCCTCGCGTGCACAGCCTGCCAGCAGCTTCCCTGGCGTCGGGAGCTGCTCGAGGAATGGGCGGCGGTGGCTCGCGACGAGGGCATGGGGGCGTTCTCGCAGTACGCGGTCCGCTGGCTGATCGGGCCGCGGTCACTGCGTCGCTTCTGGCCCGCGATCGGCGCCCTCGGTTCGCTCGCGATGAGCCTGCCGCCCCAGTGCTTCGTTGCCCAGGTCGAGGCGATCCTCGCCATGGACGACGACATCCGCTTCCAGATGGCCACCATCACCGCGCCGACCCTGGTGCTGGTGGGCAGCCAGGACATCCTGACGCCCCTTGGCGACTCCGAGGAGATCGCTTCGCTGATCCCCGGCGCAGAACTGGCGGTGGTCAGAGGCGGGGCGCACGGGTTCATGTTCGAGCACGCCGCCGCGTTCAACCGCACGGTCCTGCGCTTCCTGCGTGAGGTCACCGCCGCCCCGAACGGCCCGGCGCTCGAGATCCCCCGAGCCTCCTGAGCGGTTCGGTCGGCCCCACTGGCGTCACGAGAAGCGCTCGTGGACGACGTCCACGAGGCGCCGGCCGGTCTCCATCGGGTCGCGATCCAGTCGCTCCATCGCGATGCCGGCGCCGACCAGGATGCTGCCGCCGAGCGCCAGCCAGCCCCAAGTCGGCACCTCGCGGGTGACGCCGAGAGATTCGTGGGCGGTCAGGCCCACCAGGAGCGCGGTGCCGAGCAGGAGCGGCGCGACGAGCCGCTTGCCCCCGCCGGCGAGCACCGCGGCGACACCCACCGCGCCGGCCACCAGGGCGTGGACACCGCCACCGCCGTGGATGCGCTCGAGCAGCGCGCTGCCGCCGAGCAGGATGATCGCCGGGCCGAAGGCGACCCACGAGCTCACCAGGATGCGGCCGGTGCCGGTTTCCGCGCCCGAGCTGGTGCGACGGGCCCACCATCCGGCGACGAGGAGCGCGAAGGCGACGGGGACCACGTAGGCATCGAGCGCGCCGACCTGCGCGACCATCAGGTGCCCCCAGACGCCCGCCGTGACGAAGAGCCACGCGAACACCGTGCCCTCGATCGATCGGTAGGCCGCGCTGTAGGCCAGCCCGATGCCGCCCAGCAGGATCAAGGCGGTGCTGACGGTGGCCGCGTCCTGCGCGGCGAGAGCCATGCCGCTGACCGCGGCCGAGGCGACGACTGCGACCAGCGGCGGTTGCCACACGGGCGCCAGCAGCAGCGAAACTCCGGTTGCGACGGCAGCCAGGACGCACAGGGCCAGGCCGACCTGCGCAACCGAACCTCCCGCGGCGAGGGTGGCCATCGCCACCATGATCGGCATAGTGATCGGTGTGGTCACCAGCGGCCACGGGGAGTGCAGCCGCCGCGAATCGACGACCGCGAGCGCGCTCAGCACGGCGGCGATCATCGCGACCTCACCGGGGCGTAGACCCGTGGCCGTGGCGAGCGCGGCGAGCGCGGCGCCACGACCGACGAAGGCCAGGCCACGGGTGTCGCCGGAACCCTCGCCGAGGCCGAGGACCACCGCCACGAGCGACGCGAGGACGATCACGGCGAAGGCGCCCGCGAACGGGGTGAGGACCGCGTCCGCGGGAGCCGTCAGCATCCACCACGCCGCGCCGATGGGCACGAGCGAGGTGCCGGCGAGCAGCCAGGCCCATGGCGCGTCGGCCGACCGCATGTGAGCCCGGATCACCGCCGCGCCCGCGAGCGCCAGCGCGCCGGTAAGGGCGGTGCCGACGGCCACGAGGGCGGCGCTGGTGGTGGTCGGTGGCTGCAGCGCGGCGAGGCCGGAGGCGCTCAGGACGAGGGCGGCGGCGGTGGCGTGCGCTCCGGGTCGTCCGGCGAGGACCAGGCCCACGGGCACGATGGTCGCCACCGCGGCCGTGACGGCGGGCGATGTTCCTGCCGCCGTGCCGACCACGATGGAGGCCGCGATGCCGATGGTCGCCGGCGGCCAACCGCCGCCGAACAACAGACCGAAGGCGTTCCCGGTGCCATCCTCGCGGCGGCGCCGCAGGTCGGCGATGAACCAGCCGGTGGCAGCCAACGCGCCGGCGACGATCGTCGTCCCGGACGAGGCCCACCCGTCATGGGTGAGCGCTCGAGCGACCACGTCCGCCGCCACGCCCAGCACCACCAACGCGGTGAAGGCGCCGGCGATCGCCTCGGTCGCGACACCCAGCAGGTGTGCGGGCCGGGCCCAGAAGCTGTCACGGCCGGCCAGGTGGGCGACGGCCTCGATGAGCACGAAGCCCATCGAGATCCCGACGAGGTCGGCCGCGCCCGACGGGGACAGACCGATCCACGCCACGACCAGACCGAGACCGGCGCTCAGGGCGGCGAGGACGGCGAGCGTGAGGTCCTCACGGCGCCGAGCGTTGCGTCCGAGCACGGTGGCGGCGATCACGCCCCTCGCGGGCGCGGCCACGCGCCGGGTCGGCCCGGCGCGGCCGAGCGAGGTGTGGAGCTCGGGGCCGAGGGGCCGAGCGGGCGCGGGGGGGGGCCCACCCCGCGCCCCACCC
>JBBQHT010000374.1:0-4314 GCA_038324235.1 Acidimicrobiales bacterium
AGCCGGTTTGTTCGAGGGCTCGGTTGGCGGCGGAGATCTGGGTGACGATGTCGCGGCATTCGCGGCCTTCGTCGAGCATGCGCTCGATGCCCTGCACCTGACCGGCGATGCGGCGCAGCCGCTTGCGCAGATCGGCGGTGACGTCCTCGGGTAGTTCCATGACCTTCTCCTCTACTGGCCTGATGGCGGCGATCGCAGGATGGGAACCTATACCCCGGGGGGTTTGTTCCCGACCAGGAATACTATACCCGGTAGGGTATGTTGGAGGTGGCGTACCTCCGACTCGAAAGGCCCGCCATGAGCGTGTTGTCCAAACTGTTCGGCGCCACCCGCACCTCGAGCATCGGGGCCGTCGAGGCCCGTGAGCTCATGCGCTCCGGTGCGGTGCTGGTCGATGTGCGCGAGAAGAGCGAGTGGGACGCGGGCCACGCCCCCAAGGCCAAGCACCACCCGCTGCGAGGTCTGCCGTCGTCGATGGGCCGCCTGCCCGAGGACCGGACGATCATCGTGGTGTGTCGCTCGGGGAACCGCTCGGCGCGCGCCACCAAGGTGTTGGCCCAGGCCGGCTTCGACGCGGTGAACCTCACCGGGGGCATGACCGCCTGGCAGGCTGCCGGCCTCCCGATGGTCAACCGCCGCGGCCAGCAGGGGACGCGGCGATGAACGGCCGGGCGCTGCTCGTGTCGCCGCTCGGGTTCCTCATCGGGGTGTCCCTCGGGGCGCTCGGGGGTGGCGGCTCGATCCTGGCGGTGCCGATCCTGGTCTACGCGGCAGGGGAGAGCCCGCAGGCCGCGACGACGACGTCGCTCATCGTCGTGGGCGCCGCGTCGCTGTTCGGCATGGTCGCCCACCTGCGCGCCGGCCGGGTGCGGGTGCTGCCCGGGGTCATGTTCGGCCTGGCCGGGGTCGGCGGGTCCGTGATCGGGACCCGCCTGAACCACTCGGTCGACCCGAACGTCCTGCTCCTCGCCTTCGCCGGGCTCATGGTCATCGCGGCGTGGCGCATGTGGGTCAACCAGACCAAGCCGGGCGCCGGCGACGAGGACTTCGAGCTCTACCCCGCCACCCAACCTGACGCAGGTGGCACCGTCCAGGTCGTCACCCGCACGCAGGTGACCGCGACCGTGGTCGCCAAGGTGCTCGTGGCGGGCACGATCGTCGGGTTCATCACCGGGTTCTTCGGGGTCGGCGGCGGGTTCGTGGTCGTCCCGGCCCTGGTCCTCGCGCTCGACTTCGAGATGCCCGAAGCGGTCGGCACGTCGCTGCTCGTCATCGCCATCAACTCCGCGGTCGCGCTCGCCGGTCGCCTCGGCACCACGACCGTTGATTGGGGGGTCGCCGCCCCGTTCACCGTCGCCGCCCTGTTGGGCGTGTCGGTGGGCAAGAACATCGCGGATCGGCTGCCCACGGTCACCCTCGTCCGCTGGTTCGTCGGCCTCCTCCTCGTGCTCGCCGCGTACGTGTCCATCCGCGCCGGCCTGGCGCTGGTCTCGCCATGACCACCCCGGGAGCCAGCGGGCTGAGCCGCCGACAGGTCCTGGCCGGGCTCGGGGCCGGCGGCGCCCTCTTCGCGGTCGGGGGTCTGGCCGCGTGCACCCGCATGCCCGGCGCGACGACCGATGGCGGATCGACGACGAACGGCGCCGGTGCGTCGAGCGAGTTCGCCCAGCCGGTCGAGCTCGCCAGCCAGAACGGCCGTCTCGACGTCACCCTGGTGGCCGCCGCGGCCACCGTGCCCTACGCCGACGGGACCCGCTGGGCGCTGACCTACAACGGGACCACCCCGGGCCCGACCCTGCGGGTCCGTCCCGGCGATGTGCTGACCGTGACCCTCGAGAACCGCTTGGACGCGCCGACCAACCTGCACACCCACGGCCTGCACGTGTCCCCCGAAGGGGACAGCGACAACGTCTTCGTGATGGTCGATCCCAGCCAACGCCACACCTACACGTATCGGATCCCCGCCGATCACCCGTCCGGCACGTTCTGGTACCACCCCCACCACCACGGTCAGGTCGCCCGCCAGGTCTTCGGCGGCATGGCCGGCGTGATCATCGTCGAAGACGCCATCGACCAGCGGCCCGAGCTCACCGCGGCCACGTCGCGGGTGCTCGTGCTCGCGGATCCGAACATCGGCGACTCGGCCGCGGTGCTCGACGTCACGATGATGCAGCGCATGACCGGCCGCGAAGGCTCGGCGATCCTCGTGAACGGGCTGCCCCGACCCCGCATCCCCGCCCGGACCGGCACGCTCGAGCACTGGCGGATCGTCAACGCCAGCCCCTCGCGCTACTACGCGCTCCGCGTCGAGGGCCAGCAACTCCACCTCGTCGCCAGCGACGGCGGCCGGCTCGACGCTCCCCACGCGATCGACGAGCTCGTCCTCGTCCCCGGCGAACGCGCCGAGGTCCTCGTCCCTGTCACCGCCGGCACCCACCCCGTCACCACCCGCGCCGTGGACCGCGGCGGCATGGGCGGCGGGATGGGCGGCGGCGGCATGGGCCGCGGCGGCATGGGCCGCGGCAACGCCACAGCCACGACCACCGGTGCGACCACCGTGATCGCCACGCTCGACGCCAGCGGCCCCGACGCGGCCCCGCCGCCGCTCCCGACCGCGCTACGCACCCTCGACGATCCGACCGCCCAGTCGGTCACCACGAACCGCCTCGTCACCCTCTCGATGAACATGGGCATGGGCGGAACCGGTGGCGACGGGCAGTTCCTGATCGACGGCCACACCTTCGACGCCAACCGGGTCGACATCACCACCCGGCTCGGGACCACCGAAGACTGGGAGATCCGCAACACGTCGCCGATGGACCACCCCTTCCACCTCCACGTGTGGCCGTTCCGCGTCGTCGAACGCAGCGACGGGTCCACGCCACCACCGGGCTGGAAGGACACCGTCAACGTCCCCGCCGGCCAGTCGGTGCGCCTGCGGATCCCGTTCCGGGACATCCCCGGCAAGGCCGTCTACCACTGCCACATCCTCGACCACGAGGACCTCGGCATGATGGGCATCATCGACACCCGGGCGCCATGACCGAGATCGGCACCATGACGCCGGAATATACCCCCCTGGGTATCGGTTGAACGTGGTGTCGGGTCTGCCGGCTGATTCCCTCCCCGCACAAGTCCTCTGAAAGGACCCTTCATGTCCACCATCACGCACGCCGACACCCCCGCCGCCTTCGACACCGAAGTCCTCCAGTCCACCGTCCCGGTCGTCGTCGACTTCTGGGCCGCCTGGTGCGGACCCTGCCGCATGGTCGCCCCCGAGCTCGAGAAGCTCGCCGAGGCTCACGGCGGGGCCATCAAGGTCGTGAAGGTCGACGTCGACGCCAACGGCACCATCGCCAACCGCTACGGCATCCAGGGCATCCCCACCCTCGCCCTGTTCCGCGACGGCCAGGCCGTCGCCCAGAGCGTCGGGGCCAAGCCCCGCGCCGCGATCGAAGCCGACCTCGGCCTCACACCCGTCTGATCAGCATCCGCCGCTGAGCCGGGCCCGGTCAGCGCGTCGGGAGGTCCGTGCGTCCTGCGTCGCGTGACACCTCGGGTCTGTCTCAGTCGGACTGGTGCGCGGCGATGAGCGCGCGGACCTGGTCGGGTGAGGGCACCCGGCCCGATACCACGACCTCGTCATCGATGACGAGGGCCGGGGTGCTCATGACGCCGTAGCCGATGATCTCGACCTCGTCGCGGACGTGATCGATGGTGGCGTCGATGCCGAGATCGTGCAGCGCCTGAGTGGTGTTGGCTTCGAGGTTCTGACAGTTGCGGCAGCCGCTGCCGAGGATCTTGACGTCCATGGTGGGTCCTTTCAGAGGATCGCGTTGAACAGGTAGCCGATGGCGATGATCGACGTGCCGACGACGCCGACGAAGGTGGCGATGAGGCGGGGCTTGAGAACGCGGCGCAGCAGGATTATCTCGGGCAACGACAGGGCGACGACCGACATCATGAACGCCAGCACGGTGCCCATCGGGAGGCCCTTGTCGTGCAGCGCTTCCACGAGCGGGGCGACACCGGCGGCGTTGGAGTAGAGGGGGACGCCGATGCCGACGGCGATCGGGACGCCCAAGGGCCCGTTGGCGTGGGTGGCGAACCAGTCGGTCGGGACCCAGCCGTGGATGATCGCGCCGAGGCCGATGCCGACGAGGAGGTAGGGCCAGATCTTGCGGACGATCGTGACGACCTCTTCGCGACCCATCTGGATGCGGTCGTCCCAGGTGAGGCCTTGGGCGGGGTCGATGAGCTGGCCGTGCAGGCGCGTCTCGAAGACGAAGGGCTCGACCCACCGCTCGAGGTGGA
>JBBQHT010000375.1:0-4240 GCA_038324235.1 Acidimicrobiales bacterium
GCGTTGCGCCACATCGGCGGCGAGATCGACTTCAACGAGGTCTTCCTCGAAGGCGCCCGCGTGACCGACGAGCAACGCGTCGGCGCGATCGGCGACGGCTGGCGGGTCGCGAACGCGACCCTGTCGGGCGAGCGCCAGATGGTGTCGGGCTCCGGGTCGGGCGGTGTGGATCGCATCGGTGGGTCAGGCGTCGAGCGCCTGATCGGGGTGGCGCGCGAGAACGACGCGCAGGGCCGGCCGGGCGGTTGGCGCGACGTCGTCGTGCGCCAGGAACTGATGCGCCTCTACAGCGAGGAGCAGATCCGGGCCTGGACCAATCAGCGCATCCGGGCAGGACTGAAAGCGGGCCGGTCACCAGGCCCGGAGAGCTCGATCGGCAAGGTGCACCAGGGCGCCCTGAACCAGCGCATCCAGGTGCTGGCCACCGACCTGCTCGGCGCCGGCGCGATGGCCTGGGAGAGCGATGCCACCACCTACGGCGCCTCGCTGCCCTACGCCGTGAAGGGCATGTTGCGCAGCCGCGCCAACACGATCGAGGGCGGCACGACCGAGGTCAACAAGAACATCGTCGCCGAGCGCGTGCTCGGCCTGCCGCGTGAGCCCGACCCCTGGCAGGGCCGGGCGTGGCGGGAGGTCCCGCGGGGATGAGCGAGTCGGGCCGCTACGAGACGCTGCTCATCGAGCGGGAAGGACCGATCGCCTGGCTGATCTTCAACCGGCCCGATCGCGGCAACGCCATGAACGCGCGCATGCTCACCGAGCTCGAGGCCGCGTGGGTCGAGCTCGACCAGGATCCCGATGTGCGGGTGATCATCAACACCGGGGCCGGCGACGTGTTCCAGACCGGCCTCGACGTGGTGCAGCTCAGCCGGGACCCCGCGGCGCTGCGCGAGCAGGCCGGACGCACCCGGCGCGCCGAGCTCCGGCTCACGGCGTGGCACAACCAGGTGCGCAAGCCGGTGATCGCGGCGGTCAACGGCACCTGCGCCGGCGGCGGCCTGCACTTCGTGGCCGATGCCGACATCGTCATCGCCGCCACCACCGCCACCTTCCGCGATCCCCACGTGTCGATCGGCCAGGTCACCGCCTACGAGGCGATCGCGCTGGTGCGCACCTCGCCGGCCGAACCGATCCTGCGCATGGCGCTGGTCGGCCGCGGCGAGCGCATCACCGCGGCCCGGGCGCACCAACTCGGCATCGTCGGCGAGGTGGTCGAGCCCGACGCGCTGCGCGACGCGGCTCGTGACCTCGCCACGAAGATCGCCCGCAACTCGCCCGCCGCGATGGCCGCCACGAAGGCGGCGCTGTGGGGCGCGCTCGAGCGCGGCCTGACCGATGCGTGCCGGGCCGGCTCGGCCCAGCTCGTGGGCATGTGGGGCCACCCCGACCAGACCGAGGGACCGCTCGCGTTCGCCGACAAGCGCGACCCGCAGTGGCAGCCGGTCATCCCATCAGCAGCAGGAGACATCCCGACATGACGTTCTCGACGTTCGAGACCCTGAAGGTCGAGCGCCACGGTCCGGTCGGCTGGTTGATCAACAACCGACCCGACCAGCTCAACGCCATGAACGCCACGATGCGCGACGAGTTCGCGCGGGCGTGGGAGGAGCTCGACCGCGATCCGGAGGTGCGCGTGATCGTGCACACCGGCGAGGGGCGGGCGTTCCAGACCGGCGTCGACGTGCGCGAGATCGCGGGTGACGGCGTCGGCATGGAGCGCTACCGCGAGTCGCTCGAGGACTTCGACCTGCACTTCACCGCCTGGCACCAGCAGGTGTGGAAGCCGGTCATCACGGCGGTCAACGGCATCTGCGCGGGCGGGGGCTTCCACTGGGTCGCGGATGCCGACATCGTGATCGCCGCATCCGACGCCGAGTTCTTCGACCCGCACGTCTCGGTCGGTCAGGTCGTCGCGATCGAGGCGATCGGCCTGCTGCGCAAGATGCCCGCCGAGGCCGTGATGCGCATGGCGTTCGTCGGCCGGTACGAGCGCATGCCCGCGTCGCGGGCGTATGAGCTCGGCATGATCAGCCAGATCGTCGATCCGCCCGCCGACCTGCGCGACGCCGCGCAGGAGCTGGCCGAGAAGATCGCCCGCAACTCGCCCGCCGCGATGGCCGCCACCAAGCGGGCGCTGTGGGGTGCGTTCGAGATGGGCCTGACCGACGCGTGCAAGGCGGGCGCGGCCGAGCTCGTGTCGATGTGGGGCCACCCCGACCAGACCGAGGGGCCGTTGGCCTTCGCCGAGAAGCGCGAGCCGGCGTGGGCGCCGCTGGAGGGCACGACCGCCGACGCCACTCCCGACGGCGCGGTGGACGCCGCGGATGCAGGGCCCGCCTCGTGACCGCCGGCGCGCCTGACGCCGTCGACGCCATCGGCGACGACGATCCACACACGACGCTCGCGATGTTGCTCTTCGACGAGGCCGCCGATCCGGCCGCCGACCTCGTGCACGTGGACCGGCGCAGCTGGACCCGCGCCGAGGTGCAGGCCCGCGCCATCGAGGTGGCCGCCGCACTCGCGGCGGCGGGCGTCGACGCAGGCCACGCCGTGGGCGTGATGCTGCCCAACGGCGCCGACGTCATCGCCGCGCTGTTCGGGGTGTGGCGCGCCGGCGCCGTGTACGTGCCGCTCAACCCCCGCCTGACCGACGGCGAGGTCGCCCACGTGCTGGCCAGCGTCAGGCCGGCGGCGGTGCTGACCACCCCCGATCACCAGGCCCGCCCCGCGTTCGGCACCGCAGTCGCGCGCGGTCTCGGACTGGTCACCCTCGATGAGCCCGGCCCCGCCGAGCGCTTCGGGCCGCTGCTGATCGCCGAGGCGGTCGGAGCGGTGGATGCGGCCGAAGCAGCCGAAGCGGTCGAGGCCGCCGAAGGCGCCGGAGCGAGCGGAGCGGTCGATGCGGTCGAAGCCGGCGGAGCGAACGGCGCCGCCGGTCGTGCGGATGCCGAGGGTACCGAGGACGTCGGTGCCGAGGACGGGCCGGCTCGGTTCGAGCCTGACATCGCCCTGATCCAGTTCACGTCGGGTACGACCGGCCGTCCCAAGCCCGTCCTGCTGCGCCACAGCGGGGTGCTCACCCTGAGCGACGGCGTGCTGGCCAAGTTGCGCGCGGGCGCCGCTTCCAAACCGCCCACCGTCCCGACGCCCGCGGGCCCGACCGCCGCCCCGACGCCGGTGGCCCCGCCGATGCCGAACCTGGTCCCCGTGTCCCTGTCGCTGTGGGCCGGCATCTACAACGTGCTCTTCGCGCTGCGGGTCGGTGCTGCGGTCGTCGTGCTCGAGCGCTTCGAACCCGCGACGTTCGCGGAGGTCGTGGCGCGCTTCGGCATCCGCTCCACGGTCCTGCCGCCCGCGGCGATGACGATGCTCGCCGATGACGAGTCGATCACCGATCTCGCACCGCTGCGCTACGTCCGCAGCATCACCGCCCCGTTGTCGCCGCTGCAGGCCCGCCGGTTCCGCGACCGCTTCGCGATCGCGGTGCTCAACAGCTACGGGCAGACCGAGATCGGCGGCGAGATCATCGGCTGGAACGCCGCCGATTCGCGCGCCTTCGGCGACACCAAGCTCGGGTCGGTCGGCCGTCCGCACGATGGGGTCCAGCTCCGGGTCGTGAGCGACGTCCCGGCGGCCGGCGAGGTGGGCGCGGGCGCCGTCGACGTCGGATCGGGCGAGCCGGGCGAGCTGTGGGTGCTGACCCCCGCACTGAGCGCCGGCTACGCCGACGGCGCCGACCTCGGCGACCGCCTAAGCGCCGACGGGTGGTTCCGCACCGGCGACTACGCCCGCGTGGATCCCGACGGGTTCGTGTGGATCGAGGGCCGCGTGTCGGACATGATCAACCGGGGCGGGCTCAAGGTGTACCCCGCCGAGGTGGAAGAGGCCTTGCGCCTCGATCCGGCCGTTGCCGATGTGGCGGTGGTCGGTGTGCCCGACGCCCGGCTCGGCGAGGTCCCGGTCGCGGCCATCGTTCCGCGGGACGCGCGGCAGTGGGACGCCGACGCCGTGCTCACCGCGTGCCGCGCCCACCTGGCGCCCTACAAGGTGCCGGCGCGGATCATCGCCGTCGACGTCGTGCCCCGCAACGAGATCGGCAAGGTGCTCACCCGCGAGCTGGTCAGCCTGGCCGAGCAGCCCGCGGCCGACGGGCCCGACGTCACGGGCAACGTCGCGGGCGACGGCACGAGCGACGGCAGCACCGGCAACGCCACCGCCAGCGACGACGACACGGGCGGCG
>JBBQHT010000376.1:0-4236 GCA_038324235.1 Acidimicrobiales bacterium
GCGCCGGTGGTGGGCCCGGGTTTGGGGCCGGGGGGCGGCCCCGGGTACGCCCCGGGGGGGGCCCGGGGGGGGCCGCCCGGTGGGGGGCCGGGGGCGGGTGGGGGGGGCCCAGCCGGGATGCGGCCGTGCCCGAACCACCAGGCGCCCTCGCACGTGCCGCCGGTGCAGCGCTTCAGCGTCACCAGCCGGTCCGCGAGGTTCTTCTCGACCTCGCGGTACCGGCTGTTGCCGTGCAGGTTCACGACCTCGTCGGGGTCGGTGCGCAGGTCGAACAGCTCGCGTTCGCCGGCCGAGTGCTCGAGGTAGACGTAGCGCTCGGTGTGGATCCCCTCGGTCGTCCGGCCGCCGAGCTGGTTCTCGAGCAGCATGCCCCGCCCCGCGTACACGGCGGGACGCTGCGCGACATCGGCCAGGTTCGTGCCGTCCTGGACCACGCCAGGCGAGGCGTGGGTCAGCGCCAGGATCGTCGAGGCCAGGTCGACGTTGCCGACCGGTGCGTCGACCGTGGCGCCGCGCGGGAACCCTGGGCCCTCGGCGAGCATCGGCAGGTGGACCGCCGGTTCGTACAGGTAGACCTTGCCGTTGGGGATGCGGTGCTCGCCGTGGAACAGGCCGTTGTCCGAGGTGAAGAGCACCACGGTGTTGTCGTAGGTGCCGGTGTCGCGGAGCGTCTGCATGATCTTGCCGACCCACTCGTCGGTGGCCAGCAGCGTCTCGAGCTCATTGCGGTACGAATCGGTGATCAGGCGCTCGAAGTTGGCGGTGAGCGGCGGCCGGTCCCGCACGAACTCGGGTGACGCGGACACGTCCGCCTGGTTCCACGACGCGGTCTTCGGGGGCTGCTCGGTCGCGAACCGGCCCTTGTACCGCGGGGCGGGGACCGCCATCGGCCAGACGAACTCCTTGAACTCGAGCTGGCTCTTCTCGGGCGACTGCACGTGGGGCGACAGCGGCGTCCACGAGACGTAGAACGGGTGCGTCGGGTCCTTGGCCGCGTCGGTGATCGTGCGCACGACCTCCGCTCCGGTGACGTCGGTCTGGTACTCGGCGTCGGTGTGGCCGTAGTCGTGGCGCACACCGTCGACCGACACGCTGTAGCCGTAGTACTGGTAGGTCGTGGGATCGATCAGCCCGAACCAGTGCGTCCAGCCCGGTGGCGGGGCGATGTTGCCGTCCTCGCCCCAGGTGTTGAGGTACTTGCCGATCGACGCCGTGTAGTAGCCCGCCTGCTGGAGCCACACCGGGAGCGTCTGGTCGGCCTTGAGCACGTGGGCACCGCCGAGCGGGAGCACGTTGTCGCGCACGCCGTTGTTGTGCGAGTACTGGCCCGTGTAATAGGTGGCTCGCGACGGGCAGCAGTTGGGGAAGCTGACCTCGTAGTTCGAGAAGGTGGTGCCCTCGGCGCCGATGGTGCGCTTGGTGTTGTCCATCACGCGCAGCTCGTCCAGCGTCTGGTCGTCGGTCAGGATCATGACCACGTTGGTCGGGCGGGGCGGGATCGTCGTGCCCGGAGCGCTGAGGGGCGGGGTCGACCCGGGTTCCGCGGCGCTCGCCACCGGTGGGCTCGACGACTCGGCATCAGGGCCGCGGCGGGCGACGACCAGCCCGGCCGCGACCAGGACGGCGAGCCCGACGATCACGACCACCCACGCGGGCACCCGGGCGCGGTCCCGCTCGGGTGAGGGTGGGGGAGCGGGAGGCGGAGGTGTGGGTGAGGCCATGGTGCGATGCGGACGGGCGAAGGGGAGACGTCGATGTTGGTGGCCCACCCGAGGTCTGCCGCCCGCGCCCGGCGCGGGTCGGGGGATCAGTTGCGGTTCATCAGGCGATCTCGCCAGCTGCGATGGGCCACACCGTCGAGTCGGCCCTGCTCGACGGCGTGGAAGCGGTCGGTTCGCAGCAGATCGGCTTCGTGGTCGTCCAGCGCCGCCAGCTCGGATGGCGCCACGCCCAGCACCCAGGCCAGCAGCAGATCGGCGAGTGCCGGGTTGCGGGCGAGCACCGGGCCGTGCAGGTACGTGCCCACGACCTTGCCCTGGGCGAGGTCCCGCGGCATCACGCCCTCGCCGCCGTCTCCGTTGCCGACGCCCGCCACGACCGGGCCGAGGGGCCGGGCCGCGGGCCCGAGACGGGTGCGGCCCCCGTGGTTCTCGAAGCCGGTCAGTCGGGGGAGGCCGGTGGCAGGATCGGGGTCGACCAGCAGCTCGCCCACGGCGCGGGGCTCGTCGGTCTTGACCGTCTCGCAGTCGAGCAGACCGAGGCCGGGCACGCCCTGGCCCTGGTGGTCGGGGAAGCGGGTGCCGACGATCTGCATGCCGGCACAGACCGCGAGCACGACGGCACCGTGATCGACCGCGCGGTGCAGCGGGCCGTGGCGGCCGAGCTCGCGGGCCGCTTCGGCCTGCGGGCCGTCCTCGCCCCCGCCGAGCAGGTAGAGGTCACAGGATTCGGGCACGGGCGCGCCCGCGTCGATGGTGATGATGTCGGCGGCGATGCCGCGCCAGGCCAGGCGCTTCTGCAGGATGCGGGCGTTGCCGCCATCGCCGTAGGTGCCGAGCAGGTTCGGGAACAACAACCCGATCGACACGACCGAGTCGCGTCCGCGCGGTGTGGCACCGCCGCCGTCAGGGGCATCAGCGGTCATGGCCGACCTCGATCAGGTAGTCCTGGAAGGCCGTGTAGTTGGCGATCAGATCCACGCGGTCGCCGGTGGATGTGACCAGGTCGGCGTCATCGGGCGCGGCCGTGCGGCCGGGTGGCATCTCGGGGCCCGCCCCGGTTCCGTCGCCGTCGCGCCCGTCGTCGGTGGGCTCGTGGTCGGTGGGCTCGCCGGCCGGCGCGGTGTCGAGCAACGCGGCGACGCCGGGCGCGCCGTGGGTGCGGGCGAGCCGGACCGCTTCGGGCAGCGTCGCCGCGATGGCGTGGTCCACCTCGGCGTAGTGCAGGCGCACCGCGAGATCGTGACGCCGCTCGCCGAGGGCCACCACGAAGCGGCCCTGCAGCCGCTCGAAGGGCACGTCCCACAGCCACGACGGATCGCGTCCGTCGGCGATGCGGGCGTTGATCGACGTGATGACCGGCCGCGGTGACGGCCCGAGCATGTCGATCGCCTCCTGCCACCCGGCGGGGTTCTTGGCCAGCAGCATGCGGACCTGCGCGCCCGCGATGGGGGCGATCTTGTAGCGCCCGGCGACGTCGGTGACGGTGCCGAGCGCGGTCGCCGCGCGAGCGGGGTCGGCCCCCATCGACGTGGCGGCGGCGAGCGCCACCGCGGCGTTGGCCGCGTTGACCCGACCGGGCAACGACAGATCGAGGCGGACGATGGTGCCGTCGGCGTGGCGGACCGCGTAGCGCGGCGGCGTCGGCGTGGCCGCGGCGCGGGCCGCGATGTCGGCCGGGACGTCGGCCGGTATGTCGGCCGGGCTGTCGCTCGGTTTGTCGGGCTCGCCGGTGCTGACCGCCTCGTTGATGAGCCACCACGTGGGGTCGGGTTTCGCGAACTCGCATTCGGTGCAGTGCCAGTGGTCGGCGAGCGACGTGTCGGCCGCAGGGGTGAACTCGATGCGGCCCCCGCAGTTGGGACAGCCGCTGGCGTCGTTGGTCCAGTGCGCTTCCGTGCCGACCCACACCACGTTCGGCGCCCCGCTCGCGGCCCAGACGACGAGCGGGTCATCCGCGTTGGCGATCACGCGCTCGGTCGGGATGTCGCGCATCGCCTCGCGCCAGGTATCGGCGATCTTGCGGACCTCGTGGCTGCGGTCGAGCTGGTCGCGGCTGAGGTTCAACAAGACGATCGTGGCGGGGCCGACGGCGCGCATGACCGTCGGGAGCCAGCGCTCGTCGACCTCGAGGACGGCTCGGGCGAGCGGATCGGCCTCGCCGAGCGCCGCGACGATGCCGGGGGGCATGTTGGCGCCGAGCGAGTTCGAGACCACGGGGCCGTGGCGGAGCAGCGCCGTGGCGAGCAGGTGGGTCGTGGTGGTCTTGCCGTTCGTGGCGCTCACCAGGGCGATCTCGCGGCCTCGGGCGAGCGTGGTGAGCAGGTCGCTGTCGAGCGCGAGCGACACGCGGCCCCCGATGACGCTGCCCGAGCCCAGGTTGGCCAGCTTGGACGCGCTCGCCACGGTGCGCCCGGCCACCACGGCGGCCTTGGCGCGCAGCGGGAGGTGATCGAGCGGGGATCCCGACGAGGGAGCCGGAGCGCCGGATGCCGGCGAGGGAGACGGCTGGGTCATG
>JBBQHT010000377.1:0-4205 GCA_038324235.1 Acidimicrobiales bacterium
GGCCTGCTCGTCGAGGCGCCGCGGGGCTGGGAGGACGAGCCCGAACGGATCGTGCCCGCCGGGCTCGCGATCGACGTCCCCGGCCGTCTCACCTGACCACGACCCGAACCCCGAACCCCGAACCCCGAACCGGTCAGAGGCGGCCGGTGGCCTTCACCTTCAAGTACGCGTCCGCGAGCTGGGGCGCGAGCTTGCCCGGGGGCGCGTCGACCACCGTGGCGCCGACGCCGCGCAAGCGCGCGGTGATGCGGCGGCGTTCCTCCAACGCGATGATCGCCGCCGCCTGGCGGTACGCGTCGACCTCGGTCTCGGGCCGCCGGGCCGCCCACTGCACCACATCGGGATCCTGCACCGCGGCGACCACGACGAGGTGCGTGCGGGCGATCAGCGGCAGCGCCGGGAGGAGGGTCTCGGCCAGCGCCTGCTCGACCAGATCGGTGTACACGATCAGCATCGCTCGGCGCCGGAACCGCGCGAGCGTCTCGGTGAAGGCCGCGAGCAAGTCGCTCTCGGCGAGCTGGGGTTCGAGGGCGTACATCGACTCGGTCACGCGGGCGAGCTGGTGGCGGCCGTGGCCCGGCGGCACCACGGCGCGCACCGCGCTGTCGAAGGCGACGAGCCCTGCCCGATCACCGAGGCGCGTCGCGACGGCGGTGATCATCATGACGGCGTCCATGGCGTGCTCGACCTTGGGCACGTCCTCCACGCGGGCCGCCATGACCCGGCCGTTGTCGAGCAGGCTGATCACGGTCTGGTTGCGCTCGGCGCGGTAGGTGCGCACGATCGCCTTGCCGGCGCGGGCGGTGGCGGACCAGTCGATCTTCTTGAACTCGTCGTCGGCCGTGTACTCGCGCAGCTGGTCGAACTCGGTGCCGCCGCCGCGGCCCTGCGCGGTGCGCAGCCCGATCTCGAGCATCTGCGCCTTGCGGATCCGCAGCTCCGCCTCGTCCCGCGACCGGAACGGCGGGTACACGCGCATCGTGTCGATCCGGTGCCGGGCGCGTTGGCGGGCGGCGAGCCCGAGCGGGCCCTCGACGCGCACGACGAGCTCGGCGATGTCGAACCGGCCCCGTCGCGCCGGGCGGAACGGGGTGCGGACGTCGACCGTGCGCCCGCCCGGGATCGTCACCCGGGCGCGGCGCGTACGCGCCCGCAACGACGGGGCGAGATCGTCCGCGAACTCCACGACCAACCGTCGCGACGTCGGGTTGGACAACCGCCAGGTGATCTCCCCCAGCGCGTCCAGGGCGATGATCTCCGGAACCTCGCGGTCCACGCCGACCGTGTCGGGCGATGGCGCGAGCGCGGCGTCGGCCAGCGCGATGGCGACCAGCACGGCGTTGACCGCGAGGAAGCCGAGCCACGACGAGAACCCGAGCATCGCGACGGACGCGACGGCGAACACGACCGCGGCGCGGCGCGTGAAGATCGGCATGGACGGATCAGCCCCGAACGGGCGCGGGCGCGCCGGCCGGAGGGCCGAACATCGGGGTGATCACCGTGGCACCGGAACCGTGGCGAGGATCCCGTCGAGCACGCTGTCGGCACTCACGCCTTCGAGCTCCAGCTCGGGCCGCAGCTGCACCCGATGTCGCAACGCCGGCTTGACGATGGCCTTCACCTCGTCGGGGGTCACGTAGTCCCGTCCCGCGAGCCAGGCCCACGCCTTGGCGCCGTGGAGGAGCGCGGTCGCCCCCCGAGGGGACACGCCGAGGCCGAGCGACGGGGACTCGCGCGTGGCCCGAACGAGCGCCACCATGTAGGCCAGCACCGGGGTCTCGACGCGGATCCGGCCGATCTCGACCCGCGCCGCGGTGAGGTCGGCGGCCGATGCGACCGGGCGGACGCCGGCCGCGGCGATGTCGTGCGGGTTGAGACCGCGATCGTGACGGGCGAGCACCTCCTGCTCCTGCTCGAAGCTCGGGTACCCCACCTGCAGCTTGAACAGGAAGCGGTCGAGCTGGGCCTCGGGCAGCGGGTAGGTGCCCTCGTACTCCACCGGGTTCTGCGTCGCGACGACGATGAACGGATCCGGCAGCGGATGGGCCGTGCCCTCGATCGAGACCTGGCGCTCCTCCATCGACTCGAGCAACGCCGCCTGCGTCTTGGGGGGTGTGCGGTTGATCTCGTCGGCGAGCAACAGGTTGGTGAAGACCGGGCCTTCACGGAAGCGGAACGACCCCTCCTTCGGTTCGAAGATCACCTGGCCGATCACGTCCGACGGCATGAGGTCGGGCGTGAACTGGACCCGCTTGAAGTCCAGATCGAGCGCCGCGGCGATCGCCTTCACGAGCAACGTCTTGGCGGTGCCGGGGACGCCCTCGAGCAGGACGTGCCCGTTGACGAGCAGCGCCGCGACGAGACCCGACAGCGTGCCCTCCTGGCCGACGACGACCTTGCCGACCTCGTCGCGCAGGCGGTGGATCGGGGCGCGCGCGTCGGTGACCGCCGCGCCACCCTGGGCCGGGTAGTGCGCGGGCGGCACCGGCGGTGGTGCCCCCGGTACGCCAGCTGGCGGCGCCGGGGGCGGGGTGTGGGGATCAGGACCCGGCTGTCCGTAGGGATCAGGGGGCATGGCCATGAAGGACCTCCTCGCGAACGGTGTCGATCTGTTGGGCGAGCTCGACGAGCCCGCGGTCATCGGGGACGGGACGGTCGATGAGCACGGCCAGGACCTGGTCACGATCGTGGCCGGTGCGGGCGGAGACGGTGTCGGCGACGATCTCGGGCGCCGCGTCGCGCGGCAGACCGAGGCGGTCGCACAGGCGGCGCCGCAGGTCGGCGCGCAGCACGATCGCCGCGTTGTCCGGGCTCTTCAACTGCTGGAGCAGGTTGCCCACGGCACTGACCAGCTCCGAGCCGTTGATCTGCACCGGCTGCGGCTCGGCCACCGGGCGGCCGAGGCGCCGGCCGCGGGCGAGGCCGTAGATCACGACGGCGACGCCGAACTGGAACAGCAAGAGGCGCAGGCCTGGGGTGAGCACGCGGCTGATGGAGCCGATCACATCGAGGCTGCCCCCGCCGCCGCCGCCTTCACCGAAGGCCGCATCGGTCAGCAGGGCGACGCGCGTGCCGGGCCGCGGTGCGAGCAGGTCCACCGCCAGCGCGGCGTTGTCGGCGCGACCGAGGTAGCGGTTGAGGAAGGGGGCGCCCGACGCGATCGAGACGATCTGGCCCTGCCCCTCGGGCTGCACCGTGACGAACGCCCCCTGATCGGTCGCGAAGCAGACCTGGGCTCGCGGGTCCCGGCGCCCGGCGGCGTCGGTGACCGGCACCAGGAACAACAGGTCATACGAGCTCGACACGCCCTGATCGACCTCACCCACCCCCGCGAGCGCGCCGACGGTGCACGTGCCGCGATCGATGGTCGTCGAGAACCCGTTGGCCGCCCCCGAGATCGTGTCGGCGCGGGGCGTGAAGTCCGAGCGGGGATCGGTCACCACCAGGGTGTGACCCGCGCGCACCCACTCGCGGACGCGGTCGACCTCGTCCGGCGGCACGACATCGATGAACAGCACGGCGACATCGGCCTCGGTCGGGAACCGGTCCGGCGAATCGACCGACGCCCCGAACCCCTGCACCAGGTCCACGAGGGCCTTCGTGCCGCTCGGCGAAGTCGAGCTCGGGTCATAGGGCACATCGGTCTTGGTGTTCGTGGTGAGCAAGCCGATGATGACGAACGCGGCGAGGACCGCGACGACGGCGATCACCATGCCCGTCCCGCCCCGCTTGCTGCCGACGGCCCCGCCGCTGGCGGTCACGCCGCGCCCCCGTCCAGGCCGCCGCGACCCACGCCGCTGGCCGCCGGTTCCGGGCGACCGCGCGTCCCGGAGAGGACCTGCTCGGCGAGCACGACGAAGCGCCGGTTCTCGTCTGCGCCCGTGGGCTCGTCGCCGTACCATGCGGCGTCGAACAGCCCGGACGCCTCCCGGAAGTCGGCCGCGACCCCGGGGACGGAGCGAGCCAGTTCGACGCGGTACTCACCCGTGGTGCGCCCCGGTAGATCTCGGAGCACACCGCGATCGATGAGCTGGCCGAGGAGGGCCCGAAAGCGCGCCCGCAGGGCCGCCTTCCACTCGCCCCGGCCTTCGAGCCGCTCGGCCTCGGCCACCCACTCCCGCGGCGTGCGCAGGGCCTCGAGCTCGGTGACGAAGAGCGGGTCGTCGTCGCGCTCGCGGCGCCGCAGGCTCGCCCCACCCCGGAGG
>JBBQHT010000378.1:0-4180 GCA_038324235.1 Acidimicrobiales bacterium
GAACCGCTTGGAGCAACCCGTCGTCGGTCATCTTCTTGATCCAGGCGAAGAGCTGGTGGGTCTCGTCTGTGTCGAACGTGGCTTGCGTGGTCTGTCCCGACCCGGCGCCGTTGCTGTTGTCGACCACGGGCTGCTTGTCCCCGGTGAGTTGGGTCTCGATGAACCACGACGCCATCTTCAACACGACGGGCTTGTCGACCACCCCGGCCGCCTTGATCTTCTCCGCGTACGTGCGCACCTCGTCGAGCGTCGTGGGCGCCTTGTCCGGATCGAGGCCCGCCTGCCGGAAGTGGCTGCGGTTGTAGTAGGTGAGCACGTCGGAGATGCTCGCGGACGCCGGGTAGAGGACGCCGCCGAGCGAGTAGTGCGACACCGCCGTCTTCACGAAGCCATCGGTGCTCATCTTCTCGGCGTCGAAGCAGGCCTGCGCGGGCAGGACGGTGTCGCTGTCGACCATGAACCGAAAGGTGGTGTCCTCGGTGATGATCATGTCGGGGAGCTTCTTGGACGGCAGCGCCTCTTCGAACTTGCGCAGCAGCTCCTTGTAGGACGCGCCCTGCTTCTCGACCCGGACCTTCACCTTGGTCTGCGACCCGTTGTACGTGTCGACGAGCGCCTTGAGCGTGGTCTCGGTCTTGCCGCTCAGCTCATACCAGACCAGCACCTCGGTCGGCTCCGTGGCCTTCTCGAACGCGCCGACCGGACAGGTGGGCAGGGCCACCGGCGCGCCGCCCTGGCCGACCTGGGTGCCGCTGGATCCGCCCGCGTCGCTGCCGCCGCCGGAACCGCCCCCGCAGCCGCTGACGATCAACGCCAGCGCGAACGCCCCCGCCCCCCAGCGGGTCGACCGAGCTCGCGAGCCCACCCGTGGGCTCGTCCTGGACACCGTCGCGCTGTCGGACATGGTGATGCTCCCCCTGTTGATCCCCAGTCGATCCCCGCCATCATGGCCCACCCTGCTCATCCCTTCACCGCGCCGGCGGTCAACCCGCGGATCAGCTGGCGCTGCAGGAAGATCAGGAGCAGCAGCACCGGGATCGCCGCGATGATCGCCGCGGCGAACCCGATGTTGTTCTGGTCGACCGTGCTGCTCGTCAGCGACTTGAGCCCGATCTGGATGGTCTCCCACCGGCTTTCGGTGACGACCGCCCGCGGCCACGTGTACTGGTTCCACGCCGACAGGAACGAGATGACCGCGAAGGACGCGATGATCGGACGCGTCACGGGGATGGCGACGCGCCGCAGGAAGGCGAGGTGGCCGAAGCCGTCGAGCTGCGCCGCGTCGCGCAGATCACGAGGGATGCCGAGGAACCCCTGGCGGATGAGGAAGGTGCCGAAGGCGGTGGCCAGGAACGGCGCCACCAGCCCCGGGTACGAGTCGATCCAGCCGAGCGAGCGGATCGTCTGCACGTTCGGGATGAGCGTCACCTCGATCGGGAGCATCAGCGTCGCCATGAACACCGCGAACACGACGCGCTTGGCGAAGAAGTCCAGAAACGCGAACGCGTAGGCCGCGAGCAGGGCTGTCGCGAGCTGGGCCGCCACGATGACGATCGTGACGACGGCGCTGATCAAGAGCTTCGGCCCCAGGTTCCCGAGGTCGAACGCCCGGGCGAACACGTCGCTCTGCACTGCCACCGGGTAGAGCGGCTGGCCTTCACGCACGTACGCGGCCGGGGTCGACAGCGCGCGCACCAGCGTCATGTACACCGGGAACAGCACCAGGATCGACAGCGACGTCAGCACGAGGTACCACAGCGCCCGCTTCCACGGGGCCAGCAGCGCGTCGGCGCCTCCGTGGTCAGTCGCCATAGTGCACCCGCCGGTTCAGCAGCACGAACTGGAACGCGGTGACCACAAGGGTCACGACGAACAGCCCGATCGCCATGATCGATCCCGAGCTCTGCGCCAGCGGCTCACGGCTGTTGAAGATCTTGAACACCAACGTCTGGGTCGCCTCGGCCGGGCCGCCGGAGGTGAGGATGTCGACCTGGGCGAAGGCCTGCAGCGCGAAGATCACGAGCACCACCACCAGGAACAAGAGGGTCGGGCTGATCAGCGGCAGCGTGACGCGGAAGAAGCGCCGGATCGGACCGAAGCCGTCGAGCGTGGCCGCCTCCATCAGTTCCTCGGGCACGGTCTGCAGACCGGCCAGCACGATGACGAACGTGAGACCCAGGTTCTGCCAGACCGACGACAGGGCGACGCCGCGCAACGCCGTGTCCGGGTTGCTGAGGCTGAAGAAGCCGACGTTGGAGAAGTAGCCGACCTGCGGGTTGATGAGCACCAGGAACACCACCGACGCGACGGCGACGGAACTGGCGATGGTCGAGGCGAAGATGGTCTGGAAGATCTTGATGCCCCGCAGGCGGCGGTGGGCGGCGACGGCGAGGAGGATGCCGAGGGCCAGACCCAGCGGGACGGTGTAGAGCACGTACGTGCTGCTGATCTTGAGGCCCTGGGTGAACTGCTCCCCGGTGAGGACGTCGCCGAAGCGGCTCCAGCCGACGTAGCGCTCGGCGCTGCCCGTGCGGTTCTGCTGGTGCAGGCCCAGGTACACCAGCCGGTACAGCGGGTAGAAGAAGAACGACACGAAGATGGCGAGCGACGGCAGGAGGAACAGGGCGGCCAGGGCCGACTCGCGGAGGCGGCGACGGGACCCCAAGGTGGTCATCCCAGGCGCTCGGTCGTGACCGGATCGAACACGTGCACATGCGCCGCCGGCACGCGGATCCGCACGGTCTGGCCCGGAACCGGGGCAGGACCCTCAGTGGTCTGGCGCACGACGATCGGCGCGCCGGCCGACCCGGGCGACCCGGGCGACCCGGCCGACCCGTCCGCGCCGGTGTGGGCGATGACGTGACGCTCGTGGCCGAGCCACTCCACCGCGGCGACCGTCGCCGCCAGCGTGTCGGATCCGGCCGCCGCCGGATCCCCCGCGGCCGGATCCACGAGCACGAGGTGCTCGGGGCGCACGCCGATGATGATCTCGGACCCGTCGGCCCGCGGGGCCAGCGAGCCGAGCGTGTCCGAGCCCGACAGCGGGATGCGGCCCGCCGTCCCGAGGTCGGCGGCGGGCGCGCCCGCACCGAGGTCGAGCCGAGCAGCAAGGGTGTTCATGGGCGGGCTGCCGATGAAGCGCGCCACGAACAGGTTGGCGGGCCGCTCGTACACGGCCTGGGGCGCTCCCACCTGCTGCAACCGGCCCTGCTCGATGATCGCGATCCGGTTGGCCATCGTCATCGCCTCGACCTGGTCGTGGGTCACGTAGACGAAGGTGGTCGACAGCTCTCGGTGCAGGGCCACGATCTCGAGCCGGGTCTGGGCCCGCAGCTTGGCGTCGAGGTTGGACAGGGGCTCGTCCATGAGGAACGCCGAGGGCCGACTGACGATCCCCCGCGCCAGCGCCACCCGCTGACGCTGCCCACCCGACAGCGCGGCGGGCTTGCGGGCGAGGAGGTCGGTCAGGCCCAGCGCGGCCGCGGCCGCGCGGACACGGTCGTCGCGCTCGGAGCGGTGCAGCTTGCGCGGCGTGGCCTCGCCCTCGACCGTGAACGAGCGCGCCAGCAGCGGCGACTCGATGTTGCGGGCCACGGTCATGTGCGGGTAGAGCGCGTAGCTCTGGAACACCATCGAGATGTCGCGGTCCTTGGCCTCGATGTCGTTGACGACCCGATCACCGATGCGCAACGTGCCCGTCGAGACGGTCTCGAGCCCGGCGATCATGCGCAGCGCCGTCGTCTTGCCGCAGCCCGACGGACCGAGCAGGACCATGAACTCGCCGTCGGCGATCGTCAGGTTCAGGTCGTCGACCGCGACGACATCACCGAAGCGCTTGCTCACACCCTCGAACACGACCTCGGCCACGATCCCCCCTTCCCCCTCGCGGACGTGACCGTCATCATCGTCCACGCCCGGCAGGCGCGCACGGACCGACGTAGAGTGCGCCCCGATGGTCGCCGTGGGGTGACCGATCAGGGGGACGTTCACCATGCCACTGGATCCGGCGGTCGAATCGCTGTTGACGTTGATGAACGCTGCCGACTCCCCGCCCCTCAACGAGCTCACTCCCACCGAGGCTCGGGAGATGTTCGCGATGATGGGCTCGCTGATGCCCTATGAGGGCGCCGAGGTGGCCGGGGTCGAGGCCCGCGAGATCGCCGGCGTCCCGTGCCAGATC
>JBBQHT010000379.1:0-4172 GCA_038324235.1 Acidimicrobiales bacterium
TCCCGCCCATCTACGAGGCCTGGCGCGTCACCCGGCCGGGCGCCCTCACCCAGGCCCCCGCCTGGTGGCCGAGCGTGCTCGGCGAGCGCCAGATCTGGCGGGGCGGGGGCGACCTCTTCGTCGTCGTCGCCGATCCGATCGCGGCCTCACCCGCCACCGGTGGCTACGCGATCTACACGGTCGAGCGCTCCCGCCCCGCGGGTGACTGGCACCTCGACGTGCGCGAGGTGATCGCTGCCGATCCCGCGGTTGAGGCCCGCTTGTGGCGCTTCCTGCTCGAGGTCGATCTGATCGGCACCGTCACGGCGGAGGCTCGTCCGGTCGACGATCCGCTCCGCTGGCGCCTCACGAACCCCCGCGCGGTCGAGACCACGGCCCACCGTGACTACCTGTTCGTGCGGATCGTCGACATCCCGGCCGCGCTGTCGGCCCGCCGCTACCCGGTGGCCGACGAGTTGGTGCTCGATGTGACCGACCGGTTCTGTCCGCCGGTCGCGGGCCCGTACCGGGTCACGGGCGGCCCCGACGGCGCCGCGTGCTCACGCGTGGGCGGGGGGACGCCCGCCGGCGCGGCCGATGCGGATATCACCCTCGACATCGCCGACCTCGGCTCGCTCTACCTCGGTGGCGTCAGCGCTCGCGAGCTGGCCCAGGCCGGACGGCTCGTCGAGCAGCATCCGGGCGCGGTGGATCGCGCCGGTGCGTTCTTCGGTTGGCCGGTCGCGCCCTTCTGCTCGACGCGCTTCTGACCCGGCGCAGTGCGCTCCCGCGTCGCTCGCGGGGATGAGAGGCCGCGTCGCGGCGGACGGTAGGTTTCGCGGCGGAGGCACGAGATGAACCTGACCGAGATCCTGGACCTGGCCGACCACGGCCCCGACACGTTCGTGGGCACCGGCCCGCGCTACCCATGGGGCGGGCTGTACGGCGGGCAGATCGTGGCGCAGGCGCTGCAGGCCGCGACGCGGACGGTCGATCCCGGTTTCGTCGCCCACTCGATCCGGGCGTTCTTCATTCGCCGTGGCGACCAGACCGAGCCGGTGCGCTACGAGGTCGACCGCATCCGCAACGGCCGGTCGTTCTGCACCCGGCGGATCGTCGCGCGGCAATCGGTCGGCGCGATCCTCAACCTCGAGGCGTCCTACCAGGCGCCCGAGCCGGCGTTCGACATCGAGACGGTGTCGCGGCCACTGGACCTGCCCCGCCCGGACGAGCTCACGCAGAGCTCGTGGAGCCCGGTGTTCGAGCGCTGCTTCGTCCCGACGGCGACCCTCGATGCGACGGCACCCGCGGGCGCGGGGAACACCGGGACCGGCCGGGCTGGGGCGGGGCGGTCGATGGCGTGGCTGCGAGTCAACCAGCCGCTCGGTGATGACGTGGCCCTGCACCAGGGCGGGTTGGCCTACCTGTCCGACGATCTGCCCACCGACGCCGTCGTGCGGGCGCACCCCATCGGCGCGGAGCCCGAAGAGGTGCTGCACCAGGTGCTGTTCACCGCCAGCCTCGACCACACGATCTGGTTCCACCGACCGCTGCGCGCCGATCGCTGGCACCTGCACGACTTCACCTGCCAGACCTTCGTCGGCGGACGCGGGCTCGCCACCGGTCACGTCTTCGACGAGGACGGCACGCACGTCGCGACGGTCGCGCAGGAGGTCCTGCTCCGCGATTCGCGGGTGCGGTAGGGGCCCCGTCGCCCACCGGTCGGCCTGACGGGTCATCAGGTTCTACGATCGGGCCCCTCACCCGAGGGGGAACGCCGCCATGCCCGAAGACGCCACACCCGAGATGGTCCGATCCACCCGCGACGCCGAGGCGACCGCCCCGCAGCTCGCCGCCTGGCTGCGCCGGGTGCTGCGCGAGGGAGCCGAGCCCGAGGTCGTGGCGGTGACCGTGCCCGAGGCCAACGGCATGTCGAGCGAGACGTTGCTGTTCGACGCCACCTGGCTCGACGAGGACGGCGAGCGGCAGCTCTTCGAGCTGGTGGCCCGCGTGGCGCCGGACGTGAGCGACGTGCCGGTGTTCCCGACCTACGACCTCGAGCTGCAGTTCCGCGTGATGCGCCTCGTGGCCGAGCACACCGACGTGCCGGTGCCGCAGGTGCGGTGGCTCGAACTGGATCCGGGGGCGATCGGTGCGCCGTTCTTCGTCATGGACCGCGTGGCCGGGCGCGTGCCGCCCGATGTGATGCCCTACCCGATGGGCAGCTGGCTCTCCGAGGCCGATCCCGCCGACCAGCGCGGGCTGCAGGACGCCGCGGTCGCGGTGGTCGCGGGGATCCACGGGATCGATGTCGACGCCGTCGACGCGGCGTTCCTCGAGCTGGACACCCCGGGCGCCACGCCCCTGCGCCGCCACCTCGCCAACCAGCGGGCGTACTACGACTGGATGCGCGATGGGCGCACGTACCCGGTGATCGAGGAGGCGTTCACATGGCTCGAGGAGCACTGGCCCGCCGACGAAGGCCAGACCGTCATCAGCTGGGGTGACGGCCGCATCGGCAACATCATGTTCGACGAGTTCGAGCCGGTGGCGGTGCTCGACTGGGAGATGGCCGCGCTCGGCACGCGCGGCATCGATGTCGGCTGGATGATCTTCATCCACGACTTCTTCCAGGACATCTGCCGCGTCTTCGAGCTCGAGGGCATGCCCGGCTTCATGCGCCGCGAGGACGTCGCCGCCGTCTACACCGAGGTGTCGGGCGTCGCGTTGCCCGACCTGGCCTGGTACGAGGTGTACGCCGCGCTGCGCCACGCGATCGTGATGGCCCGCGTCCACCAGCGGTCCGTGCACTTCGGCGAGGCCGAGGCCCCCGACGACCCCGACGAGGCGGTCATGCACCGCGACCTGCTGCGCCTCATGCTCGCGGGCGAGCACCGGCGCTGACGCGAACGGGGCGGCCGCGATCCGCGGCGGATTCGCGGTGGAACGGCAGTAGCTTCGGGGCACGGGCCCGTCGGGCGCCCATCCGGCAGCCGCCGGGAGGTCAAGGGGGAGTCATGGGTCGAGGCATCCACATCCGCGCGATGGGAGTCGTCGTCGCGGGCCTCGCGCTCGGAGGCCTGCTCTCGTCGTGTGCCTCGGCGGGGGACCAGACCGCGGTGTCCAACGGCTCGGTGGCGCCACCCGCCACCGCTGCCGGCGGGACCACCACGTCGGGCTCGAGCGCGACGCCCGGAACTTCCACCGGCACGACACCGACCTCACCCGTGAAGGCGACCGGCCCGGCTCGGCCGTCCGCGGGCTGCTCGGCGCCCGCGCCGGCGACCGCCGCCACGCCGCCACCGGACAAGGGCGTGGATCGCACCATCGAGGTGGCGGGCAAGAGCCACACCTATCGCGAGTACCTGCCGCCGTCGATGGCGGCGGGCCCACCGGTGCCGATGGTCCTCGATCTGCACGGCCTCAACGAACCGCACAACATCCAGGCTGCGGTGAGCGCGTGGGAGACGTTGGCGGCGGACGAGACCATCGTCGTGCTCACCCCCCAGGGCGGCGACGCCATCCCCAACTGGGACTCGACCGCGTCTGACGACAACCCCGATACCGCGTACCTGAAGGCCCTGATCGAGAAGGCGGGCAAGGAGCACTGCATCGACGAGAGCCGCGTGTACGTCGGCGGCATCTCCAACGGCGGGCTCGAATCGTCGATCCTCGCGTGCAAGCTCTCGGACCAGGTCGCCGCCGTCGGGCTCGTGTCGGGCATCGTCGTCCCTGATCGCTGCCAGACGAGCCCGCCGAAGCCGGCAGTCATCTTCTGGGGCGCGCGCGACTGCGTCCTGCCGTTCTACGGCGGCCTCGGGCCGTGCCTCATCGGGGCGAAGGCCGACCCCGTGCCCTCGTCCCGACCGGCCGTGATCGGGGCCGTGCCGCCGGTCGAGGACAACGTGGCCGCGTGGGCCAAGCGCAACGGCTGCGCCCCCGATCCCGCCGTCACCCAGGTCAGCGAGCACGTGGAGAAGCGCACCTTCAGCGGGTGCACCGACGGCGCCGCGGTCGAGTTCTACGTCATCAGCAACGGTGGGCACACCTGGCCGGGCAGCAAGGCCGCCGCCACCCGGGACAAGGATCCGGACTCGCCCAAGGGCATCACCACGATGGAGATCGACGCCACGAAGCTGATGTGGGAGTTCTTCCAGCGGTTCCAGACGCCCGCGGCCTGACCGGACGGCTCC
>JBBQHT010000380.1:0-4138 GCA_038324235.1 Acidimicrobiales bacterium
TACGTCGTGATCCAGACGAAGTACGACCACGTGGTGACGCCCTACACGCAGGCCTTCCTCAGCGGCCCGAACGTCACGAACATCCTCCTGCAGAACCAGTGCCCGAACGACAAGGTCGGCCACATCGGGATGTTCCTCGACAGCCCGGCGCTGCAGAACGTGATGAACGTGCTCGGGTCGAACGTGGCGAACTTCCAGCCGACCTGCTCGGGGTACGGCCTGCCCCTCTGACCACGAGATCGACACGGCAGGGTGGGGTGACGAGGCGTCGATGCGGCAGCACCGGCGCCTCGTGCGCGTGTGCGTGCATCCCCGCCACGGCCCAGGCCGGCCGCCGGCCAGCCTGCGACCGGTCCACGTCCGCCGTGTCGGTCCCGCGGTCAGGCCGAGGTGGGTGGCCGCGCGAAGCGCTGGAAGAACTGCCAGATGAGGTCGGTGGCGTTGATGTCGAACGTGGTCGGCCCGACGATCTTGCCGATCGACTTGCTGAACTCGCTCCCCGGCCACGAGTGGCCGCCACCTTCGACGATGTAGAACTCGACATCGGCGCCCGCCGGGCAGGACCACACCCGGTGGATCACGGTGTCGGTGACCTTGGTGTCGGTCGGGTCGGGTTGGCAACCATTGCGCACCGCCCAGGCCTGGGCCGCGGCGGGGTAGCCCGGTCCGTTCAGATCCGCCGGCTTGGCGGTCGTGGGTGGCGTGGACTCGTCGGCGTTGCCCTTCAAGATGCCGCCGAGGCTGTCGCCGACGCCGCCGTTGAAGTTCAGGATCGGATCCGCCGTGCCGTGGAAGGTGAGCACCGGCATCGGCCGGCTCGGGGTGCAGCCCGAGGCGGGGATCGTGATGCCCGCCACCGGCGCCACGGCGGCGAAGCGGTTGGCCCGCGTGCAGGTCAGGAACGAGCTCATGATCGCCCCGTAGGACAGGCCCGTGGCATAGATCCGCGACGTGTCGATGCAGTGGCTCGTGCCGATCTCGTCGAGCAGCTGGTCGACGTACTCGAGGTCGTGGTTGGGGTTGGACGTCGTGTTCGCATCCCACCTGACCGGTGTGCCGGTGCCGTTCGGGAAGGCGACGACGAAGCCCTCCTTCTTGGCGAGCTCGCTGAACTGGGTCATCCCCGCATGGATCTGCGCGCCCTCGGCGAGGCCGTGGAAGTCGACGACCAGCGGCAGCGGCGTCTTGCCGTCGTGCGCGGTCGGGGTGGTGAGCAGGTAGAAGCGGTCGACCCCCGCCACGGTCAGGTCGTGCTGTTCCTTGTCGGACGCACCGGCGGTGCTCGTGCCACAGCCTGCGGACGGCACGGGCGCGGTCGCGGCGCGTGCCGGCTCGGCGCGGGTGCGGCTGGTTCCCGGCGTCGTACCGGTCGACCCGGTGGCCGGCGCGACGGTCGAACCGGGTGAGGTCGACGACGGCGACCCGGCCTGGTCGCCGGTCGACACCCCCGCCGAGCAGGCCCCGACGGCCAGGCTGAGCGAGGTGACCGCGGCGAGCGCGAGCCACAGACGTCGATGTTGTCGGTGTTCCCCCATGGGCAGATCCTGCCATTCTGATGGACCGTCAGAAAGTCGGACCCGTCGGGGCGGCCGGGTTTGCCGGTGCTGGCGGGGTCGTTTACGTTGCGACCACGAGGACCAGGGCATTCTCACGAATGCTCGCCCGGCGGCGCCGGGCTGGTGGTCCGGGGGGCCTGCGGGCCGGGAAGGACCATCCATGATGCGTGCGCTCGGGGAGCGCCTCACCGACCGCCGCCGGCCCCGCCGCGCCCGACTGGTCGCCCTGGTGGCCGGCGCGGCGCTGCTGGCCGCGTGTTCCGGTGGCGGATCGCCGAGCGCGAACGCGACCGCGGGAGCTGCCGGCTCCCTGCCGGCGGAGCGAGCCACGAACCCTGGCCCGATCGGGGCGGGAACCAGCCCGGCCGGCACGACGCCGCTCGGCACGACGCCGTCCGGCACGACGCCGTCCGGCACGACGTCGGCTGACGCCCGCGACTGCTCGCGTGTGCCGGGGGCGGTGACGGCGACGGCCCGGGCCGGGTCGGCCAGCGACTGGGATCTGATCTCGTTCGACGGCACCCGCCTGCGCGTGCACTGGTTCCCCCTGTCGGTTCCCGCCGCGTCGGGTTCGCCGACCGTGCTCATGGGTCCCGGCTGGGGGCTGCCCGGCGACTCGAACGTCGCGAGCATCGGCGTGCTCGGGGCCCTCGACATCAAGACCCTGCAGACCGCGGGGTTCAACGTCCTCACGTGGGACCCGCGCGGCTTCGGCGAGTCGGCCGGCACGGCGACCGTCGACAGCGCCGATCACGAGGGGCGCGACGTCCGGCAGCTCATCGACTGGGTCGCGACCCAGCCCGGTGTCCAGCTCGACGCGCCCGGTGATCCGCGGATGGGCATGGTCGGTGCGTCCTACGGCGGTGGCATCCAGTTCGTCACGGCGGCCCAGGACTGCCGGGTCGACGCGCTCGTGCCCGTCATCGCCTGGCACTCGCTGACGTCGAGCCTGTACAAGGGCGAGATCGCCAAGACGGGCTGGGCGGGCATCCTCGGCAACATCTCCAAGACCCGACCGGTCGATCCCCACGTCTCGAGCGCCACCGCGTCGGGGGCGGCGACCGGCACGATCAGTCCGGACGACGTCGCGTGGTTCGCGGGCCGCGGGCCGGCGGACCTGGTCGGTCGGATCGCCGTGCCGACGTTCCTGATCCAGGGCACGGTCGACACGCTGTTTACCCTCGACGAGGCGGTGGCGAACTACCGGGTGCTGCGCCAGGCCGGCGTGCCCGCGGCGATGCTCTGGTTCTGCGGGGGGCACGGCGTGTGCCTCACGGACGCGGGTGACCCCCAACGCGTGCAGCAGGCGGCCATCGCCTGGCTCGACCGATACGTGAAGCAGGACACGTCGGTCGACACCGGGCCGCGCATCGACGTGCTCGATCAGAACGGCGCGCGCTACACCGCCGACGACTATCCCTTGCCCGCCGGGGGACCGATCACCGGGTCCGGACGCGGCGAGCTGAGCCTCACCGCCGACGGCGGTTCCGGTCCGATCTCCATGCCCAACAAGCCAGGAGACCTGCTCGCGGGCCTGGTGGCGCCGATCACGCCGGCGAAGGCCACGCACGCGACCGACGTCGCCGTGGATGCGGGGGCGACACCGGCGGTCATCGTCGGGGCGCCCACGCTGAAGCTGCGCTACCACGGCACCACCCCCGACGGCGAGCGTCCCACCCGGGTGTTCGCGCAGCTCGTGGACGACACGACCGGCATCGTCCTCGGCAACCAGGTGACCCCCGTGCCGGTCGTGCTCGATGGCGCGACCCACGACGCCGAGGTGCCGCTCGAGGCCGTCGTGTTCGCGGCGAAGTCCGGCTCGCACCTGACGCTGCAGCTGGTCGCCACGACGGTGGCCTACGCGACGCCCCGCCTCGGTGGCTCGGTGACGTTCGAGCAGATCGACGTGTCGCTCCCGACCGCGGCGGGCGTCACCCCTCGTTGAGCGTCGGGACGGTATCGGTCACAGCGGCAGGTCGCCCGTGGCCGAGCGCGTGGAGCCGTGATCCTTGTACGCCGCGATGGTGCGCTCGGCGATCCGCATCTGGTGGATCTCGTCGGCGCCGTCGGCGAAGCGGGCCCAGCGCGCGTGCTGGAACATGTTGGCCAGCGGGGTGTCGGTGGAGTAACCGAGCGCGCCGTGGACCTGGATCGAGCGGTCGATGATCCGGTTGAGGCTGTTGGCGACGAAGTGCTTCGCCATCGACACCTCGGTCCGGAAGTCGTCGCCCCGATCGATCTTGTACGCGGCGTGCAGCACCATCAGCTTGCACTGGTAGAGCTCCATCGCCGAGTCGGCGATCATCCACTGGATGCCCTGCTTCTCGGCGAGCAGCGAGCCGTGGGAGAACCGGTTGAGCGAGCGGTCGACCATCATGTCGAGCGCGGTCTCGGCCTGGGCGATCCAGCGCATGCAGTGGGCCAGCCGCGCGGGGCCGAGTCGGTACTGGCCGAGCCGGTGGCCGTTGCCCCGTCCGCCGAGGATCTGGTCGTCGTGCACGCGCAGGTCCTCGATGACGATCTCGCTGTGGCCGGTGGAGCCGTGCATGGTCGCGACCTCGCGCACGTCGTTCCAGCCCGCA
>JBBQHT010000381.1:0-4086 GCA_038324235.1 Acidimicrobiales bacterium
CGTGAAGCGAGAGTCGCGCGGCACGCCTCCCGACCCGACGGTGCCCAAGCAGGCCCCCTCGATCGAGACGCACCCCGAGACGCTCGCCGCCCTGCGAGACGACCTCGGTCGGCGGCGCCTGGCGGCGGGCCGCGCCGATTCGGATTCGGGGCACTGGGACGAGCTGCCCACGACGTCGATCGCGCTCGGTCGCATCTTCGGTGCCCGTTCGGGAGACAAGGGCGGCAACGGCAACCTCGGTGTGTGGGCACGCACCGATGACGCGTACGACTGGCTCGCCTGGTACCTGACCGTGGACCGGCTCCGGTCGCTCATGCCGGTCGAGACCGATGGCCTCGGGGTCGAGCGCTACGAGCTGCCCAACCTGCGGGCGGTCAACCTCATCATCAAAGGCCTGCTCGGCCGCGGTGTGGCGGCGTCGACCCGCACCGATGCGCAGGCCAAGGGCCTGGGCGAGTACTTCCGCGCCAAGGTCGTCGCCGTGCCGACCGCACTCGTCGACGCGGCGCTCCTCGCGGCCGCCGAACCGCACGCGCCCTGACGCCCCCGTCTGGCGCGCGGCTCCATCCCGAACCTGTTCCGCCCCGAGAGGACGACGTCCCATGGTGTTCACCGACGAGCACGACCAGTTCCGCCAGACCGTGCGCGGCATCGTCGACCGGGAGATCAACCCTCACGCCGACGAGTGGGAGCGAGCCGGCATCTTCCCCGCTCATGAGCTCTTCCCGAAGCTCGGAGCCGCCGGCATCCTCGGGCTCGAGTACGACCCCGCGTTCGGCGGGCAAGGTGCGGACCACTCCTACACCGTCATCTACGGCGAGGAAATCGGCCGGTGCGCCACCGGCGGTGTCGCCATGGCGATCAGCGTGCAGACCGACATGGCCACACCGGCCCTCGCCCGGTTCGGCAGCGACGACCTCAAGGAGCGCTACCTGCGTCCGGCGATCGCCGGGGAGATGGTCGCCGCGATAGCGGTCACCGAGCCTGACGCCGGCAGCGACGTCGCCAACATCCGCACCCGTGCCGTGCGCGATGGCGACGAGTGGGTCATCAACGGCACCAAGCTCTACATCACCAACGGCACGCAGGCCGACTGGCTGTGCCTGCTGGCCCGGACCTCCGACGACGGTGGCCACCGCGGCATGAGCCAGATCATCGTGCCCACCGACACGCCGGGTTTCGCCGTGAGCCGCAAGCTCGACAAGCTCGGGCAGCGGTCCTCGGACACCGCCGAGTTGTCCTTCGTCGACATGCGCGTACCGGTTGCGAACACCATCGGCGAGATCGACCGGGGGTTCCAGCAGCAGATGGCGCAGTTCCAGAACGAGCGACTGATCGCGTCGTACATGGCGACCGGCGCACTGCGTGATGCGCTCGACCGCACGATCGCCTATGTCAAGCAGCGGGCCGCCTTCGGACGCACGCTCGCCGACAACCAGTGGATCCAGTTCAAGCTCGCGGAGCTCGTCGCCGAGGTGGACATCATCACCCACTACAACTACGCGTGCGCCGAGGCCATCGTCAGCGGTGCCGATCCGATCACCGTGACCAAGATGGCCTCGATCGCCAAGCTCAAGACCGGCCGTCTCCAGCGCGAGGTCTCGGACTGGTGCATGCAGTTCCACGGTGGGATCGGCTACATGGAAGAGACCTGGACCGCTCGCTACTACCGCGACTCGCGGCTGCTCTCGATCGGCGGCGGAGCCGACGAGGTGATGCTGCGGATCATCGCCCAACTCGAAGGCATCGGGAAGCTCTGAGCGAGCGATCAGTGGTCGGTCGTGACCCAGAAGGTCTCGGCCGGGTCCGCCGCGGTCAGCTCACGGCACCAGCACTGGGCATCGCGTTCGGTGAGGTGCGCGGCCACCCGACGTCGGTCGGCGACCGCGACGCCCTGCCAGATCTCCCACCGCCTATCCGGCGCTGTTGCCACCGGCCCCGACTCGACCGCCGGCGACGCGTCGAGCACGACGAGATCCCGCACCTCTATGTCGAGATGGCGCAGCGCGTGCTCCTGATCGAGCTGATCGAGGCGCACGATGAGCTCTTCGGACAGCTGGCGGAACTGCAGGTCCATCACCAGGCCGCACGCCCACTCGACATCCCAGAAGAACACGGGGTGGAGCTCGTCGGCAGAGGTGCTCATGGTGGGCTCGCCCAACCGAGCGAGCAGGTCCAGCTCCCGCGAGCGCCCGTGCATGAGCTCGGCCTCGAGCAGGCGGTGCCGCGGGAAGGCCGCCAGGCGGCTGAACGACGTGGACATGGCGCAGGATCTTAGCCTCGAACCACCGATCGCCTTCCCGGCTGAGCGGTGAGCCGCCGGCGGTTGTGGTTGAGCGGCTTCGGGTGGGCGCCGTCTGGTTCGTGACGCGTCGAAGGGGTTTGGTGAGTTCGTTCGGTTGGTGGCGCTCGGCATTCGTCGGCGGCGCGCCGGTCCGCGAGGCCGCGCTCAGTCGGGCAGGGCGCGTAGCGCCGCGAGGGCTCGGTGGAACGTGTCGGCCCACGGCCAGTTCGTCGGCAGGCGCAACGTGGGCGTGCCGCCGCGGTTGACGAGCCGGCCGGGCACGGCGAGGAGTTGGGTGCGAATGGTGCGGGCCACGACGAGGCGGCCGCTGTCCTGGTCGTCGGTGGCGCCGAGCGTCGCGGTCCACCGGATCAAGTTGTGGGCGAGCACGGCGCAACAGATCCACGCGGCGTTGGCGTGGAAGTGACCCGAGGGGACGTGCTCGAGGCCGGCCCCTTCTTTCAGGTCACGGATGTTCAACTCCACGACGGCGTGATGACGGTGGAACACATCGGCATCGACCTTGTCGATCTTCAAGTCCGTCACGAACGCGTGGTGCCGCCAATCAGGCCAGAGCTGCTGTTGCTGGCGGCCCGTGAGGCGGGTGCGACGTACGACGAGCCGGCGGTTCTTGTAGCGGCACTCGCCGACCTGGGCGGCGCCGCCGTCGGGGTAGACAATGTCGACCCACGCGTCCTCGGCGATGCCGGCGATCGCGGTCTTGACGCCCTGGTTCTGGGGGATCGTGATCGAGTAGCGCACGTTCAGCGCGCCGAGCGCGGTGATGGTCTTGGCCGCGTAGAACCCCGAATCGGCACGAACGACGACCTCGCCCGTGGCGCCGGCGCGGCGCACGCGGGCGATGAGCTCTTCCACGAAACGCTTCGCGCCGCGCTGGGTGTTCGCCGAGCCCTTGCGCGTCCGGACGTGGAGCACCTCGCCGGTGTCGGCGCGGGTGGCGAGCAACGGGTGGTAGCCCAACACGCGGGTGTAGCCGTAGCTCGCGCCTTGCTTCGCCTTGCCGTGGACTTCGGTGATCGTGGAGTCGATGTCGATCACCAGCCGGTCGCCGCCCGGGCCGGCGCCGAGCGCCCACACCCGGCGGATCGTCTCGGCGATCACCGCGTCGAACTGACGGATGTGCCCGAACGTGAAGGACCGCAAGAACGTCCCGACCGTCGACGGGGCCATCACCCGGTGACCGAGCACTGCTTCGGTCGCCCCGGCGCGCAGCACGTCGACGTGATCGATGTGGCTGTGCCCAGCCACCAGCGTGTGAACCATCGTCAAGACCTTGCGACCCGGCCGGGCCCCACCGACCCGGCCTTCGAGCCGGACCCGGTCGTTGATCAGCGCCTCCAGGCCGAGCCGCTGCACCAACGTCGCGACCAACAACAGGCCCGCGTTGGCGACCAGGTTCGGGTCGTCGAAGGTCGCGTCAATGCGGTCGAGACCGCGCGATACTGCACGCACAGAAAGTGCCTCCGAGAGTTCGATGGGTAACGGCGTCAGACACCGTCATCCTCCCAGCTCAGGAGGCACTTTCCGCGGACGCGCTCACCTCACCCGGCCAGCGAATCGGTGGACCGAGGCTTAGAGTGCGTGGCGCGACGCGCCGGTCCACCGGTGGACGGAGGCGTCACGAGGCCCCGGTGCCGGGGACCGAGGGACTTTGCCTTGCCAAGGGCTCCGCGGAGGCGGACACTGGCGAGTGCCACCGATGCCCGCATCGGAAGGGGGAAGACATGCCGGATCACCGGACCCATGACTTCGTCGCCGCCTTCACGTCCGAACAGGACGCG
>JBBQHT010000382.1:0-4081 GCA_038324235.1 Acidimicrobiales bacterium
GGTCGGCATCGCCGGCGAGACCGGACAACGGGGCGTAGGCCATGCCGGCGGCGGTGGCCGCCGCGTCGTCGTCGGGCTGGTCGCCGATGTAGAGGATCCGCGCCGGGTTGTCGAGGCCGAGGCGCTCCATCGCGACCAGCAACGGCTTCGGATCGGGTGTCTCCGCGCCCACGTCCACCGACGTCACCACGATCTCGAGCAGATCCGAGACGCCGCTCGGCTCGAGCAGCTGGCGGTTCTGGGCCTCGTCCATCATGGCCGTATCGCTGACCGCTCCCACCCGGACCGTCTCGCGGATCCACTGCAGGTCCTCGACGACCTCCGCCCGCAGGTGGAGCTCGAGATCCGCGGCCGGTGCACCGGAGCTGGCTTGATCGACCAAGGCGCCGCCGATGTCGACGAGCACCGCGTCGAGGAGAGCCTTCACAGGAGTCCTTTCGGGAAACTCGCACCGGGAGGTGGCGGGACACCCCGCGTCGCCGCGGGGCCGGGATGGGCCGAGTGGGTGGGAGGGTAGTGGTCACCCTCCGCACGGTCGAACCCCGCCGTGTTGCAGTTCTGTTGCGTCAGTGGAGGATGTTGATGGCCCGCGCCGCGATGACCGCAAGGGTCACGAGCGCGGTGATCGACTGCACCGCCATCAAGAACTTCGCCCGCAGGCTCAGCGGCAGCGTGTCGGTGGGACTGAACGCGGATGCGTTCGTGAACGACACGTACAGGTAGTCGAGGAACTGGGGGAACCAGCCCGGGTTCGTGTACGGCCGCCCGTCATCGGTCATTTGCGGGAAGAGGAAGTCGCGGGTCGGGATGCTGTCGTCTCGCCTGGCGTAGGGCCCACCGCCATCGAGCTCCCAGTACCAGCAACCGAACGCGATCACGTTCGTGCCCCAGATGGCCACGGCGGAGCGGACGAGCTGGTCACCGTCGACCTCGCCGCCGTCGAGCAGGTGGCGGACGAGCAGGCCGAGCGACACGACGTTGGCCGCGGTGAGGATGGCGATGAGACCGATGGAGACCGCGCGCAACCCGCGCCGTTCTCGCTGGCGCATCCGGTCGGGCCAGCCGACGGCGAGGATCACCACGGTCAGGATCTCGATGCCCGGCAGGATCCACCGCAGTGGCCCGACCTCGATCCGTTGCGGGAGGGACAGCAGGAGCAAGATGCCCACCAGCAGCGCCGCGGAGGCGGGCCACTGCGGCTCACGGGCGGAGGCAGGAGGTGCAACGATGAGCAGATCATCCACCGGGGCCGATGCCGTCGGCAAACGGTGGCGTCGCGGTCCCGTGCGTCAACCCCGAAGGTAGCCATGCCCCGTTCCGTCCTCGTCACCGCCCTCCTGCCCGAACCGGGCACCGCCCGGTTGCTCGCCGCCGGCCTGCAGGTGAACCAACACCAGCTCGCCGCCCCGCTCGGTCGCGACGAGCTGCTGGCCGGGATCGGGGGTCGGGCAGCCCTGTTGTCCGTGCTCACCGATCGCATCGACGACGCGGTGCTCGACGCGGCCGGCCCGGACCTGCGCGTCGTCGCGAACTTCGCGGTCGGCTACGACAACATCGACGTGGCCGCCGCCACCGCCCGCGGGATCGTCGTGACCAACACGCCCGACGTGCTCACCGAAGCCACCGCGGATCTGGCGTGGGCCCTCCTCCTGGCGGCCTCGCGCCGGGTGATCGAGGGTGATGCCCTCATCCGCCGGGGCGAGTGGACCGGTTGGCGCCCGAGCCAGCTGCTCGGCGCCGCGGTGCAAGGGCGGACACTCGGCATCCTGGGTCTGGGCAAGATCGGCAGCGCGGTGGCGCGCCGGGGGACGGGCTTCGGCATGCGCGTCATCTACCACAACCGCTCGCGCAACTTCCGGGCGGAGGGGGTCACCGGCGCCCGCTACGTCGGGCTGGACGAGCTGCTCGAGACGTCCGACTTCCTGTCTCTGCACTCGCCCCTGACCCCCGAGACGCGCCACGTGATCGACGCGGCGGCCCTGGCCCGCATGCAACCCACCGCCGTGCTGGTCAACACCGGCCGGGGTCCGTTGATCGACGAAGTCGCGCTCGTCGACGCGCTGCGCGACCGCCGCATCGCCGCCGCCGGTCTCGACGTGTTCGAGCAGGAGCCGGCTCTCGCTCCCGGCCTCGTCGAGCTCGACAACGTGGTGCTCCTGCCCCACATCGGATCGGCCACCACCGAGGCGCGCGGCGCCATGGTCGAGCTCTGTTGCGCCAACATCGTGGCGACGCTCGAGGGGCGCCGGCCCCTCACGCCGCTCAACCCCGAGGTGCTCGCCCGCTGAGCCCGGGGGGCGGGCGGGACGAGCAACGTGACGGGGTTCGCGATCACTGCGGCAGGGGCCACGGAGCGGCGTAGAAGCGGAGGTAGGCGTCGACCTGGCTGCTCCAGTAGGTCCGGTCGTGGCGCCCGGGCGCGGTGTGGAGCTCGTGGACGACGCCGGCTTCGGTCCAGGCCTGATCGAGCGTGGTGATGGGGCCGAGCAAAGAATCCGCGTTGCCGACGTCGAGCCACAGGCGTTGGCCCCGGCTGGCGCGGTACAACGGCACGAGGAACGACGTCGGCGTGCTCGGCGGGCCCACCGCCGGGCTGTGACCGCCGACGGCACCGAAGAGCTCGGGGTGACGCCCGCCTTCGATGATCGCCCACTCGCCGCCCCGCGAGATCCCGCCGATCGCCCGGTCGGCCTTGTCGCCGATGGTGCGGTAGTCGTGCTCGACCGCGGGCATGAGCTCGCCGAGGAGCCATCGCTCGAACAGCGGGGGCTCGTCGTCGTAGCTGCCCATCGACCAGATGCCGTCGGGGAGCACGATGATCATCGGCGCGATCGTGCGGGCGGCGATCAGCCGATCGGCGGCGGCGAAGACCCCCACGTCGTCCCACTGGCTCTCGTCGGTCTGCGCGCCGTGGAACAGGTACAGGATCGGGAAGTGGGCCGCCTGGTCGTAGCGATAGCAGCGGGGCGTGTAGACGCGGTAGCGCTGATCGGGCTGGTTGATGGCGAGCACGTTGGACTGGAAGGAGAGGCGCTCGACCCGACCGACGGTCTCGGTGCACGGTCCCGCCGGGACGGGCAGTTCGGTCGTGGTCGTGCGCACCGGACCACCGGGGATCGCGTTGCCCGGCGGCGGGATGGTCGTGGCGGTGGTTGTGGTGGTGGTGGTCGTCGGAGCCGCCGGTGTGGGCGGCGGCACGGGCCGCGGCACGGGGCGCGCGGTCGTGGCCGCCGAGCCGGGCGGTGATGGACCGGTGGCGGTCGCCGTGTCGGGTGCACGTGCCGAGGGGGCGCTGCCGTCGGCGCAGGAGGTGAGCAGCAGGACCAGGGCGATCCCGAGGGTGGTCACGACGGTCGTGGCGCCGCGGCGGCGGCCGCGCCCGATCGTGACCGGCCCCACGGCTACTGCTGCTTGGCGAGCACGGCCACGAAGTCGCGGGAGTCGGTGGAGAGGTAACGGTCGTTCGGTGCCCGCATGCCGCCTTTGTCCTCCGGCCCGTCGAGGCCCTTGGTCCCGACGCAGGTCCCGGTCGCGGGGTCGACCTTGTACAGCAGCGCACTCACCCACTCGGGGTTGATGTCGCCTTCCATGACGCGCACGGCGCCCGCGTTGATGAGGGTCCGCGCCAGATCGGATGGCGTCAGCGCCGGGCCACCGGCGTAGACGAGGGCGCCGTCCTTGGTCACGCCGTAGCCCGAGCGCCACATGAAGTAGACGTTCTTGAGCTTGGCGCCCCAGTCCGTGTCGTTGCTGAGGTTCGGCGACGGTTGGCCGTCGTCGACCATCAGCTCGAGGTTCTGGCGCACGGTCTCGATGGTGGGCAGGTCGTCTCGAGTGAAGTCACGACCCCATTGGCCGACATCGACGTGGCCGTCCTTGAAGAAGACCAGGGACGCCGCGCCGTCACGCAGCTTGAAGGGCTCGCGGCCCTCGGCGTAGTAGCCGCCCCGCGCCTGATCCATGCGGAACGCGCCGTTGCTGGCCATGATCGCCCGGGGGCACATCTCGGGGGTGATGGAGTTCGGGGCGTTCCAGGTGCCGCCCGGCAGATCGGTGCCGGGGAGCAACTTGATGTCGGCCA
>JBBQHT010000383.1:0-4081 GCA_038324235.1 Acidimicrobiales bacterium
CTCAACGAGATCCGCGAGTCCATCCGCATCGTGCACCAGATCCTCGACAAGATGCCCAAGGGCGACTACCGCCTGCAGGACAAGAAGGTCACGCCGCCGCCCCGCGCCCGCATCGACGAGTCGATGGAGGCGCTGATCCACAACTTCAAGATCTTCACCGAGGGCTTCAAGGTGCCCGAGGGTGAGGCGTACTGCGCCGTCGAATCCCCGCGCGGCGAGCTGGGTGTCTACATCGTCGCCGACGGGAGCTCGCACCCGTACCGCATGCACGTCCGGGCGCCGAGCTTCGTGAACCTCCAGTGCCTGCCCCACATGATGCACGGGGGCCTCATCGCGGACGGCGTCGCCGTCATCTCCTCGGTGGACCCGATCATGGGCGAGGTCGATCGCTGATGGCCCGTTACACGGTGGACAACATCGAGCTCGCGCGCGAGATCATCGGTCGTTACCCGCGCCCCAAGAGCGCGTTGATCCCGCTGCTGCACCTCGCCCAGGAACAAGATGGCTACGTCACCGACGAGGCGATGGCCCACATCGCCGAGCTCGTCGGGATCACCCCGGCCGAGGTCCTCGGCACCTGCACCTTCTACGAGATGTTCAAGCTCGAGCCGGTCGGGCGCTACGTCGTCAACGTGTGCACCAACATCTCGTGCATGCTCACCGGCGGTGAGGATCTGCTCCACCATGCCGAGCAGACCCTCGGCATCAAGGCCGGCAACACCACGAGCGACGGGCTCTTCACGATCGAAGAGGTCGAGTGCATCGCGGCCTGCACCGAGAGCCCGGCCCTCCAGGTCAACTACCGGTACTTCCACAAGGTCTCCAACAACGACTTCGACCAGCTCGTCGCTGACCTGCGCGCCGGCGTGCGCAACGACATCCCGCCCCACGGCACGCTCGGCCTGGTGCGCCAGCACATCCCCGCGGATCGTGCGGCCGGCGTGGCCTTGCCCGAGGTCAGCGTGGAGCCGGCCTGGATGGCGACCAAGAGCACGGGTGCCGGCGCGGACGGGGGAGCGAGCTGATGACGGTGCCGCAGATCATCACGGGGCGCTTCGACCTGCCCAACTCGTACACGATCGAACAGTACGAGGCCACCGGCGGATACCAGGGTCTGCGCCGCGCGCTGGGCATGACGCCGGCGGCGGTCACCGACGAGGTCAAGACCGCGAGCCTGCTCGGCCGGGGTGGCGCCGGCTTCCCGGCCGGCGTCAAGTGGGGCTTCTGCCCCCCGGGCGTGTGGCCCCGCTACCTGGTCGTGAACGGCGACGAGAGCGAACCGGGCACGTACAAGGATCGGCTCCTCATGGAGCTCGACCCGCACCAGCTCATCGAGGGCATCCTCATCGCGAGCTACGCCGTGGGGTGCAGCCAGGCGTTCTGCTATATCCGGGGCGAGATGGCGTTGGCCCAGGAGCGAGTCGCCCAGGCGCTCAACGACGCGTACGCGAAGGGCTACATCGGCAAGAACATCCTCGGCACCGACTTCTCGGTCGACGTGGTCATGGCCTGGGGCGCCGGCGCGTACATCGTCGGCGAGGAGACGGCGCTCATCGAGAGCCTCGAGGGCAACCGGGGCATGCCGCGACTCAAGCCGCCGTTCTTCCCGGCGGCCAAGGGCCTCTACATGCAGCCGACGATCGTCAACAACGTCGAGACGCTCTCGAACCTGCCATGGATCGTGAACAACGGCGGCACCGCGTTCGCCGAACTGGGTGCGGAGGGTTCCAAGGGCACGCGCATCTTCGCGGTGTCGGGCCACGTGAAGAACCCCGGCGTGTTCGAGGTCGAGTACGGGGTCACCACCTTCCGAGACGTCATCTTCGGTGAGCAGTACGCCGGCGGGCTCCACGAGGGCCGGTCGGTCAAGGCGTTCATCCCTGGCGGGGCCTCGGCCCCGTGGTTCTACGAGGAGCACCTCGATCTGCCCCTCGAGAAGGGCACCGTCGATCGGGCCGGCTCGATGCTCGGCTCCGGTGCCATCGTCGTGATGGACGACACCACCGACGCGGTGAAGGCCTGCCTGTCGGTCGTGAAGTTCTTCGCGCACGAGTCCTGCGGCAAGTGCACGCCGTGTCGCGAGGGCACCACCTGGCTCGAGCGGATCCTGAAGCGCATCCTCGACGGCTACGGCCGGCCGAGCGACCTGGATCTGCTGCTCGACGTCGCCGACAACATCAGCCCCGGCATCGCCTGGCCCCCGAAGCAGACCACGTTCTGCCCGCTCGGCCCGTCGGCCGTGTCGCCGTTGTCATCCGCGATCGGGCGCTTCCGGCCCGAGTTCGAGGCCTATATCCGCAAGGGCATGCAGCAACGCGCCGCCACCGCGCCGCAGGTCCCGATCAACACGCCGGCCGCGGCGCTCGCCACCGAAGGAGCCGGCAGCCATGGCTGACGCCACGACCGACGCGCCGGTCCCCGCCCCACCGGTCGAGGGCGTGGCCGTCACCATCAACGGCATCGATGTCGTCGCCCACAAGGGTGAGCTGGTCATCGACGCGGCGGAGCGGGCCGGGGTCTACATCCCGCGCTTCTGCTACCACCCGCGCATGAAGCCGGTCGGCATGTGCCGCATGTGCATCGTCGAGATCGACACGGGTCGAGGCCCGGCGCTCCAGCCGTCCTGCATGCTCGAGTGCACGCCCGACATGAAGGTCGACACCCAGTCCCCGGTCACCAAGAAGGCCCAGGATGGTGTCCTCGAGTTCCTCCTCATCAACCACCCGCTCGACTGTCCGGTCTGCGACAAGGGCGGCGAGTGCCCGCTGCAGGACCAGACCATGGCCTACGGCCCGGGTGAGTCGCGCTTCGTCGAGGAGAAGCGCCACAAGGAGAAGCCCATCGCGATCAGCGACCTGGTCTACCTCGACCGGGAGCGGTGCATCCTGTGCGACCGCTGCACGCGCTTCGCCAAGGACGTCGCGGGCGACCCGCTCATCCACTTCATCAACCGGGGCAACGACACCGAGGTCAACACGTTCCCGGACGACCCCTTCTCGTCGTACTTCAGCGGCAACACCGTGCAGATCTGCCCGGTCGGGGCCCTCACCGCCGTGCCCTACCGGTTCAAGGCCCGCCCTTGGGACCTCGACCAGACCGAGTCGACCTGCCAGTCCTGCTCGGTGGGTTGCCGGGTGTCGGTCCAGGCGTCGCGCAACGAGGTGCTGCGCCTCGTCGGCGTCGATGTGGACCCGGTCAACTGGGGCTGGTTGTGCGACAAGGGCCGCTTCGACTTCGAATCGGTCAACAGCGACAACCGCCTCGGCGATCCGCTCCTCCGGCGCGACGACGAGTTCGTGCCCGTGCGCTGGACCGATGCGCTGCGCGCCGCGGCGTCGGCGCTGCAAGGCGCGATCAACGGCAAGGGTGCCGAGTCCATCGCGGTGCTGGGCGGGGCCCGTCTGACCAACGAGGACGCCTACGCCTGGGCCAAGCTCGCCAAGGGCACGCTCGGCACGGACAACGTCGACTGCCAGCTCGCCGATGGCCTGCCCGCCGACATCGTGCTCGGCCTGCCGGCCGCCACGATCGACGAGGTCTGCGCGCCGGGTGGCACCGTGATCCTTGCCGGCCCGGACCTCAAGGAGGAGCTGCCGGTCCTGTTCCTGCGCCTGCGCCACGCCGTCGAGAACGACGGCGTGAAAGTCATCGAGCTGGCGCCGCAACCGACGGGCTTCTCGTCGCTGGCCGCCGTCACGGTGATCCACCGTCCGGGTGAGGTCGCCGAGGCGGCCCGCGCCCTGCTCGACGGCATCCCGGCCGGCAAGGACGGGGGCGGAGTCGATCCGGGCACCCTCGGCGAGGCTCACGCGCTGCTCGCCGCCGCGAGCACGGCGGTGAAGGTCGTCATCGGACGCCAGTCCGTGGCCGAGTCCGACGCCTTCGCGGCGGACGCCGCGGCGTCACTGCTGCGGGGTCTGCCGCATGCCACCTTCCTGCCGGCCGTGCGCCGGGCCAACGTGCGCGGCGCGCTCGACATGGGTCTGGCCCCGGGCTTCCTGCCGGGCCGGGTGACCCTCGACGCGGGCCGCCGGTGGTTCGAGCGACATTGGGCCACCGTCCCGAGCGCCCGCGGGCACGA
>JBBQHT010000384.1:0-4058 GCA_038324235.1 Acidimicrobiales bacterium
GCCGGCTGCCGACGACGGTGTCGACCAACGGTCGACCCAGACTCGGGCCAACATCTCGCAGTACCCGCACCGCGGCCAGTAACGCCTCCTGGTCTTCCTGGGGAAGCTCTTCGGCCCAGGTCTCACAATCAGGATAGAACTCGACCGTCCACGAAACGCCCGGCATGCGATAACGATACCATTATCGCTTGCGTGCGGCCAACCGCCACTCGACCCCCGGGCATAGTCCCGCCCCGATCACCCGTGTAACCCGGGCGAAAGGGCCGATCGGGGTCGCTCATATCGCTAGGGACCTCGCAATCGGTAGCCAGCGTGACGGGTCGCCGTGACTGGGCATTTCCCGGTTGCCGCCGTGGGCGGATGCTGTCGGGCGCCAACAGTGGCGCCACCGCCGCGGATCAGGCCGACAGCTTGGCCGGCATGGCCTGGCGGATCGCGCGGGCCCAGCGCCGCGCGCACGTCCGATCGCCGGTCACCACCAGCGCAGACTCCCCGAAGGGCACGTGCCCGGTCAGGACCGCCAGAACGTCGAGGTCCGCGCCGCCGATGACCGGCGCTGCGGGTGCGTCGCCGGGTTCCGCGTAGCGCACGCGCACCCGCTCGCCCACGACCTGCAGGACGAACCGCTCGGTCGTGCCGGCGACGACCAGCGGCCGGTCGGGGACGGCGGAGGGATCGAGGAACTGCGCGGCCGTGCCGAGGGCCCACGCGAGATCGAAGTGATCGCGGGACTCGGTCGGCGGGTCGAGCCACTCGAGCCCGACGCGGGCCAGCTCCTCGAGGAGGGGCCGGAGCTGCTCGCCCTCGCTGGTGAGGCCGTACGCGACGCCCCCGCCGACCCCGCCCAGCTCGTGGCGTTCGACCAGGCCGTGGTCCTGCAAGGTGCGCAGCCGAGCGGTGAGCAGATCGGTGCCGACGCCGGGCAGCTGCACCGCCAGCTCGCCGAAGCGGCGCGGGCCGAGCAACAGGTCGCGCACGATGAGCAGCGTCCACCGCTCCCCGAGCACATCGAGCGCCCGCGCGACCCCGCAGTACTGCTGGTAGGACCGCTTCGTCATGATTGGGACTTTACACCATGAGTTCCAAGTGATTACTTTGGAATCATGGTGCAAACCCCGCAGCCTTCATCGTCGTCTCCGCCTCCACCTCCACCCGCGGCGGCGCCGCCCGACGCCGGCCGTATCTTCCGCGGCACACCCGAACGCGAAGCCCGCCGCCGGGCACACGAGGCGACGCTGGCCGAGCCCCGCGGGGTGCCCAGCATCGCCGCGGCCGAACTGCGGGCGTTGTGCCTCGAGCTCGGCGCCGGCGACGCCGGGTTCGTCGAGGTCGAGCGACCGGGCCTCGCCGACGAACTGCCCCACGCCCGACGCTTGTTCCCCGATGCCCGCACGTATGTGGCCCTCGTGCGCACCACGAACCCCGACGCGGTGCGGTCCGAGTCGCGAGCGGTGGCCAACATCGCCTGGCAGGCCAACCACGACTCGTTGGACCACGTCGCGGCGGCGCTGCTCGAGCGGTTGGGCGAGCGCGGGATCCGCGGTGTCATGACCTCGATCGGCTTCCCCATGGATCCACCCCACGAGCCGGGGGCGCGGCCGTGGGAGCTGGCCCACAAGCCCATCGCGGTCGAGGCCGGCCTGGGGCACATGGGCCTGAACCGCAACGTGATCCACCCCCGCTTCGGCAACTTCGTGCTCCTCGAGACGGTGCTGATCGACGCGACGGTCGATCACCCCGACCACCCGCTCGACTACAACCCGTGCAACGGCTGCAACTTGTGCGTCGCCGCGTGTCCCGTGGGCGCAGTGCGCAAGCACGACGACTTCGACTTCTTCGCGTGCCTCTCGCACAACTACCGCGAGTTCCTCTTCGGCTTCGAAGACTGGGTCCACACGATCGCCGATGCCGGCTCGCAGGAGGCCTACCGCGCCAAGTTCACCTCCGACGAGACCCGTTCGATGTGGCAGTCCATCTCGTTCGGCCCCAACTACAAGGCGGCGTACTGCCAGGCGGTGTGCCCGGCAGGGGACGACATCATCGGCCCCTACATCGCCGACCGGGCGGCGTGGCGACGGAACGTGGCGCTGCCGCTGATCCGCAAGGTCGAGCCCGTGTACGTGCAGTCGGGCACGCGCGCCGAGGAGGTGGCCCAGCGGAACCCGGCCAAGCGAGTGCGGTACCTCGACTACCGGCCGTCCCGCTCGACCGCCGCCAACATCGCGCTCGGACTGCGCCACCAGTTCGACCCGGCCCGCGCGGCGACCACGACCGTGACCGTGCGGTTCTCGTTGCCTGACGGCGTGGTCGACGTGGCGATCAGCGACGGCCGGATCCAGACCACGGTGGCCGCGGCGCACGACGAGACGGAAGCCAGGCCGGTCGACGCGGTGGTGCGGGTCGGGACGGCCGACTACATCGGGATGCTGCACGGACAGGCCATCGACGATGCGGGTGTGCCCGACGGGTTCGACCACCCCGAGGATGCGGACACGGCCCCCGGCTTCGCGATCGAGGGCGACCCCGCCGCGCTCGGCGCGGTGCTCGCCTGCCTGGAGACCTGATCGGTCGGCCTGACCTCAGCCGATGTCGATGCCGAGCGTGCGGGCGGTGGGCGAGTTCTCGACGTCGGACTTCGCAGGGAAGGTCCCCAACAGGTGGTCCGCGAGGTGCACGGTCACGCCCATCCAGTAGTGCTCGTTCTTGAAGTGGTGCAGGCGGTGGGCCCGCCAGATGTAGCGGTAGTACCAGCGTTTGGGCTTGTACGCGGTGTGGATCAGGTAGTGCGTCCACTCGTAGGTGAGCAGCATCGCCAGCGCCGCCACCACCAGCGTCAGGAGGTGCCCGGCGTCGCCCCAGGTGATGAGGGCGAACACTGCGAGCACGATCGCGCCGAGCACCACCAGATCGACGAGCGGGACGAACGCGGTACGGGGATCGTGGGGATGGCGGTGATGGTGACGGTGCTTCTGCGCGGCGTGGAAGTCGAGCGTGCGACCGCCGACCTGGCGCGGCCGGAAGTGGAGCACGTAGACGTGGGTCGCCCACTCGGTGAACGGCTCGAGGGCGAGCAGACCCGCGACGAGGACGACATCGGCCGGCGCGAAGCCGCCGATGCGCACCCGCCCGATCAGCGCGACGACGAGGAGCGGGACGATGATCCGCGGCGTGGCGCGCGCCGCGAAGAACCGGGCCGCCGCGCCGAGCGTCGCCTGCCGCGCAGGGTCGGCGTGGCGTTTCGCACCGGCGATCGCGACCGGCTTCGTGACGGCGGACTCCGTGACGATGGCCTCCGTGACGATGGACTCCGTGACGGTGGACTCGCTCATGACTGGTCTCCCAGGGACGACAGGATCAGGGTTGCGGCGGTCAGGCCGCGTTGCAGCACTCGCCGAGCCGCGTCGGTCGCGACCTGGTGGTGGCCGCGACGGATCGCGTCGGCGATGGCCCGATGCCCCTCGAGGTCGCGCAGCTCGTCGGCGGTGATGGCGGGCAGCGCGTGCTGCACCGGCGCCGCGGCCGCCCGCAGGCTGTTGAAGGCGAGGCGGTAGGCCACGTTGTCGGCGCCGTCCACGACGAGCTCCCAGAACCGCCAGTCGAGCGCGGAGAGGCCGGCGAGGTCGTCGCCCAGCGCCTCCATCGCATCGACGGTGGCGCGGAGCTGGCCGACGATCGGTTCGACGCCACGCTGGGCGCACAGCCGGGCGGCGTCGGGACCGATGCAGGCGCGCATCTCCATGATCGAGCGGGCCACGCCGACCTCGATCGAGCCGTCGGGCCGCACGAGGAGCGTCGAGAGCAGGTCGAGCCCGGCGTGGCGGCGGTAGTCCAGCGCACGGGTGACCCCGCCGTGGTTGATCTCGACCAGGCCCGCCTGGTCGAGACGCTTGAGCGCCTCGCGCACCGCCTGGCGGTTGACTCCCAGGCGGTCGGTCAGCGAGCGCTCGGAGGGCAGCGCCTCGCCGGGGGCGACGCGCCCGGCGAGGATCTCGGCCTGGAGCTGGAGGAAGACGGCATCGGACACGGAGTGCCGGGCGACCGGCTGGAGTTCCATGGCG
>JBBQHT010000385.1:0-3975 GCA_038324235.1 Acidimicrobiales bacterium
TGCTGGTCGCGATGGAGCGCCTCGGCCTCGACAACCCGGCGCGGATCCTCTACATCGGCGACCAGCCCGACGACGACGCGGCGGCCACCGCCGCCGGCATGGCCTACGCCCCGTTGTCCGGTCTCGCCGGCGATGCCGACCTGACCCTGCGCCAAGTCGTGCAGGCCTGGCTCGACCGCACCGCCGGCCACCGCTTCGAAGACGCCCGCGCGCGGATCTCGCGCGGCGACATCGAGGCCGCCAACGCCGCCGCGTTGCTGCAGGGACAGCTCAGCAAGCCGTCCGGATCACTCGGCCGACTCGAGTCGCTGAGCGTGCAGCTCGCGTCGATCGCGGCGGTCTGTCCCCCGCCGGTGCCCGAACCCGCCACGGTCGCGGTGTTCGCCGCGGACCACGGGATCGTGGACTGGGGCGTCTCGCCATGGCCGCAAGAGGTCACCGCGCAGATGGTGGCCAACTTCGCCGAGGGCGGCGCGGCGATCAACGTGCTCGCCCGCCACGGCGGCGCCGACCTCATCGTGGTCGACGTCGGCGTGGCCACCCCCGTCGTGGCCAACGAGCACGTGGCGCTGGTCAGGCGACCGGTGCGGCCGGGCACGGCCAACCTCGCGGCCGGTCCCGCCATGTCCCGCACCGATGCGCTGCTGGCGCTCGACGTCGGGGTCGAGATCGCGGACCGGGCCGTCGCCGCCGGCGCCCGCTGCCTGATCACGGGCGACATGGGCATCGGCAACACGACGGCCGCGGCGGCGATCATCGCCGGCATCACCAACCGCTCACCCGAAGACATCGCCGGACGGGGCTCCGGGGCGGACGACGAGATGCTCGCCCGCAAGATCGCCGTGATCGAGGCCGCGATCGCGAACCTGGCCTCCACGGCGGGCCCACTCACGCTGCTCGAACAGGTCGGGGGGTTCGAGATCGCCGCCATCGCCGGGTTCATCGTCGGTGGGGCGGCCGCCCGTGTGCCCGTGATCGTCGACGGGGTCGCCGCGAACGCCGCGCTGCTGATCGCATCGCAGCTCGCGCCCGATGCCGTCGACTACGCGATCGCCGGCCATCGCTCAGCCGAACCGGCCGCCGCCGCCGCGCTCGAGTTCCTCGGCATCGACCCCGTCCTCGACCTCGACCTGCGCCTCGGGGAGGGCACGGGGGCGATGTTGGCCCTGCCGATCGTGCAGGCCGCGGCGAAGATCCTGCGCGAGATGGCCACCTTCGACAGCGCGGGGATCAGTCCCGAGAAGGCCTGACTTCGCCCACGACCCCGCTGGCGGCAGGGCCGGGGCCTATGCTTTTCCGGCATGGAGATCGATGCCCTGCGCCTACCCAGCGAGGTGATCTCGCGGGTTCGCGCCGAGCTCGCCATGCAGGTCGCCCACCTGCTCATCGGCGACAACCCACCTGCCCTCGAGCGCCGATCGGTCTCGTTCGAGCAGGACCCCGGGTACTTCGGGCCCGACTCGGTCACCTGGCGGCTGCACGATGACAGCTGCATGCTCGCCGGGGGCGTCCGGGCGGTGCTGCTCCAGACCATGCACCCCTTGGCGATGGCCGGCATCGCCGAGCACTCCAACTACCGCCACGACCCGTTGGTCCGCCTCGCCAACACCAGCACCTACGTGGGCACCACGATCTACGGCTCCAAGCCGGACGTGCGGGACGCGATCGCGCTCGTGAAGCGCGTCCACGAGCGCGTCACCGGCATCGCCCCCGACGGTCGGCCGTACGCCGCGAACGATCCGCACCTGCTCACCTGGGTGCACCACACGCTGGTCGACAGCTTCCTGCGGGCCTACCAGCGCTACGGCTCCGGACCGTTGACCCGCGCGGATGCGGATCGCTACGTCGAGGAGCAGGCCGTGCTCGCCGAGCTGTTCGAGGCCGAGCCGGCTGCCCGTTCGGTGGCCGAGTTGGCCGAGTACTTCCGCGTCGTGCGCCCCGAGCTCCGTGCCACCAACCAGGCCCGAGACACCGTGCGGTTCCTGCTGGCCCCACCGTTGCCCCTCATCGCTCGGGGCCCGTACACCGTGCTCATGTCCGCGGCGATCACGATGCTGCCCCGGTGGGTGCGCCGGGACCTGTGGCTGCCCGTTCCGCCGGCGATCGAGCCGCTGGTCGTGCGACCCGCGACCACGGCGCTGGTGCGCACCGTCGACTGGGTGATGGGCGGCCACCCCGTCAACGCCGAGCGCACGGACGACCTCGACGACGAGCGCGGCTCGCAGCTCGCTTCGTGATCAGGTGCCCGGGGGCGTCGGCAGGTCCGGGAGGACCCACCGACGCGGCAAACGATCAGCGGGCCGAGGAACGACCCTGACCCGCGCCCCGGGACGAACTGCTGCCCGGTGAGCGGGTGGTGGTGCTGCGCTTCGCGCCGGCACCCTTGGACGGACCCGACGGGCGCGCGCCCCGCGTCGGGGCGCCGGCGCCGCGCGGCGCCTTGGTCGGACGCGAGCTGCGGCCGTCGCGCAGGTCTCGATCGGTCCACCCCTCGGAATCGACCTCGATGCCGAGGCGGGCGTTCTCGGCCGCCTGGAGCCGCTTGGCCTTGCGCCGGGCCGCACCGCTCGGGCGGCGATGCCCGTCGGCGAGAGGCGCAAGATCGCCCACCCGGTCGACCTTGGGCATGGCCGGCATGGCCGGCATGGCGGTCCGGGCGGCGGGACGGCGCTCGGCGTCGGCCACCGTCGGCACGGCCGGGTCGGCGGCGATCACTGGGCGGCGCTCGGACGCCGCCGGGCGATCACGGTCGTCGCGACGATCGCGGCGCGGCTCCCGGTTGTCACGCGAGCCGCGATTGTCGCTGCGGGCGGGCTCGACCCACTGGGCCTGGCGATCCGCCTCGGCGTAGGGGTTCTTGTGCGGGCGACTGTCCACCGACGCGGACTCGCGCGCCGCGCCACCGGCCACCGAGGTGTCGAGATCCAGATCGAGCAGGCGCAGATCGACCGCCTCGAGCCCGACGGGGTAGCCGAGCTCCTTCTGGATCGTGCCGACGTCCTTGCGCACATCGGGGGCCACCAGGCTGACGACGAAGCCACGGTTGCCGGCGCGGGCCGTGCGGCCCGAACGGTGCACGTAGTCCTTGTGATCGCCGGGCGGGTCGTAGTGGATGACGCCGGCCACGCCGTCGACGTGAATGCCACGGGCGGCGACGTCGGTGGCGACGAGGGCCTGCACGCGACCCTGGTGGAACGCGTGCAACGCGCGCTCGCGCTGGGACTGGGACCGGTCGCCGTGGATGGCGGCGGACTTCACACCCGACGCCTCGAGCTGGGTGGCGATGCGATCCGCGCCGCGCTTGGTGCGGCAGAACACGACGGTCGGGCCGAGCTTCTTGATGACTGCGCTCGCGGTCTTCAGGCGGTCGAGCCGGTCGACCTTCCAGAAGTAGTGCTCGGCGAGGGCGCCGCCCTCGTCGTCGGCGACGAACTCATGCCGCGCGGGGTTGGTCTGGTACCGCTTGATCAACACGTCGACGTCACCGTCGAGCGTGGCCGAGAACAGCACGGTCTGGCGCTTCGTGGAGCACTGGTCGAGCAGGCGCTTGACCTCGGGCAGGAAGCCCATGTCGGCCATGCGGTCGGCCTCGTCGATGACGACGAAGTCGACGTCCTCGAGGCTGACGTAGCGCTGGTTGATCAGATCGGCCAGGCGACCGGGGCAGCAGACGATGATGTCGACGCCGCGCTGGAGGGCCTTGATCTGGCGATCGAAGCCGACGCCGCCGTAGAACGCCTCGACCCACGGGCCCTTGGGCTTGGCGAGGAGCTGGAGCTCGTTGCACACCTGTGAGGCGAGCTCGCGGGTGGGGACGAGGACGAGCCCACGCGGCTTGCGGGGCTTGGCCTTGCCGATGCCGAGGACCATGGGGATGCCGAAGGCGATCGTCTTGCCCGAACCGGTCGGGGCTCGCCCGCACAGGTCACGGCCGGCGAGGCCCTCGGGGATCGTGGCGGCCTGGATCGGGAAGGG
>JBBQHT010000386.1:0-3966 GCA_038324235.1 Acidimicrobiales bacterium
GCCCATGTGCAGCGAGTTGGCCGTCCACATCAGCACGGCGGTGTGGTAGAGCGGGGAGCCGGTGATGTGCACGTTCCCGTCGAGGGGCTGCACGCCGAACATGCCCTGGAACCCGGCGTAGAGCTCGCCGAGCACGTCGGGATCGAGGTCGACGAGCGCGCGCTTGACACCCTTGGGCTTGCCGGTGGTGCCGGACGTGTAGTGCATCGGCGCGCCCGCGATGCGCCCGTCGGGCGCGGTGGTCGGTTGGTCCGCCTTCAGCTCGTCGAACGCCCGGAACCCGCTGACCGCGCCGACCGCGAAGCAGTGCTCGGCCGGGATGTCGATCTCGGTCATCGCCTTGCCGATCTCGTCGGCGAACTGCTCGTCGGTGATGACTACCTTGGCGTCGCTGTCGTTGACGATGTACGCGATCTCGGGGCCGACGAGGTGGTGGTTGATCGGCGTGATGTACAGGCCGATCTGCGTGGCGCCGAGGTAGAGCTCCATCATCGCGAGGCTGTTGGGCAAGACGCAGGCGACGGTGTCGCCGAGCTCGAGGCCGAGGGCGCGCAGCCCGTGGCTGACCTGGTTCGCTGACGCGAGCAGCTCGCCGGCGGTGTGCTCGAGCCCGTCAGGCGTGATCAGCGCCACCCGCTCCGGGTCTTCCCCTGCCAGCTTCCAGAACCCCAACTCGGCCATGCGCGCTTCCCTCCGTACGTTCCGTGCCGCGTGCGGCCGGTCTGCCGTCTGTGCCCGTGTGTCCCGCCGAATCTGACGGGGCGTCAGAACACTAGAACCGGTTCTCGTTCCGCACAAGCACACCCTCGCTCACCCCGAAATCGAGACCGGGGTGCCCGTCTGCCGGGGCTGGCGGCCTCGATTTCGGGGTGGCGGTGCAGAAACTAGAATCTGTTCTAGTTCTGTTCTAGTGTGCCTGACCGAAGCGTCAGATGCCGTCGCCGAGGTTGCGCGCCGGCTGTTCGGGGGACGCCGTCACGGTTCGATGCACGTTTCGATCCAGGGGAACACAAGGAGACCACGTATGGCTGACGTTGAAGTGCTCACTGCACCCCTCGTCATCGAGTATCCGTTCAGTCGCACGACGGGTCCGGTGATCGGCGCGTTCTTCACCGCGCTGCGCGAGGGGTTCATCGTGGGCATCAGGGCCGTCGACGGCCGCGTGCTGGTGCCGCCGACCGAGTACGACCCGGTGACCAGCGAGTCGCTCACCGAGATGGTCGAGGTCGGCAACGCCGGCGAGGTGCTCACCTGGGCCTGGGTCCACGAGCCCCTTCCCGATCAACCCGTCGACCACGCGTTCGCCTGGGCGCTCATCAAGCTCGACGGTGCCGATACCGGCATGCTGCACGCCGTGGACACCGGCGGCGACGAGTCGGCCATGGCCACCGGGATGCGCGTGCAGGCCCGATGGCTGCCCGCTCGCCCCGACGGCGACGCCACCGAGGACGACGGCGTCCGCCGCTTCCGCGAGGGCCACATCCTCGACATCGCCTGCTTCGAACCAGAGGGGAACGCCTGATGCCCGAGATCACGCTTCCGGCCCGACTGGTCGGCGTCGACCCGGTCCGCTCGATCCGCACGCCGGCCCGATTGGACTTCAACTACACCGCCGGCCGCGCCAGCTCGCACTTCCTGCACCGCGTGGCCAACAAGGAGCTGTACGGCCAGCGCTGCCCCGTCTGCAAGATGGTCTACGTGCCGCCCCGCGGGTGCTGCCCGACCGACGGCGTGCCGACCGTGGAAGACGTCGAGCTCCGCGACAACGGCACGATCACCTCGTTCTGCGTGGTCAACGTGCCGTTCATGGGCACCCTCATGGAGATCCCGTACGTGAGCGCGCTGATCCTGCTCGACAACTCCGACATCCCGATCATGCACCTCATCCAGGAGGTGCCCTACGACCAGGTGCACGCCGGGATGCGGGTCGAGGCGGTGTGGGTGCCAGACGAGGAGATGGGCCCGACCCTCGAATCGATCAAGTACTTCCGTCCCAACGGCGAAGAAGATGCGCCGTACGAGAGCTACAAGGACAACGTGTGATGCGCGACATCGCGATCGTCTCCTTCGCCCAGACCAAGCACGAGCGCAAGTACGAGGGCCTCAACGAGGTCGAGCTGCTGATGCCGATCCTGGGCGAGGTCCTCGCGGGTGCCGGCATCGGCCGCGAGCGGGTGGACTTCGTCTGCTCCGGCAGCACGGACTACCTCGCCGGCCAGCCGTTCTCGTTCGTCATGACCCTGGATGCGTTCGGTCCGTGGCCGCCGATCTCGGAGAGCCACGTCGACATGGACGGTGCCTGGGCGGTCTACGAGGCCTGGGTCAAGATGCAGACCGGCAAGGTCGACATCGCCCTCATCTACGCCTACGGCAAGTCCTCGCCGGGCAACATCCGCCGGGTGCTGTCCCGCCAGCTCGACCCGTACACCGTCCAGCCGCTGTGGCCCGATTCGGTGTCCATCGCCGCGCTGCAGGCCCGCGCCGGGCTCGACGCCGGCACGTTCACCACCGAGCAGATGGCGGAGGTCGCGGCGGCCAGCCGCCGTGCGGCCAAGGCCAACCCGTACGCCCAGATCTCGGGCGATGTGAATGCGGCGGCGCTGCTCGACGAGCCCGATCTGGTGTCGCCGCTGCACGCCCATGACTGCGCCCCTGTCACCGACGGGGCGGCGGTGCTCATCCTCGCCGCCGACGACGTGGCCCGCGAGCTGTGCGAGCGGCCGGCGTGGATCCGCGGCATCGATCACCGCATCGAAGCCCACGCCCTCGGCGTGCGCGACCTCACGTCGTCCGCATCGACCGCGCTCGCCGCCCAGAAGGCGGGCGTCGGGAACGCACCGGTCGACCTCGCCGAGATCCACGCGCCGTTCACGCACCAGGAGCTCATCCTGCGCCAGGCGCTCGGCCTCGATGATTCGGTGTCGGTCAACCCGTCGGGTGGCGCGCTGTGCGCCAACCCGGTGATGGCCGCCGGGCTGATCCGCATGGGCGAAGCCGCCACGCGCATCAGCAACGGTGAGGCCAACCGGGCGGTGGCGCACGCCACCTCGGGCCCGTGTCTCCAGCAGAACCTCGTGTGTGTCTTGGAAGGGGAGTGATCGTGGGTCAGGAACGAGTCGCGATCGTCGGCGTCGGCCAGACGAAGCACGTCGCCACGAACGAGGGTTCCATCGCCGGCGTGGTCCGCCAGGCCGCGGAACGGGCCCTCGACGACGCCCAGTTGACCTGGTCGGACATCGACGCGGTCGTCATCGGCAAGGCCCCCGACTTCTTCGAGGGCGTCATGATGCCGGAGCTCTACCTCGCCGACGCGCTCGGCGCCGTGGGCAAGCCCATGTTCCGGGTGCACACCGCCGGCTCGGTCGGCGGGTCCACGGCGATCGTGGCGCAGGACCTCGTCGCCGGTGGCGTCCACGAGCGGGTGCTGACCGTGGCCTTCGAGAAGCAGTCCGAGTCCGAAGCCATGTGGGCGCTGTCGGTCTCGTTGCCCTTCCAGCCACCGATGCACGCGGGCGCCGGCGGCTACTTCGCGCCGCACATCCGGTCGTACATGGCTCGGACCAACGCGCCGGATCACATCGGTATCCTCGTGGCGTTGAAGGATCGCACGAACGCGTTGAAGAACCCGTACGCGCACCTGCACGAGCACGGCATCACGTTCGACTCCGTGAAGGACTCGATCATGTTGTGGGACCCGATCCGCTACAGCGAGACCTGCCCCTCGTCGGACGGCGCGTTCGCGATGGTCATGACCAACGAGAAGGGGGGCGACGCCGCGGCTGCGGCCGGACGTCCCCCGGCGTGGATCAAAGGCACGGCGTTCCGCAGCGAACCGACCATGTTCGCCGGTCGCGACCAGGTCAACCCGCGGGGCGGGCAGGAATGTGCCGCCGACGTGTTCAAGCAGGCCGGCATCACCAACCCGCGCCAGGAGATCGACGTCGTCGAGATGTACGTGCCGTTCTC
>JBBQHT010000387.1:0-3958 GCA_038324235.1 Acidimicrobiales bacterium
GGCCCGTCGACGGGGTGCCGCCCAGTCCCGACGGCTGGATCATCACGACCGCGCGCCATCGCGCGATCGACCGCCTTCGTCGCGAGTCCTCCCGCGACGACCGCCACGCCCAGGCCGCGCTGCTGCACGAGCGTGACGAACCGCTCGAACAGGTTGGCCCGATGCGCGACGACCGCCTCCGCCTCATCTTCACGTGCTGCCATCCCGCCCTCGCCCCCGACGCGCGGGTGGCGCTCACGCTCCGGCTGCTCGGTGGGCTCGAGACCGCGGAGATCGCCCGGGCGTTCCTCGTGCCCGAGGCCACGATGGCCCAACGCCTCGTGCGCGCCAAGCGCAAGATCCGCGACACCAACATCCCCTACCGCGTGCCGCGCGATGCCGAGCTGCCCGATCGGGTGCGCGGGGTGTTGGCGGTGCTCTACCTGGTGTTCAACGAGGGGTACACGGCGTCGAGCGGGGACGACCTGCTGCGCGCCGATCTGTGCGCCGAAGCGATCCGGTTGACCCGTCTGCTCGTCGAGCTCATGCCCGACGAGCCCGAGTGCGTCGGTCTGCTCGCGCTCATGCTGCTGATCGAGGCGCGCCGGCCGGCGCGCACCGCGCCGGACGGGTCGATGGTGCTGCTGGGTGACCAGGACCGCACGCAGTGGGACGCGGTGCTGATCGCCGAGGGGCAGGACCTGGTCCGCGCGTGCCTGCGGCGCAACCGCCCCGGCCCGTATCAGCTGCAGGCGGCGATCAACGCGGTGCACGACGACGCCCTCGATGCGGCCGACACCGCCTGGCGCCAGATCCTCACCAGCTACGACCAACTGCTGGCGCTGACCCCGAACGCGATCGTGGCGCTCAACCGTGCCGTCGCGCTCGCCGAGGTCGACGGGCCCGCGGCGGCGCTCGCCGCGATCGACGCCCTCGACCTGGACGGCTACCACCTGTTCCACGCCACCCGCGCCGACCTGCTGGTGCGCCTCGGGCGTGCGGGGGATGCCGCGATGGCCTACGACCGGGCCCTCGCCCTGACCACGAACGCGGCCGAGCAGCGCTTCCTGACCGCGCGCCGCGACGGGCTGACGCCGATCGCCTGACCGGCCCGCCGGTCAAACCTCGTGGCGGCGGGTCGTTCAGGTGGTTCCGGCGCGGTGCGCGTGGGCATCGAGGATGCGGGCGACCGTCGCGGTGAGGTGACGGGCGGTCGGCAGGTGGAGGAACTCGTTGGGGCCGTGGGCGTTGGACGCGGGGCCGAGGACGCCGACCACTAGGAACTGCGCGGCGGGGTAGCGCTGGCCGAGCATCGCCATGAACGGGATCGAGCCACCGATGCCCAGTGCCCGGGCCGGCGCGCCGAACGTCTCGGTCGAGGCGACCTCGATCGCATCGGCGAGCCACCCGGCGGTGGCCGGCGCGTCCCAGCCCGGCTCGGCCTGGTTCACCGTGAGGGTGACCTGCGCGCCGTAGGGCGGGTCGGCTTCGACCACCTGCTTCACGGCCGCCGCGGCCGCTTTGGCGTCGACGCGGGGCGGAAGGCGGAACGAGAGGCCGAGGGTCGTCGACGGCCGCAGCACGTTGCCGGCCGCGCGCACGTCCGGCAGGCCGGCGGCTCCGATCACCGTGAGCGACGGGTGCCATGCCCGCGCCGTCATGAGCTCGGTCACCGAGGCGACCGAGGGGTGGGCGCCCGCGACGAGGGGCAGGTCGTCGGCCGGATCGCCGCCGATGGTGGCCGCCGCATCCGCGGTCTGCTGCGTGCGCTCCGCGGGGATGGGGGCCCAGAGGTCTTCGAGCAGGATGCGCCCGGTGGCGTCGTCCTCGACGCGGGACAGGAGGTGACGCGCGATGCGGAACGAGTCCGGTACGCCGGCGCTCATCCCCGAGTGCACGCCCTCGGTCAGGATGTCGACCCGCAGTTCCCCGTCGATGAGCCCGCGCAGTGATGTCGTCACCCAGAGCTGGTCGTAGTTGGCGCATCCCGAGTCGAGGGTGACGACCAGCGACACTGCGCCCAGGCGGCCCTGCAGGTGATCGACGTAGGCGGGCAGATCCGGGCTGCCGCTCTCTTCGCTGGCCTCGATCAACACGACGCAGCGCCGGTGGGTGCCCCCTGCGGCCTGATTGGCCTCGATCGCCCCGAGCGCCGCAAACAGCGCGTAGCCGTCGTCCGCGCCACCGCGGCCGTAGAGGCGGTCGCCGTCCACGACCGGGGTCCACGGGTCGAGCCCGTCGCGCCACGGCAACATCGGCGGCTGCTTGTCGAGGTGCCCGTAGAGCAGCACGGTGTCGATAGGTGTGCCGTCGCTGCCCGCAGCCGCCTCGGCCGCGTGGGTCGCGGGGATGTCGATGAGGATCACCGGCGTACAGCCCGGGAGCCGCAGCACCTCGAGGGTCAGGCCTTCGATCGGCCGCGCCGCCGCCCAGTTCTGGAGCAGCTCGACGGCCTGGTCGATCAGCCCGTTGGTGGCCCACTCGGCGTCGAAGGCCGGCGACTGGTTGGGGATCGCGATGTAGTCCTGCAGCACGGGCAGGATCGACGCCGACCACAGGTCGTCGATGTGGCCCGCCGCGATGTCGGGGGAGAAGGACATGGGGTTACCCCTCGAGCTTCGTCGTGAAGATCGTCCAGTCCCGGTCGCCCTTGCCGGCGGCTTGGACCTGGGCGAGCAGGCCGCGGACGATCTCGGTCGAGCGGTGCGCCACGTCGTGGGCCGTCGCGGCTCGCAACGCGAAGTCGAGGTCCTTGGCCATGAAGTCGGCGGCGAAGCCGGGCGCCCAGTCGTTGGATGCCGGCATCGCTGGTTGCAGGCCCGGCACCGGCGCTCGGGTCTGCAGCATCATCGAGCTCGCCGTCGCCCCGGTGAGCGCCTGGGCGACCAGCGCCGGGTCGAGGCCGTAGGCGTCGGTCAGCGCGAACGCCTCGCCGAGGCCCAGCACGGTGGCCGCGATGCAGATCTGGTTCGCGAGCTTCGCGACCTGTCCGGTGCCCGCGGCGCCGAAGTGCACGATCGTCGCGGCGTACGCCGCCATGACGTCGGTGGCGATCGTGGCGGCGCCGTCTGCGCCGCCGAGCATCACCGCGAGGGTGCCCGCCGCGGCGCCCGCGGGCCCACCCGACACCGGGGCGTCGAGGAACGTGTGGCCCTCGTCCTCGCAGAGGGCCGCCAGCCGTTGGGCGTCGGCTGGGTCGATGGTCGAGTGGTCGAGCAGGATGCCGCCCGTGGTTCCTGCGTCACGCCACCCGGCGAACACGCCGTCGGCGCGGGTCAGCACGTCCTCGACGACCGCGCCGTTGGGTAGGCAGCAGGCCACGATCGGGCTGGCCGCGGCGACGGCGGCCACGGTGTCGCCCCGCTGCGCGCCGGCCGCGACGAGCGGGTCGCCGGCAGCCGGCGTGCGGTTCCACACCGTCACGTCGTGGCCCGCGTCGATCAGGTGTCGCGCCATCGGCGCACCCATGAGTCCCATGCCGAGATACCCGATGTCCATCGGTGCACCCTACCGGCGGGCGTTGGGTCGGGCCCGCGCCCCGGCGCCGACGTCGCTACCCTGCTCGTCATGCACGATCTGGTGATCACCGGGGGGACGTTGGTCGACGGCACGGGCTCGCCCGCGCGGCCCGGGGACGTCGCCGTCGACGGCGATCGCATCACCGCCGTGGGCGAGCCGGGCACGCTCGGCGCCGCCCGCCGCACCATCGACGCGACGGGTCAGCTCGTGACCCCCGGCTTCGTCGATGTCCACACGCACTACGACGCGCAGCTGTCGTGGGATCCGTGGATCACGCCGTCGTCGTGGCACGGGTGCACCACCGTGATCGTGGGCAACTGCGGCGTCGGCTTCGCGCCGGCCAACCCCGTGCGGCACGACGAGCTCATCGAACTGATGGAGGGCGTGGAGGACATCCCCGGCGCGGCGCTCGTCGAGGGCATCACGTGGGGGTGGGAGACCTTCCCCGAGTACCTCGACG
>JBBQHT010000388.1:0-3935 GCA_038324235.1 Acidimicrobiales bacterium
GGCGAGGCCGTCGCGAACGGGGCGGACGTCGCCGATTGGGATCAGGCCAAGGACCTGATCGATGACGCGATCAAGGCGTTCGGGCGCCTCGACGTGCTCGTGAACAACGCCGGCTTCCTGCGGGACCGCATGCTGGCCAACACCTCCGAGCAGGAGTGGGACGCCGTGATCCGCGTCCATCTGAAGGGTCACTTCGTGACGGCCCGGCATGCCTCGTCGTACTGGCGGGACCAGGCCAAAGCCGGTGCTCCCGTCGACGCCCGGATCATCAACACCAGTTCCGGGGCCGGCATCATGGGGTCGGTCGGCCAGGGCAACTACTCGGCGGCCAAGGCGGGGATCGTCGGGCTCACGCTGGTGCAGTCCGCCGAGCTCGCTCGCTACGGCGTGACGGCCAACGCCATCGCGCCGGCGGCGCGCACGCGCATGACCGAAGGGGTCTTCGAGTCGATGGCCGAGCCCGAGCCGGGCGCCTTCGATGCGATGGCCCCGGAGAACATCTCGCCGCTCGTGGCGTGGCTCGGCAGCGCCGACAGCGCCGGGATCACCGGCCGGGTCTTCGAGGTCGAGGGGGGCAAGCTCAGCGTGGCCGATGGCTGGCAGCACGGCCCCGCCGTCGATCAGGGTCGACGCTGGGATCCGGCGCAGGTCGGCCCGGCCGTCCGGGAGCTGCTCGCGAAGGCGCCCACGCCCACCCCGGTGTACGGCGCCTCCTGAGCGGCGCGCCCCCGGCGCGCCCGTTCTGGCCGTGGCTGCGCTCGACGTGCCGGCGCTGGACGTGCTCGGGCGGGCTCGAACGGTGGCGGTAGCCTCGGCGCCCGATGCCTTCCGTGCCCCCGCTCCCCAGCCGCCGGCGCCAGCGCCGGCGGCGCGCCCGGTCGACGCCCGCCCGAGCGGTGCTCGCGATCGTCGCGATCGCCACGATCTTCGGTGTCGGGCTGAGCAGCTGCCGGCGCGACGGATCAGGCGAATCGCTCGCCAAGGTGCAGGTCCTCGTGGTCGAGCGGATCGTGCCCCGGGGCAAGCTCCTCGCCGCGGCGATGAACGACGGCTCGATCCGACTCTCCGAGATACCCGGCGACGTCGCGCCGGCCGACGCAGTGTCCGACGCCTCCGGCCTGCGGTGCCTCGTCGTGTCCGACAGCCTCCCGAACGGCACCATCCTGCGACGCTCGTTCCTGGTCGAGCCAGCGGCCATCGGCCTCGATCGCGGCCTGACCGACGGCACGACCCGACCTCAGGGCTGTGACTGACCGTGGCCCGCTCCCGCCGCGATCACCGTCACCCCCGGGCCGGGCTCGTCCTGGTCATCGCCCTCGGCGTTCTGGCGGCGGCGGCGTGCACCACCACGACTCCTGATGCTTCAGTGCCAGGCGGGCGCGCCACCACCCTTCCGCCGCTCGGGCGATCGCCGGGGTCAGGGGTCATCGACAGCACCGGCACGACCGGTCCGAGCGGCACCGATGGCACGACGCGCGGCGACCCGCCCGGAACGGTCGACCCTGGCCGATCGTCGACCGCGGGAATCGGACACGACCACGCCTTCCCCCAACTCGGCAGCGCCGCCTACGACGTCGAGCACTACGACCTGCAGCTGGACTACCAGCCGGACACGAACGACCTCCGGGCCACCGCTCGGATCGACGCGATCGCCAACGAGGACCTCACCCAGGTTCGCCTCGACTTCGACGGGCTGTCCGTCGACCGGGTGCAGGTGGACGACGCGACGGCGTCGAGCACCGTCGTGGGCAAGAAGCTCGAGATCGATGCGCCGGCCACGGTGCCGCGCGCGTCGCGCTTCGTGGTGACGGTCGACTACCACGGCCGTCCGCGGCCGACGCCGACGCGCGCGCTCGACGGTGTCGAGGTGGGGTGGCACGGCGGCGATGGCAGCAGCTTCGTGCTGAGCGAGCCCGAGGGTGCGAGCACGTGGTTCCCCGTGAACAACCACCCGCTCGACAAGGCGACCTACACGATCGCGGTGACCGTCCCGCAGCCGTATGTGGCCGTGGCGAACGGGCGGCTCGCCAGCACGGACAACCACGACGGGGCGCGCACCTTCCACTGGGTGATGGACCAGCCGATGGCCAACTACCTCGCGTCGGTGGTCACCGGTTCGTACCGGGAGGTGCCGGGCGGCGATCACGACGGCGTGGCGTTCTCGTCCTGGCTGCCGGCCGACCCCCAGGGTGTGTCCGACGGCGACCCGGGCGGCGGTGATGGCACCATCCGAGCCCAAGCCGGCGTCGCGGCCGTGCGCGCCCTCGCGAGCCGCCTCGGGCCGTTTCCGTTCGCCACCTACGGTGCGGTGGCGTACCCCGCATCGGCAATCCAGGGAGAGGACCCGGCCACGACGCAGTTCCTCTCCCAGGTCGCCCTCGAGGTCCAGGGTCGATCCCTGTACGCGGAGGCGGTCGTCGGCGACGAGAGCACCGTCACCCACGAGACGGCGCACCAGTGGATGGGCGACAGCGTGAGCTTGACCGACTGGTCTCGCGACATCTGGTGGGTGGAGGGCTTCGCCTCGTTCAGCGAGTCGATCGTGCAGGGCGGCCGGGTCCTCGACGAGCCCGCTGACGCGCGGCGCTACGACCGGGCGCTCGAGACGTGCGCCGGGCGCGAGGCGGGCGACATCCCGCTCGAGGAGCTGTTCTCGGACCGGTCGTACACCTGTGGCGCCCTGGTCTTCTACGCGCTGCTTCGCACCGTGGGGCCAGACCCCTTCTGGTCGATCCTGCGGGCGTTCAACGAGCGCCACCGCTACGCCAACGCCACGACCGACGACCTGATCGCCGTGGCGAGCGAGGTCAGCGGCCAGGACCTGGCCGGGTTCTTCCACGAGTGGCTGTTCGGCCCGCTGCCCTCGGCCCTGCCCTGAGCGGCCTTGTCCTGGGCGGCCCTGTCCTGGTCGGCCTTGCTCTGAGCGGCCCTGCCTTGGGCGCTGCCTTGATCGGGCGTCCTCGGCGGTCGCGCCGTTCGCGATCGACGCCAAAACGCCACGAACCTGCCGCGGTCCCGGTCGCTGTCGCGGCCAGAACCTCGACAGGTTCGTGGTCAGTTCGCGGCACCCGGGCGACCATCGTCGCCGCAGGGCCAGCAGATCAGCAGGGCCAGCAGATCAGCTGAGACGCTCCAGGATGAGCGCCATGCCCTGACCGCCGCCGACGCACATGGACTCGAGGCCGAAGGTCTTGTCCTGGTCCTGGAGGTTGTGGATCAAGGTGGTGGCGATGCGGGCGCCGGTCATGCCGAAGGGGTGGCCGAGGGCGATGCCGCCGCCGTTGACGTTGAGCTTGTCCCAGCTGATGCCGAGGTGCTTGGCCGACGGGATGACCTGCGCCGCGAACGCCTCGTTGATCTCGACGAGGTCGATGTCGTCGATCGTGAGGTTGGCTCGCCCGAGGGCCTGGCGGCAGGCCTCGACCGGGCCCATGCCCATGATCTCGGGGTTGAGGCCGGTGACGCCGGTCGAGACGACCCGGGCCAGCGGGGTGATGCCGAGCTCCTTGGCCTTGGTGTCGCTCATGACGATGACGGCGGCGGCGCCGTCGTTGAGCGGGCACGCGTTGCCGGCGGTGATCTTGCCGCCGGGCTTGAACGCGGGCTGCAGGGTCGCGAGCTTCTCGACGGTGGTGCCGGCGCGGATGCCGTCGTCGCGGGTGACGGTCACGGCGTTGCCCTCGGGATCGACCGTCTCGATGGGGGTGATCTCCGCGTCCCAGAAGCCGTTCTCAAGCGCTGCGGTGGCGCGTTGCTGGCTCTGGGCGGCGAAGGCGTCCATGTCCTCGCGTGACACGTTCTCGAACTCGGCGACGTTCTCGGCGGTCTGGCCCATCGCGATGTAGATGTCGGCGATACCCGGACCGGGGGTCCAGGCGCCACCCTCGCCGGTGGCGCGCAGCGCCGTGCGGGCAAGTGCGTCGTCGAAGAGGGGG
>JBBQHT010000389.1:0-3903 GCA_038324235.1 Acidimicrobiales bacterium
CAGGTTCTGCACACCCTTGGGCACCATCTGCTTCTTGTTGGCCAGCACCATGAAGATGACGGTGAGCAGCACCGCGATGATGTCGATCACCGCGATCTTGTTGAGGTGGAGCGGCCCGCCGATGGCGTCGGGCCACTTGACCAGGTTGTCGATCGACGGGAATTCGAGTGCGGCGAGCAGCACGAGTTACTCCTTGGTTGCTGCGGCGGGGGACGGTTTGAGGCCGGGGAAGGCCAACGTGGCGGAGATGTTCTTCATCTCCCAGAAGAGCAGGCCGACGTGGGTGATCACGATGGTCAGGCCGAACGGCACGACCTTCATCCACGAGGCATCTCGCGTCAGCCAGAAGGCGACGAACACGATCGTGAGGCGGAGCAGGAAGCCGAACATGGCCACCGCACCGAGCAGGCCGACCGAGATGCGGGCGGCGCGGGCGTTGACCCAGGCGGCGAGGCCGAAGTTGACCACGACGATGGCCATGGCGAACGCCGTGGAGATCGCGCCGCCGACGCCCCACACGAGGCCCGTCAGCAGCAAAGCCGCAGGGCACACGTAGAGCGCGTGCTTGGCCAGGTCGCGGAAGATGTCGACCTCGACGTCAGGCGCCGGGGCGGTTACGAACGCTTCGCCCATGGTCCCTCCGCGTCGTGTTGGTCCATCTCGGATGTGTAGCCGTAGTAGATCTTGATGCAGGCACCGACCAGGCCGACGACGGCGAACAGGATCGTGCACAGCGGCAACGTGCCCAGCCAGCGGTCGAGGCCGTAGCCGATGAGCGCCAAGATCAGCGGGCTCACCACGAGCTCATACGAACCGGTGGAGCGGTTCATCTGTTGGGTGAGTTCGCGCCGTTGCGAAGCTTCCACTGTCGACACCTACATCGGGCCCGGGCCACCCCGCATCGGGGGCAGCGCCACGCTGCCCAGCGGGCAACGCAGTCGCTTGTGAATACATTCGCAAACTAGGCGCGTGGTCGCGAGGGTGCAAATCTCAACGTTCGAGCAGGTCAACGTGACCGTTGTCCCACTCGCGATCCCCCGGTGGCACCCGCGTCAGCGCGGTTCGTCGGGTGCCGAGGTCGGCCTCGACGTCGGCGTCAACTGGTCGAGGGCGGCGAGCGCCTGCTCGGGCGTCACCCGCGGGGCGCTGTTGCCGTTGCCTTGGCTGTGGCTGTGGCTGTGGCCGTTTCCGTTGCCGTTGCCGGCGGTGGCGCGCGGCGCCCCCACCGGTTCATCGATCCGGTCGTCGGCCACCGGCGGCTCGGCGGGCACCAGGTCCACCGCCGCACCGTGCGCCCGGCGCTCGGCGCGGGTCGAGCGGACACCAGGATGCAAGACGGTGTAGAGGGCGAGGCCGAGCGCCCCCACGCCGACCGGCACGAAGCTGTTGCCCTTGCCGTTGAAGTAGATCGGGATCAACACGAGCGCGGAGAGCAACGCGGTCCACGCCCACAGGATGAGCACGCTGCGGCGGTGGCCGTGGCCGAGGCGCATCAGCCGGTGGTGGATGTGCTCCTTGTCCGCACTCGCCACCCCCGTGCGCTTGGTGGCCCGACGGACGATGGCCAGCACGGTGTCGAAGATCGGCACGCCGAGGATGAAGAGCGGGATGAACAGCGGGGCGTAGAAGAAGTAGGTCTGCCCGCTGCACTGGACGGTGGAGGTGTCGACGCACTGCTGATCCACGCGACCACCGACCGCCATGGTGGACGCGGCCATCAACAGACCCAGCAGGAGCGCGCCGCCGTCACCCATGAAGATCCGCGCCGGGTGGAAGTTCCAGGGCAGGAACCCCACGCACATGCCCAGCACGATGACCGCGATGAGGGGTGCGATGTTGCCGGCCTGCAGCACCCCCTCGGCGTTGAGCTGCATCGTGTAGAGGAAGAACGTGCCGGCGGCGATGGCCACGATGCCCGCGGCCAGCCCGTCGAGCCCGTCGATCAGGTTGATGGCGTTGGTCATCCCCAGCACCCACAGCACGCTGATGAGGAACGACAGGTCGGTGGGGAGCAGGACCGTGCCGACCCGCGGCACCCGGAAGAGGATCATGTTGACGCCGGCGAAGAACAAGACGCTGGCGCACAGCACGATGCCGGCCACCTTCGCCGGCGCCGAGACCTCGCGGACGTCGTCGAGGGTGCCCACAGCCAGCATCGCCACCGCGGCCACGAGCACCCCCACCGGTTCGAGCCAGGTCGTGAAGATCGACGACAGCGCGTCGAGGCGCCACGCCACGAGCATCCCGGCGAGGAACCCGAGCAGCATGGCCGCGCCCCCGAGCAACGGGGTCGGGCGCTCGTGCACGCGGCGCTCGTCGGGCGCCACGATGACACCGGCCCGCAAGGCCAGGCGGCGCAGGATCGGGGTGGCGACGACCGTGACCAGGGCGGTGACCACCAGCACGATCCCGTACGCCACCCTTGTGCTCACCTGCACCCCCTCATCGCGTCATGGCGCTAGTGCCGCACCAATGTTGCCGGTCACGGCACTAGCTCGGATAGGGCGTGAACTTGCTGCAGAGGTTGGCGACGTCGTCCCGGACCGCGAGGAGCTCGGCCTCGTCGGCCCGGCCGCGCAGGGCTCGACCGATCAGGGACCCGATCTCGGCCATCTCCGGTTCGGCCATGCCCTGGGTCGTGACCGCCGGGGTACCGATGCGCACGCCACTGGTGACGAAGGGCGAGCGGGGTTCGTCGGGGATCGTGTTCTTGTTCAGGGTGATGCCGGCGCGGTCGAGCACGGCCTGCGCTTCCTTGCCCGTGAGCTCGGCGTCGAACGGGCGCAGGTCCAGCAGCATCAGGTGGTTGTCGGTGCCGCCGGACACGAGCCGGAAGCCCTCGCCCCCGAGCGCCGCGGCCAGGGCCTGGGCGTTGCGCACGATCTGCGCGGCGTAGTCGGCGAAAGACGGGTGGGCCGCTTCACGGAAGGCCACGGCCTTCGCGGCGACCACGTGCTCGAGCGGTCCGCCCTGCAGGCCGGGGAAGATGGCCTTGTCGATGGCGGCGGCGTGCTCGGCGCGGGTGAGGATGCAGCCACCCCGGGGCCCCCGCAGGGTCTTGTGCGTGGTGAACGTGACGACGTCGGCGTAGGGCACCGGGTTCGGGTGCTGACCACCGGCGATGAGCCCGGCGATGTGCGCAGCGTCGAACATGAAGAGGGCGCCGACCTCGTCCGCGATCTCCCGGAAGATCGCCGGATCGATGATCCGGGGGTACGCCGTGGCGCCCGCCACGATCAGCTTGGGTCGTTCCCGCAGGGCGAGATCCCGGATCTGGTCGTAGTCGATCCGCTCGTCGCTGGCCGTCACGCCGTAGGACACGAAGTTGTAGAGGCGCCCGCTCGCGTTGACCGGCGAGCCGTGGGTGAGGTGACCGCCGTGGTCGAGGCTCATCCCGAGGACCTTGTCCCCGACCTCCAGCATCGCCAGGTACACGGCGATGTTGGCGTTGGCGCCCGAATGGGGCTGCACGTTCGCATGATCGGCCCCGAAGAGGGCGGTGACGCGGTCCCGGGCGAGGTCCTCGACCTCGTCGACGAACACGTTGCCGCCGTAGTACCGCTTGCCCGGGTAGCCCTCGCTGTACTTGTTCGTGAGCACCGACCCCGATGCCTCCATCACCGCGGGCGACGTGAAGTTCTCCGACGCGATGAGTTGGAGGGTCGTGTTCTGGCGCTCGACCTCCTGGTCGAGCAGCGCGAAGACCTCGGTGTCACGATCGGTGGGCCAGCCCATGGGCCTGCCTTTCTACGGGAGCCGTCGGGAGTGCGGGCGCCGCCGCACGCGACGCGCCTCGCCCTGCACGGTAGCCGCCGGACCGGCGTCCGCCGAACGCAGGGGCAGGGTCGCGGAGGCCCTGCGGTGGGTGCGAGCCGGTCAGCCCTTGGGCCAGGCGAGCGAGAC
>JBBQHT010000390.1:0-3894 GCA_038324235.1 Acidimicrobiales bacterium
GTTCACGGCCAAGCTCGAGACCGACTGGGCCCGCGTGGGCCACGACTGACGGGCCACGCCGTGGCGCGCCGAGGGCCCGTGGGTGCCCACGTGCTCGACCGTGCCTTCTACGCCCGGGACAGCCGGGTCGTCGCCCGCGAGCTGTTGAACAAGGTGTTGGTGCACCGCGGTGGCTGGGGCCGGATCGTGGAGGTCGAGGCCTATGGCGGGTCGCGGGATCCGGCCAGTCACGCGTACCGTGGCGAGACCGCGCGCAACGCCACGATGTTCGGACCAGCCGGTCATCTGTACGTGTACTTCACCTACGGCATGCACTGGTGCGCCAACGCCGTGACGGGGGCGGAGGGGGAGGGGACCGCCGTCCTGCTCCGGGCGCTGGCGCCCCTGGGTGGTCTCGAGGCGATGTGGGGGCGGCGCCCGGCGGCGCACCGTGAGATCGACCTGACCAACGGGCCGGCCAAGTTGTGCGCCGCGCTGGACATCGATCGCCGCCTCGACGGCGCGGACCTCGTCGGGGGCGACCGTGGCATCGTGATCGTCGATGATGGGGTCGCGCCGCCGCGACGGCCAGGGCGCAGCACCCGCATCGGCATCAGCGTCGGCCGCGAGGCGCAGTGGCGCTGGTACGTTGCCGGAGATCCCCATGTCTCTCGCTCCCGCCCCACCCCGCCCTCACCGTGACGCCTCGACCCGCTCGAGTCCTGCGCTCGAGCGGCTCCCGTGCGGACGGGCGATCCTCGGGGTGACGGGATGAACGCAGCGCTGCTGCGGTCCGGGGATCCGGCGCTCGTGCCATCGGCCCGGCTCGACGATGTCGTGTCGCTGCTCGGGGCCTATCGCCCCGCCGGGCCTGACGCGATCGATCAGCGTCGGACGCGCGACGCCATGGAGCAGTTCGCCGTGGACCACGACGACGCACTCGATCGGGCCTGTGCCCAAGGGCACTTCACCGGCTCGGCCTTCGTCGTCGACGCGGCTGGCGAGCGGACGCTCGTGTTGTTCCACCGCAAGCTCCAGCGCTGGCTCCAGCCCGGTGGTCACGCCGATGGCGATGCGAACCTGCCCGCGGTCGCGCTGCGCGAGGCCACCGAGGAGACCGGCATCGTGGGCCTCGTGGTGGACCCGGACCCGATCGACCTCGACATCCACGAGATCGTGGCCCCTGGCGAGGGGACCCACCTGCACCTCGACGTCCGGTTCCTGGTGGTCGCCCCCGAGGGGGCCGTCGAGCGGGGAAACCACGAGTCCGAAGCGCTTCGATGGGTCAACCTCGCGGAGCTGGTCGGCCTCGATGTCGATCCCGGCACCCTGCGCATGGCCCGAGCGGGCCTGACGCGCACGGCGCTGCACGCCTGACCGGCGCCAGCGTCAGGCGAGGTCGTCTGGGGTCATGCACGCCGGCATGGCGTTGACGTCGGCGAAGTGATCCACGCCCTGGGTGATCTGGGTCTTGTCCCGATCGCTCTGGGTCACGGCGAACCGGGCCATGGGGTCGACGCGGAGCTGCTTGGTGTAGTCGCGACGATCGTGCACGTACGTCTCCCAGTCGGCGAGCCACTGGGTGACGATGTCGTGCTGGGGCTGGGCGGCCGGCACCTGGGCCCGCAACTGGGCGAGCATGTCCTCGAGGTAGGTCGACGCCTGGTCGACGACGTCGGCCCGCTTCTGCGGGTCAGGGGTCTCGAAGGCCTTGGGGAGCGCGTTGACCTTGTCGACCGCCGCCTGGCAGACGGGCTGCGCCGCGGTCGGGAAGGTCTTGTCCTGGAGCCGGCCCGGTACGTCGACGCCGAGGAAGTTGCCCGAGAACGCGTACACCCACATGAGCACGATGCCGAGGACCATGATCACCACGGTGATCCTCCCCACGAGGCGCCAGCCGGTCGTGCGGCTCTCAACGAGACCGGGTTCGGCCGGTGCGGCGGGAACGCGCGCGGGGCCTCGGGGCGTGCGGGTCGGCTGAGTCACCCGTTCACTGTGCCATCGCCGACCCCGCGGCGACCAACCGGCCGCCGGCGCTCGCGAGAACGGGTGGGCGCGGCGGGATCACCCGGGCCAGACTACGGGCTCCATGGCGTGGCCCGTCGGCCGATGCCCCGTGAGACGAGGGAGACCAGGTGCGAGGTTCCGGCATCATCGACGATCTGCAGGCGCGAGGTCTGGTGCACGACAGCACGGACCTCGACGCGCTGCGTGCCCGCCTCGACGCAGGGCCGATCACGCTGTACGCCGGCTTCGACCCCACGGCGGACAGCCTGCACATCGGCCACCTCGTGCCCCTCTTGGTGCTCTGTCGCTTCCAACGGTCCGGTCATCGTCCGATCGCGCTGGCCGGCGGTGCGACCGGCATGATCGGAGATCCGAGCGGCCGCTCCGACGAACGCAACCTGCAGGACCAGGCGACGTTGGATCGCCACGTCGCGGGCATCACCCCGCAGCTCGAGCGGTTCCTCGACTTCGCCGACGGGCCGGGCCAGGCCCGGTTGGTGGACAACCGCGACTGGACCGCGGCGATGTCGGTGCTCGACTTCCTCCGCGACGTGGGCAAGTACATCACGGTGAACCAGATGCTGGCCAAGGAGTCCGTCCGCCAACGGGTCAACAGCGACTCGGGCATCTCGTTCACCGAGTTCAGCTACATGCTGCTGCAGGCCCACGACTTCTGGTGGCTCAACGAGCACCGCGCCTGCGAACTGCAGATCGGCGGCTCCGACCAGTGGGGCAACATCACCGCCGGCATCGACCTGATCCGCAAGCGCTCGGGTCGCGGCGGCTACGGGCTCACCGTCCCGCTCGTGACGCGCTCGGACGGCCAGAAGTTCGGCAAGAGCGCAGCCGGCGCGATCTGGCTCGACGCGGCCAGGACCTCGCCCTACGCCTTCTACCAGTACTTCATCAACGTCGACGATCGCGACGTCGAGCGCTTCCTCCTGCAGATGACCCTGTTGCCGGTCGACGAGATCGCCGAGATCATGGCTGGCCACGACGCGGCACCCGAGGCGCGCACGGGACAACGTCGCCTGGCCGAGGAGGTCACCACGCTCGCCCACGGCGACGGCGCCGCGCGCGAGGCGGCGGCCGCGTCGCGGGACTTCACCAAGGCCGCGCTCGACCTCAGCGTCGAGGACTTCGAGGTGCTTGCGGCCGAGATCCCGACCACCGAGGTGTCGGCGGCCACCTTCGCCGGGCGCGAGCTCGTGGAGATCCTCGTCGACGTGGGCCTCGAGACGAGCAAGGGCGCGGCGCGGCGGCTGATCGACAACGGCGGGGTCTATGTCAACGACGAACCAGCCACTGCCGGGCGCCGGCTCGGCCCCGACGACCTGCGCCACGGCCGCTTCGTGCTGCTGCGCCGCGGGAAGAAGGTCCGGCACCTCGTGGTGGTGCAGTGACCGGCGAGCGACGAGCCGGAACCCGGTGGACCCCATGTCACGGGGAGGTATCGGGAACGTGACGGCTTTCACACCGATTCGACCCGTCCTCGACTTGCGTCGTGCTGGAACCGTGCTACATTACTCCTCCGCCGCACTGCAGAGTGCGGGCAGCGAGTCCCGGTCAACTGGCCGAACTTGACTCCGCTGCGCCAACCACATTAGGTTGGCCCTCCGCTCAAACGGCGGATCGCTCGCTCCGGCGAGGTTGGTCCGCAGGTGGGCAGGAGATACGCACCTGAGGTTTCGGCTTCAGCGTGCCACGAACGCAGGTTGAGTTCTGGCTTCGGCTCCCCTCAACCAGGGCGCTCCTTGAAAACAGAAGAGAGGACGAAAAAGCCAGTACGGGCGATCCCCGTGTCCGGCTCCTCATCTGGCCATCGCCTTCGGGCGGATGGATGCGGAGCTTTCGGGAGATCGTTTCAGTACACAATGAGCAACCGACATTTTGTCGGGAGCCCTAAGC
>JBBQHT010000391.1:0-3885 GCA_038324235.1 Acidimicrobiales bacterium
CGAGACCGAGCGGCGCATCGACGTCAAGCGCTACCCGCTGGTCGAGGCGGAGGTCTCGGGGGTGACCGCCCTCGGCGCGGGGGAGGAGCCGGGCACCTGGCGCTACCAGGTCGAAGGCGCGCTGACCTTCCATGGGGTGACCCAGGAGCTGGACGGCGAGATCGGCGTGCGGGCCACGCCGGAGGTGATCGAGTTGTGGGGCGAGGAGGTGCTCGACCTGCGGGCGTGGAAGATCAACCCGCCCAAGCTCGGCCTCCTGAAGGTGCACCCCGACATCCGCGTGCGCCTCGACATCACCGCCGAACGCACGGCCGACTGATCTCCCGGCCCCCGCGAAAGGTGCTCGCCTAGGGTGACGCCATGACGGACGACGGTGCGGGTGGGCAGGGTCGCAGGCCAGGTGGGGCCGACGAGTCGGGTGCGGGACACGGTGACGCCGTGCCCGCGCGTCCCGACGGGGAAGCGGTGGGGTCGGCGCCGCCGACGCCACTGGATCCCACGTTCGCCCCGCGCCTCGAGGCAGGGGTGTCCTCGGTCGTGTTGGGGCAGGGCCCGGCGGTGCGGTGCGCGGTGGCGGCGTTCCTCGCGGGCGGGCACATCTTGCTCGAGGACGTCCCGGGTGTGGGCAAGACCCTCTTCGCCAAGGCGCTGGCCCGAGTCATCGGCGGTTCCTTCGGGCGGGTCCAGGGCACGAGCGACCTCCTGCCGACCGATCTGACCGGCGTGAGCGTGTTCGACCCCGAGCAGCGGCAGTGGAACTTCGAGCGCGGCCCGCTCTTCCACAGCGTGGTGCTGGTGGACGAGCTCAACCGGGCGACCCCGAGGACCCAGTCCGCGCTGCTCGAGGCGATGGCCGAGCAGCAGATCACCGCCGACGGCGTCACGTACCCGCTGCCCGATCCGTTCCTCGTGATAGCCACGCAGAACCCCCAGGGAGACCTGGGGACGTTCCCGTTGGTCGGTGGCCAGCGCGACCGGTTCATGGTCTCGCTGTCGCTCGGGCTGCCGGGGCGAGACACCGAGCTCGAGCTCGTGGCGGGCGCCGGTGGGGTCCGGGCGCTCGACGCGGTCGAAACCGCCGCCACGAGCCTCGACTGGCCAGCCCTGCGCACGGCCATCGATGGCCTGTACGCCGCCCCTGAGGTCCTGGCGTACGCCGTGGATCTGGTCGGCGCGATCCGGGCGGTGCTCGGCGGGTGGACGCCCTCGACGCGTGCCACGCTCGATCTGGTGGCCTTCGCCAAGGCGCACGCGCTGGTGGTCGGCCGAGGGTACGTGACCCCTGACGATGTCCAGCTCGGGGCGGTGCCGGTGCTGTCGCACCGGATCATCGACGCCACCCGGTCGGACCTGGGTGCGGCCCGCGCCCTCGTGCAGGATGCGGTGCAGAACGGTTCCGTGCCGCCGACCCGCCCCGCCTACCGGTGGTAGCGCCGGGCCCGCCCGCCGGCGACGCGGGCGCCGCGATGAGTCGCCGCCTCGTGCGACCGCGGCCGACGGGCCTGATCGTGGGCGCGGTGTTGGTGCTCACCCTGGGCGGGTGGGACGTGACGACACGGCCCGGGGTGGTGCTGGTCGCCGTCGTGCTCACGACGCTGCTGCTGTGGGACCTGACCGTCACGGTCCGGTCGACCGCCTTGTTCGATCTGGGGATCGTTCCGCTCGATGACGGCGACGTGGCGGACGAGATCCGCCTGCTGGTCTCGGCCCGGCACCAGGGTCGGCCGCTGTTCGTCACGATCGCCGGGGGGTCGATGGCGGACCAGTTCGTGCTGCCGTCACCGGGCTCCGGGGTCCTGGTGTTCCGCCTCGACGACCCCGGTTGGGCCAGGGAGCAGGACGTCGATGTCCGTGTCGTCGGCCCGTTCGGACTCGTCAGCGCCGCTCGCCGGGTGCGCGTCCCACTCGCGCCGCCCGTCGCCGCCGGGCCGCCGGTGTTCGAGCACGTGTTCTCGTCGCCCCCGATCCGGCCCGTGTTCGCCGGCCCCGCGCCGGGCGCGCCCCGGGGCACCGAGCTGACCCGTGGCGTGCGGCCGTACCGCCCCGGCGACAGTCGGCGCACCGTGCACTGGCGGGCGACGGCGCACGTCGGCTCGCTGATGGTGCGCGAGCGGGAGGGCACGGGCGCAGTGCGGATCCGGGTCGTGCTGCTCCTGCACCGGGTCGGTCCCTCGTCAGTCGTGACGGCGGGTCGGGCCAGCGCGCTCATCCGTGAGTTCGTCGGCCGCGGGTGTGAGGTCGAGTTGGTCACGTTGGAGTCGTCCGACCGCAGCGTCGGTCCGGTCACGAAGCCGTACCGGCCCCCGGCCCGGGAGGTGGGCCTTCCACCGCACCGGACCGTCACCGCGATGGTCGCGGATCTGGCCCAGCTGCGACGGCGGTTGGCGGTCGTCGTGGTGGGACCGCCCCTGTGGAGTCCCTCGTCCATCCCCACCCGGATCGTCTCCGACGCGGGCGACGAATGGGTCTGAGCGGCCAGACGCGCTGGCCGGGCGAGCTCCCCTCCTCCGTCGGCCCGGGGCCCATGCCGCCGCGTCCGCCGGGCCCCAAAGGCGCGAACGAGCTGCTGCGGCGGGGCTTGCTCGACTCGTTCCACCTGCCCGAGCCGGTCGTCGTCGGCGGGCGGCCCCGGGTGATCCGCGCGACCATCTCCCCGCGATCGGACGCAGGCACCATCAACTGGGCCTCGGCCCCCACGGCGATCACGGCGTACCTGACGATCGTCCTCGCGGCTGCGTGCGCGGCCCGCAACGCCGGTGACCGCGGGACGTTCGCGGCCCTGAGCCTGACGCTGCTCGGGGGGGTCGTGTGGGGGCGGTACCGGTGGCGCGGGCGCTTCACCGGCGCGCCGGCCCTGATCCTCGCGTTCGCCACGCTGCTGGCGACGAGCGCGCTGGCGTTGATGATCACGGCCCTCCTGGGTGCCGCCGGCTCTGCCGGAGGCGGCACGATCGCGGGGGTGATGGCGCTGGCGGTGCCGACCTTCATCGTGGGACTCGACTGGAGTTGGGCACAGCGACTTCGTTGGGTCGTGCTCGGGACCAGCGCGGTGCTCGCAGCTGACGCCACCGTCGGGCGCAACCCGCCGTTGCCGCTGTTGGCCGCGATGTTGCTCTGCGGAGGGGTGTTCCTCTGGTCCGCCCAGCGCGACACCGTCGACGGTGGTCGCCGCCTCGCGCCGCTGTCGGGCTTTCGGTCCGCACCGACAGATCACCCCCGCTTCGAGCTGACCGTGCCGGCGGCGGTGGCGATAGCGCTCGCGGTGCTCGTCGTGCCGCTGCTGATCGTTCCGGCGCTGTCGTGGGACTTCCGGTCGCCGTCGCTCGACGGCAAGAACGTCTTCTCGGTGCTGATCGACCGGCTCTTCACGTGGCTCGAGTCGCTCTTCGGCGACACGCCACCCCCGCAGCCGCCGCGGCTACCTGACTGGATGCTCTGGATCTTCGATCAGATCCGTTCGATCAGGCACGTGGTCGCGCCGCCTTTGCTGTGGATCGGGCCGAAGATCCCGTACCTGGTGGCGCTGCTCCTGGCGTTCCTGTTCTTCCGCCGGACCGTGCGATCCCGTTGGCGCTGGCACGACCAGCTCGCCCGGCGGCGCTGGGGTGCCCGGTTGGGGGATCGGCTCGAGAGCGCCGGGCGGATCCGTGGCCACCGGCGGGCGCGGCACGAGACCTTGCTCGACTACGCGTTCGCCCTGCGGCGGGGCCCCGTCCCCGATGATCGGATCGTGGCCGTGGCTGCCCTCGCGACGGCGTCGTGCTTCGATCGTGACGAGATCGACCGTGCTCGGCAGGCGTGGGGCGACCAGGTGTTCCACGAGGTGCTCCTCGCGCATCCGGCTCCCGGGCCGCTCGATCGCATCCGTCGCAGCTTCACCGCCAC
>JBBQHT010000392.1:0-3851 GCA_038324235.1 Acidimicrobiales bacterium
GCGTGCCGGTCGGACCGGCGCTCGGCTGGCAGGACCTGCGCACCATCGGGGACTGCCTGGTGTTCCAGGCCGACGGCCTGCGCTTCGCCCCGAACCAGTCCGCGACCAAGCTCAAGCACCTGCTCGACACCTACGACCCCGCGCGGGCCCGCGACCTGTGCTTCGGCACCGTCGACACGTGGCTCGTGTGGCAGTTGTCGGGCGGCGAGAGCCACGTCACCGACTTCACCAACGCGGGCGTCACCGGGTTGATCGACTTCGCCGGCCGCCGCTGGGACGACAAGGTCCTCGACAAGCTCCGCATCCCGGCATCCATGCTGCCCCGCATCGTGGACTCGACCGGCGAGATCGCCGTGGCGCACGCCCTGCCCGGGGCACCCCCCATCACCGGCATGGCGGGCGATCAGCAGGCGTCGCTCATAGGGCAAGGGTGCGTGGCTCCCGGTCCCGCCAAGATCACCTTCGGCACCGGCGGCATGCTCGACACCGTGCTCGGACCGCGCCGGCCCGGCTTCGACACCCGTGGGGGTGGCGGCACGTTCCCGATCGTGGCGTGGAGCCAGGGCGGTGAGACGACCTGGGGCATCGAAGCGATCATGTTGTCGGCAGGCACCAACGTGGAGTGGCTGCGCGACGACCTCGGCATCATCGACACCGCCGAGGCCAGCCACGACATCGCGCAGATGTGCGAGACCACCGATGGCGTCCTGTACGTGCCGGCGTTGCTGGGCCTGGGCACCCCCCGCTGGGACTACGGGGCGCGGGGCACCCTGCTCGGCATCACCCGAGGCACCGGCCGCCCCCAGATCGTCCGAGCGGTCCTGGAGGGCATCGCGCAGCGCGGGGCCGACCTGGTCGACGCCGCCGAGACCGACGGCGGTACGACGATCGGCACCCTCCGAGTCGATGGCGGCATGAGCCGCAACCCCACCTTCGTGCAGGCGTTGGCCGACGCCACCCAGCGCCCGGTCGAGGTGTCGCCGGTGGTCGAGGCGACGACGCTGGGCGCGGCGTTCCTGGCCGGCCTGGCGATCGGCACCTGGAAGGGTTGGGACGACATCGCGTCCACCTGGGCGCCCCAGGCCGCGGTCGAACCCGGCGTCGCGCTCGACCGGGCGAAGTGGGCGAACGCGATCGACCGCGCCGCGGCCTGGTACCCGGAACTGTCCGGCCTCGACTTCTGAGCCCGCGCCCGGGTGACGGCGTCGAGGTGCACCCACTCATGACTCGTCAGCGGGCAGACTCGTTGCCCGCGGCGGGTTGTCCTCCCCTGGACCCCCGCCACTAGTGTTCGCGGCGCACGTGGACCAGGACCGCCAGCGTCGGTCCCGCGGACCGCAGTGGCCTCGTACGGAACGAAAAGGACGGCAGCATGTCTTTCAGGCGCCCCCGCCCCGTGGCGGCGGAGATCGATGAGCAAACGCAGGCGTCGGCGACTCGCGCCGCCGACGAGCTCGCAGCATCGCGACGTCGATTCCTGACCCGGGCCGCCGCCGGTGGAGTTATCGCGGTGGGCGCCTCAGCCGTTCCGTTGGCGTCGATGGCACCGGCGTTCGGACAGACCACCGGGTCGACGCCCGGGAGCACCCCGGGCAGCGCCCCCGCCTCGGCCAGCACGGCCCTCGTCAAGGGCGAGGACCTCACGTGGGTCGTGTTCACCCAGGGTCTCGAGCTCGCCGCGGTCGACGCGTACGACGCGATGGTCAAGAGCGGGCGCTTCCTCTCCGCGGTCGCCCAGAACGCCCGGGACTTCGGCCTTCACCACAAGGACGCGGCCATCAAGCTCGGTGAGGAGGCCGGTAGCGAGGCGGTGACCACCCCCAACGCCACGTGGGCCAAGCAGCTCACCACCCAGATCGACGCCGCCCAGACCCAGATCGCCATGGCGACCGTGGCGTACAACCTCGAAGAGGCACTGGCCGCGACCTACTCCCTCGGGCTCGGCCTCGTCGGTTGGGAGACCGCGAAGGTCTTCGCCACGATCAGCCCGGTCGCCGCGCAGCAGGCCCTCACCTGGAGCGTTGTGGCCCAGGCGTCGGACCTCGAGGCGTGGAAGGCCCAGATCACGACCTACCTCCCGAACTTCCAGACCGACACGGCGGCGTTGAAGCCGGCCCAGTACCCGGCGAGCTGAGACATGGACAACGAGATGGACATCAACAAGGACGAGATGAGGCGGCACCTGCGTGACACGCAGGCCGCCCACGACGCCGCCGTGCCCGGCTTCGCCGCCGCGCTCGACATGGCGTTCGACCCGGACGCGCAGGTGCCCGCCGCCGACAAGGCCGGCCTGCTCGGCCTGCCCGACCGCCGGGGCTTCTTGAAGGTCGGCGGCCTCAGCGTCGCGCTCGGGGCGTTCGCCGTCGCGTGCGTCTACCCGGACAAGGAGAAGGTGCAGCTGCCCGCCACCGGCACCTTCATCCCCGCGCCCTCCACGTCGGTCGCTCCGTTCGAGGGCAGCGCCGAAGTCGACTCGACCCTCGTGCTGACCGCCTTGTCGATCGAGAAGCTCGCCGTCGACGTGTACCAGGCAGCCCTCGACGCCGGCTTCTTGCAGCTGCCGATCCTGCAGGACGTCGCCAAGTACTTCCAGTCCCAGCACCGCGATCACGCCGGCCTGTTGAGCGGCACCGCCACGAAGATGGGCCAGAACCCGGCCAACGTGCAGGCCAACTCCTATCTCATGCAGGCAGTCGTCCAGCCGGCGCTCACCGCGCTCACCGGCGAGAAGGACAGCAAGAACCAGACCCAGACCGACACGCTCAAGCTGGCGCTCGCGCTCGAGGACATGGCCGCGCAGACCTACTCCCTCGCGGGCGGTCTGCTCACCACCGCCGAGCTCCGCCAGGCGATCATGACGATCGGCCCGATCGAGGCGAAGCACTACACGCTACTCGCCACGGTCCTCGAGCAGCAGGGCGTGCCGTTCTCGTTCATGCACACCACAGGAGCGGCCCCCACGGACGCTTACATCTCGCCGAAGACCTACGAGACCGTGGGCACCGCCCCGCCCGTCGCGGCGAAGTAGGGCCGTCGGGCATCCTCGTCGCTTTGGCGACATCCGCCCGACCCGTCGGCGACGAACACGACCTGCGCGCGCCATCGCGCGCCGAAGTCGACTAGAACAGACCGGTCAGGCGGCCAGAGAGGGAGACGTTGATGCGTCGTACACGACGGACACAGGCGGGGTTTCTCGTAGCCACCGTGGCGCTGCCAGCCGTGCTGCTGGGATGTAGCAGTGATACGACCGCGTCGACCAGCACCGTCGACAGCACCACGACGACCAGCGCGGTCGCGGTGAACGCGGGCCAGACCGTCGCGATCACCAGCGGCACCACGACGAAGTTCGCCTTCGATCCGGACCCGGTCACCGTCAAGGTAGGTCAGACGCTGACGTGGAAGAACGACAGCGGGTCCTCGCACACGGTCACCGCGGATCCCGGCCAGGCGGTGACGTTCAAGTCTCAGACCGTGCGCAGCGGCGAGTCGTACGTGAACACGTTCGACAAGCCCGGCACCTACACGTACTACTGCTCGATCCACACCAAAGAGAGCATGTCCGGCACGATCACCGTCGTCGCCGCCTCCTCCTGAGGCTCATCGCCGCCTTCCCGCGGCACCTGTGAGGCCCAAGCGCTCGCGTTCTCGGCTCCCCTGCGGCCCTGTTCTCGAGATCTCGGCACCCCTGAAGCCCAAGCTCCCTTTCTCGGCGACAGAGTCCCGTGGAGTGGTGGGGTTTCGAGGTGATGCTCGGTGTGCTCAGCCCGCGAGTTGGGGCTGGTCGAGTTCAGTGTCGCGCGGTTCGTTGAGTCGGGCCATGGAGCCTTCGGAGAGGTAGCGGCGGGCGATGG
>JBBQHT010000393.1:0-3824 GCA_038324235.1 Acidimicrobiales bacterium
CCAGTGCTCGTGCTGGGTGTGGATCGACGCCGGCGAGCCGACCTTCACGGTGATCTGCTGGTTCTGATCCGACGTGGAGTACCAGATGAGGTACGCCAGGCCGGGCACGACGCACAGCAGCAGGCCGACCACCAGCACCACGATGTTCAGCTTCTTCTTGAGGTAGAGCTGCACCTCGCCATCGGCCTGGCCCTGCACGACGCCGCCCTGGCTCACCAGGGTCTGCACGGTCGCTTGGAGCTGGGCCTGGTCGCCCACCCACATGGTCTCGATGTTGGTCGCCATGGCGAGACGCTAACCGCTCCGGACCGGCTCCGAGGGGGAGACCTCGATGTCGACCACGTCGGGTGCGGTCGGGCGGCTCGAGACGCGGGCGACGATCCGGTCGCGCAGCGCGTAGATCCCCCCCGAGATGCCGTTGGGGTACAGCACCGCGATGGCGATCAGCGCGAGGCCGCTGATGGCGAACTGGACCTGCGATCCGGTCTGCCCGGCGGACGAGATGCCGCCGTCGGTCACGAGCCCCGCGATGAGCGCGCCGGCGATCGACGCGATGCCGCCGAGGTACACGACCGCGAGCAGCGCCAGCGACTGGAAGACCTTGAACGAGTCAGCGGACATGTTGGGGTGGCCGTAGGCGTAGAGCGCGCCGCCGATGCCGGCGATGAACGACGAGATCGCGAAGGCGACGAGCTTCGTGCGGGCGACGTCGGTGCCCGCCGACGCCGCGGCCCGCTCGTTCGCCCGGACACCGAGCCAGTTCAACCCGGTTGCGGCGCGGCGCAGGTTTGCCACGAGCAGCGCCATGAGCGCCAGCGTGATCAGGCACAGCACGCCGAACGCGGGGCGGTTGTTGTCGATCCCCGTGGCCGAGATGCCGAGGTCGAACCCGAACAGCGACGGCGCCTCGACGCGGCTGCCGGCGCCGCCGCCCGTCAACCACTCCCACTTCAACAGCAGCTCCTCGATCGCGACCGCAGCCGCGAGCGTGGCGATCGCCAGGTTCATGCCGCGGACGCGCACCGCGGGTATCCCCGCGATCAACCCGACCCCGACCGCGATCAGGGCGGCGATGATCGGCGCGAACGGGAACGGGATGTGCCACACCGCGGTGAGCTTGACCATCGAGAACGCGCTGATCCCGGCGAGCGCCATCGGCATCAGCGAGATCTGCCCGACGTAGCCGGTGAGCACGACGATCGAGAGCGCGATGACCGCGGTGGTGGTCGACACGATGATGGCGCCGCGCCAGTTGCTGGGGAGGGTGAACAACCCGATCGCGGCGAGCAGGCAGAAGCCGGCGGTCCAGAGCGCGACGTGCTGCGGCCGCGGCGAGCGCGGGAAGTGACCGTGACCGAGCGTGGCCCGGGTGGGCAGTGACTCGCCCCGGATCGCCATCGTCAAGATGATGATGAGGAAGGGCAGGCCCTCCTGCAGGTTCACCCGCGGGAGCCAGGTGAGGCTGCCGTGGATGTTGGCGATCTCGGATTGCAGCATCCCGATCCCGAGGCCGGCGAAGGCGGTGACGAAGAACGACTTGAAGCGGCCGAGCAACGCCGCGGCGAGCGCCGGCACGAACAGCAGGCTCGTGGTGGCCGGGTTGATGCTGGTGATCGGGGCGAACAAGATGACCGCCGCCCCGGCCAGCATCGTGCCGAGAATCCAGTTGATCGCCGCGAGTCGGTCCGGCGAGATGCCGATCAGCACCGCGCCCTTCTCGCTCTCGGCGGCGGCCCGCGTCGCCAGCCCGAAGCGCGTGTAGTGGAACACGGCGGCGAGGACGGCCGTCATCGCCAGCACGAGCGCGGCCAGCCACAGCCGGTCTTGCTCGATGTCGACACCGAAGATGTGGACGACCGAGTTGGGCAGCAGCGCCTCGGGCAGCGCGAGGGCGGCGCCCTGGTTGCCGATGCGGAGGTTCGCGATGGCGAGCAGGTACAGGAACAGGCCCAGGCTGGCGACGCACTTGGCGAGGGTGGGGGCCTTGCGCAGCGGGCGGAAGGCGAGCACGTAGATCACGAGCCCGTACAGCGCGGCGAGCACCATCGTGATCACGAACGCACTGGCGGGGCTGAACCGGTACGAGCACGCGGAGGCGACCCCGTCGGGGGAGCACGTGGCCGGGACGAGCTTGATGCGCGACCACGGTCCGAGGATCGGTACCAGCAACTCGCCGGACTGGCGCAGTGCGCCGTAGGTGTAGGCGAGGAACATGCCCATCGCCGCGTGCGCGAAGTTCACGACGCCCGAGGCCCGGTAGGTGAGCACGATCCCGAGCGCGAGCGCGGCGATGACGGCCCCGGCGCCGGTGCCCAGCAGGATGTACTGCAGGTGGGAGCTCACCTAGGACGTCTTCACTTCTTGACCAGCGCGGAGACGTCGATCCAGTCCGAGATGGGCACGATCTGGTCCTGCTGGCGCTCGACCAGGATCTGCTGGGGTGCGCACATCGCCGGCAGATCCGGGATCTGCTGGCCGTCGCAGGTGTAGGCGTGTCCGGTGAAGCTCGGGTGGTCCCTCGCCGTGCGGAACTTGTCGATGATGGCCTGCTTGGTGATGTTGTTCGGCCCCAGCTCGGCCATCACCGCGTACAGGTTCATGACGCTGCGGAAGCTGATCGTGGCCGCGCTCGCCGCGGGGAGCTGCGGATCGCCGTACTTGCCGACGACGTCGAAGTAGAGCTTCGCCTCGGGATCATCGTTGCCCTTGGGTCCCTCGATGTTGAAGATCTTGCCGTTCACCGCGTCCGCGCCGATCTGCTGGGCGATGCTCGGCGCCGCGCAGGACCCGACGAGGTACATCTTGGCGGTGATCTTGAGCTCGGCCGCGACCTTCATCGCCGGGGCACAGGCCGTATCGGCGGCGCCGAGGATGATGGCGTCGGGGTTCCCCTCGTTGGCCTTCGTGAGCACCGGCAGGAAGTCGGTGGTCGTGATCGGGAAGGGCAGGTCGGTCACCTCGGGCACGCCCAACTTCTTCAAGATGGCGACCCCATAGTCCACGCCGGCCGCCTTGATCGACGCGTACTCGCCGTAGGTGACCGCCACCTTCTTGGCCTTGAGGCGAGTGGCGGCATCGTAGGAGAACGCGGCGAACGCACCGGGCACGCCACCGCTGAACTGGAACGAGATGGGCGAGCGCATCTCGTCGAAGTTGATCGGGATGCCGCCGACGTAGGGCATGGCGTTCTGCTCGAGGACCGGGATGGAGCCGTTGCTCGTGATGTCGATGCCCCCGGTGACCGCCACGACCTGCTTCTCGACCAGTTCCTGCGCGCAGCCGCGCGACTTCTCCACCGAGAACGTCGTGATGCACGGCTCGAGCTCGATCGGACGGCCCCCCACGCCACCCAGTTCGGTGTTGATGAACGTGATCGCGGCCTGGGCGCCGAGGCGGAGCTCGGGGAACGAGCCGAGCGGCGTGTTCTCCTGGTTGATCATGCCGATCTTGATCGGGTTGTCGGTGCCCGCGGCCGTCGCCGTGGCGGGCATCGTGCCGAAGCTCATCTTCTGGCCGCCGTAGCGAGACGCGATCGTGCCCGCCCCGGCGCTGTCGCCGCCGACCACGTTGGCGGGTGACCCCGCGGTGCCGGTGCCGCCCGGTGTGGTCGACCCGGTGCCGCCCTGCACGACCTCCACCTTCTCGACGCATCCCGCGCTCACGAGGCAGAGGAGCGCGATCGTGATCGCAGAACCGCGCGCGAGACGCCGGCGGGGACGTCTGCGCCGCGCCTGGTCACCGGTGATCGGTCGTTGCATGGGTCCCCCTGGTTCATGCGCACGCCGGACCCGGGTCGGAACCGCGTGGTCGCGGCACGGGTCGAG
>JBBQHT010000394.1:0-3724 GCA_038324235.1 Acidimicrobiales bacterium
TCGCAGACCGCGACGTAGATCTCGTAGATGAACTTCGCGTCGAGCACGGTCTCGACGTTGCCGTCGGCGTCGAGGTTGAGGTTGGCGCCGTAGATGGCGAACCACACATCGGTCTCCTCGGTGTTGGTCTCGGGCACGATGAGCGTGTGCACCGAACCGGCGGGCTCGTACAGGTACGACCCGGCGGTGTTGACCTCGGGGTACTCGGCGTACTTCCAGCTCCCCGCCAAGGTGAACGCGAACACCTCGCCGGTGTGCTTGTGAGTCTGGACCTTGGCGCCCGGGGCGAAGCGGTTCCGCACCACCCACAGGCCCTGGTCGATGTTGACCTGCAGGACCTGGAGCTTGATGCCGTCGCCCAGATCGACGAACGGGAGCTCGGATTCGCCACGGTGGATCGCCAGCGGGATATCAGTCATCGTCATGTCGAGAGTGAATCACGCGCGGGCCGTTCGTGCCCACCCTCTGCGCCGATCTGATCAACCGACAGGCCCCGCTTGGTCGGATCGATCCCGCCGGCAGACGCACCGGCAACGGACGTCTCGCCCGCGGCCGAACCGGGCTCAGACAGATGTCGGACCGGGCCGGGACCGACGCCGGACCGATCTCAGATCAGGGCCAGATCGGGGCCGGCCGAGCTCAGGCCGAGCTCAGGCCGAGCTCAGATCGATATCAGACCGACGCGTGCCACACGCAGCTGCGGGCCCCACCGGCCGTCTTGGCCTGGTACATCGCCGCGTCGGCGCGGTCCAGGATCGCCTCGGCCCCGACCTGCCCGTCGACCAGCGCGATGCCGATGCTCGCCCCGACCCGGAGCGGCCCGACCAGCTCGCCATCGCCGCCGCCCACCATGACCGGCTCCCGCAAGGCGGCGACCAGACCGTCCGCCAGCAGCGTGGCGCCCGCCCGCACGCCCTGCGCGTCGAACCGGGCGGTGATCGAGAACTCGTCGCCGCCCAGGCGGGCCACGATGTCGCCTGGTCGCGCCGCCCGCGCGAGGCGATGCGCGACCTCGACGAGGAGGCGGTCACCGATCCCGTGCCCGTACTTGTCGTTGACCGGCTTGAACCCGTCCAGATCGATGAAGAGCAGCGCCACCGACACCTGGTCGGGGTGGGCGGCTCGCATCAGCAGATCAGACTCGAGCTGCTCGAAGAAGCCCATGCGGTTCGGCAACCCGGTGAGGGGGTCGTGACGCGCGGCGTCGTGCAGCTGGCGCAGGTGGAACCGCCGTTCCAGCGCGAGCGCGAGGAGCTCGGTCACCTCGGTGATGGCATGGCCGAACTCGAGGTGCGCCACCATCGGCTCGTCGAACCACACGATGAGACACGCGGGTTCGCCGCTCGGATCGACGACAGGGGCCACCGCGCAGGCCCCGAAGCCGAGCCGGGCGGCGTCGGCAGCGAGCGCCGGGGGCAGGTCGACAGCATCGGCCACGACGACGTGCAGCTCGTGCGCCGCCCGGGTCCACGGCAGTTCGGCGAAGGCTCGCGTGGCCCAGGCCGCCAGGTCATCAGGCAGGTCGTGGGCCACCAAACCACGATGCGCGCCGGACTCGTCCCACCCGCCGGTGCCGTCGACCGGCTGCGGCACGGGCCGGGTGGCCTGAGCCTGCCCGACGAACGTGACAGCCACCCCGGTGCCCGGCCAGCGCCCCGCCACGGCTCGCGCCAGCAGCCGCGCGGTCTCGGCCAAGGGGTGGCTCCCGGCGACCGACGCCAGCGCGCCGGCCAACGTGGTGCGGCTCGTGCCGTCGCGGAGCACGAGCACGAGCGACTCGCCATCGGGACCGGCGAGGGGGCGGCTCTTGAGCTCCACCGGCAACCACGTGCCGTCACCGCGTCGGATGCGGTACGGCACGACCGCGGTGCGGTCCGGGAACTGGCTGGAGAACGCGATGCCGTCGAGCGCCCGCGCGAGCTCGTCGGGGTGGATCAGGTCGAGCCCGCTGCTGCCGATCAGTTCGTCCACCGACAGCCCGAGCATCCGGGCGAGCTCGTGGTTGGCCCAGGTGATCGCGCCGTCGGGACCGAGCACGCCGATCCCGTCGGGCAGCCCGGCCGCCAGCCCGCTCAATCGCTCATCGTCCCACTGCGTCACGCCGTCCTCCCTGCCCGGATCGTACCGGACGGGGCACTACTGCCCCGGTGGGGGCTGCTCCCAGCCCGGGGGCGGCGCCTGGGGTTGGCCGTAGCCGGGCTGGGTCGGCGGCTGGCCCTGACCGTAGGGCGGGGGCTCCTGGCCGAAACCCGGTTGGCCGTAGGTCGGCTGCTGGCCGTACGCCGGTTGGCCGTAGCCCTGCTGCCCATACGGCGCTTGGCCGTACCCGGGCTGGCCGTACGGGTACCCGGGACCGCCGGGACCGCCGGCCTTGGTGTGCACCGGCCCGAGGAACGTGCTGTCGCCGAAGGCCAGCATCGGCAGGAAGATGAACCCGAGCAGGGTCAGGCCGACGCCGTAGCCGGTGGACTTGCCGAACGCCTTGGCCACGTCGATGAAGATGACGAAGATGGCGACGAGGTTGACGTACGGCACGAACAGCAGGATCAGCCAGAGGACCTCGCGGCCGGTCATCTGCCACATGCCGTAGTAGTTGACGTAGGGCACCCACGCGAACCACTTGGTGATGCCGGCCTTCTCGAAGATCTTCATCAGGCAGAAGCTGTAGAACACGTAGAAGATCACGCTGACGACCAGGGCCACGCCCAAGATGGCCAGCACCGCACCGGTGTCCGCCGTGGACGTGGTCGTGGTCTTCGTGAGCACTGCCAGCGAGTCGAGCACGACCCCACCACCTTTGCCGAACGGACGAAGCGCGCGAACCCTACCGGACCCCGCGCTCGGCGGGGCTCGATGATGAGCGCCTAGATTCGCGCCCATGGCGCCCGACCTCGACGACCTGCGGGCTCGCCTGTGCGACCTGGGCGATGCGATCCGCGACGAGGTGATCGCGCACCGCGACCGCCACGGCGTCGATGACCTCGCCGCGGTCGTGGGGCAGGTCGAGGCGGACGTGACCTACGCGATCGACCGCGTCAGCGAGGAGCGCGTGTTCACGTGGTTCGCGACGCACTGGCCGACCGACCAGCCGGTGCGGCTCGTCATGGAGGGCATCGAAGACCACGAGCTCGTCGTCTTTCCCGCCGGCGCCCCGGCGGCGACGGTGCGCTGGATCTGTGTGATCGACCCGATCGACGGCACCCGGAACCTCATGTACGACAAGCGCTCAGGCTGGGTCCTCGCGGCGCTCGCCGCGATCCCCACCACACCGGCCGACCGGGCCCCGGCCGCGGCCGCGGGCGGCGGCGTGGGCGCGGATCACGGGCTGCACGCCCGGTTCGGGGACATCATCGTCGCGGCCATGACCGAGATCCCGACCACCCGGCAGTGGCGGGCGGACCAGTACAGCGTCGTTCGGGGCGCGGGAGCCGAGGGCGTCGTGGCGGAGGCGTTCGATGTCCGCGCCGGCACACGCGCCCCCGTGGTTCTGCGCCCGAGCCAGGCCACGACCTTCGATCACGGCTTCGCGTCGTTCTCCCACTACCTGCCCGACGGCAAGGCCTGGCTGGCGGCGGTCGAGCAACAGCTGTGGGACCGCCTCGTTCCGCCGCGCGGCGAGCCGCGCCAGATCTTCGAGGACCAGTACATCTGCAGCGCCGGTCAACTGGCCGAGGTGGCCGCCGGGCGCGACCGGCTCGTGGGCGACCTGCGCCCACTGGCGCTC
>JBBQHT010000395.1:0-3662 GCA_038324235.1 Acidimicrobiales bacterium
CGCTGGGCTGCAGCCCGCCGGCAAGGTGCTCGGCCAACTCGTTCTTGCGTTCGTTGGATCCGAACACGACCGGGCGAGGTCCCGGGGCGCGCTCGAAGAGCTCGAGGAGCGCGTCCACCGTCGCCTCGGACTTTGCCGCGACCAGCACGGACTCGCCCCGCGCGAGGGCATCGCACGCGATCGCCGTGACGGTGTGCGACTTGCCGGTGCCGGGCGCGCCCTTGATGACGGTGACCGCGGCGCGCCGGCTCTGCTCGACGGCGGCGCGCTGCACGGGCGTGAGCAGGAACGGCGACTCGGCCTTCTCGGTGCTCGGGGGCCCGTCGTGCTCGCGGGTGTCATCGGTGTACAGCGAGTGGAACGCGGTCCAACGGGTCAGCGGTTGCGCGGCCCACGAGCGCAACGACGCCGCCTGGCTCAACCCGCCGGTCTCGTCGCTCGCGAAGATCGCGACGCCGGCCACGATCACCAGACCGTCGTGGCGTTGGAGCTCACCGGGATCGCCGCCGCCCGGCACGAGGTCGACCGCGTCGAACCCGGCCGCCTTCGCCGCGTCACCGGCGAACGAGTACAGGCGGGGCAACCGCTCGAGCAGCGGGACGGGGGCGGCGACCGGTTGTGTCTCGAACGCGCCGCCGCCCCACTCGATGTGGTGCTCGAGGGCGATCCGCTGGCCGGGGTCCTCGATCCGCGCCGTCAGTTGCATGTCGCCCGCGGGCACGACGACGGCAGGACCGACGAGGGGTGGCACCGAGATCGCCACCGGCCGGGTCACGAGCGGCCAGAACACCTTGCGCGATCGCCCCCCGACCGTCATCGTGCCGGCGACGAAGAGCCACCCGATCTGCAGCGGCGTGCGACTCAAGCGCAGGTGGTCGACGGCCGCGAGGCCCTCGCCGAAGTGGCGTTCGACGGGGAACTCCAGTTGGGCCCGCACGTGGGCGGCCATCGCGGCCTCGAGCGCGCTCTGGCCGGGCTCGAACGAGACGCCCGCCGTCGGCGCCAAGAGGTTGACGGCGGGCAGGGGCAGCCACCGGAACCAGTCGAGGGGGATCGATCCCCGCCCGGCGGTCTCGTCGCCGGCGGGGCACGCGTTGGCCAACGCGACGAGCGCGCGCCGTGCCTGCTCCGCCGGCTCGTCCACCATCGCAGCAACCTACTTGCCGGATCAGATGCGGCGGAGCGCCTTCTGCGGGTCCGGCGCCGCGAACCCGCCCTGCCACTCGTGCTCGGGGAGCGCCCCGAGCACGAGGGGCGGGATCGGCATGTGGAACACGACGTCGACCTGGCCCGTGCCGCCGGGCACGGCCTTCGCGATGTCGATCGCGAGCTGGGAATCAGCCGGTGAACGCCGGCGTGACCTGGACCGCCACCGCAGGCGAGACGGCGACGAAGACCGGATCGGGCGCCGGGTCGCTCGCCGCCGGCGGCACCGTCGGGTCGGGTGTGATCGCCGGGGTGGTCACCTCGACCGTGGCGGTCGCCGTTGCCGTGGCCACGTAGTCGCCGTCGAGGGCCGAGTAGTTGTCCTGCTCGATCGCGCTCCACGTGCCCGTATGGGTCTGGGCGGCGGTCACGGTCACCGGCGTCGGTGGCACGAACGACGTGGAGGCGCCGGGCGCGAGGTCCAGGTTCAGGTCGGTGACGAGCGCGCCGAGCCCGCTGTCGGCCAGGTCGTGCTGGCGGAACGTGACGCCCGCGGTGTTGGTGACCCGGTAGCAGTAGTAGACGGCGGTGCCGGCGGCGACGGTGCGATCCGCCAGGCCCCCGGTGTCGGCGCACGCGGTGGCGGCGGTGAGGCCCGTCGTGGTGGTCAGCGCCAGTGGCGCCGGGAGCGCGCCGGCCGTGATCGAGTTGATCGCGGTGACGGCGAAGACGCCCGACCCGTCGCTGCCCAACTCGGCCCACACGTACAGCCCACCGTAGGTGGCGCCGGCGAAGGGCACGGCCGCCCCGGACCCGCTGGCGGGCAGCACCTTGGTCATGCCCGTCGGGAACTCGCCGGCCGCGGGGTACCCGAAGCCGGTGCCGTCAGGGCGGACCAGCCCGTAGCGGCGGATGTCCTGACCGGAGTTGTTGGTGACGGTGAGGCAGAAGCCGGAACGGTCCCCGACGAGGAAGCCCGCGTCGGGCGTCGTGCAGTCGTAGTCCCGGTTCAGGGCCACGGTCATGCCGAGCGTCGGCGCGAGGGCCTGGAACGTGGTCGTGTAGGGGTCGTAGCCGACGCACTTCACGGTCGCGCTCCACGTGCCGGGCTGGTTCGCGGCGAACAAGTCGGTGGGGCCGACCTTCACGAAGACGCGGCCGGGGACGTTGGTCGACGCGTCGGCGGCGGTCGTGACGTGGTCGGTCGCCACCGCGGCGGGGTCGGTCACCGTCACCGTGACGGCGCTGCCGGCGTCGGTCGGGCAGTCCAGGTACGCCTCGTTCGTGCCGCCGACCGGGATGGCCGGTGCGTCGAAGTCGACCGCGTAGGGAACAGGGGTGGCTTGGGCTCCGGGGGCCGCGACGACCAGGAGAGCGGCGGCGCTCGCTCCGGCCAGGGTGGTGGCGAGGGCGCGGCGACGGGAGGTGGGCAGCATGGTTGGGTCCTTCGTGAGGCGGCGGCCCGCGGGCGCAGGCGTTCTCCGCCTCGCCACCAGACCGCGGATCGGGCGAAGACGCTTGAGGAACGGGTACTCAACTTTCCGTCGCTGCCGCGGACGGTGACTGAGTAGCCGCGCTCGTGGTCAGAGTCCAACGGCCCTAATCGCCGCCCGACCGGTGCCGATGAACGTTCTTGCCGTAGGGTTGCCGAAAGGGTGGGTAGCGCGCGGGGGTTCGCCCGGCGCGGACCGTCCGGCGGTTGGGAGATGGCTGTGAACCATGTCCTCGGTGTCGCCACGCGACCAGGGCGCGCTCGCGCTCACCGTTCGATCGGGGTGTTCGCCGTCCTGATGCTCGCGGCCGCGGACCTCGTGCTGTTGCTCGGGGTCACCGCCCCGCCGGCCGGCGCCAGCCCCCCCACCCCGCTGGCCACGCTCGCCGTGCCGGCCAACCCGTTCATCGGGGAGGCGCTCACCTTCACGACCACCTTCGACAACACCGATCTCACCGACACCGGCTACGGGCCCTATGTCGACCTGCGCCTGCCGACTACCGGCATCGATGGCGTCTTCCCGGGGACGCCGGCGGCGAACGCGTACGACGGCATCTCGTTCACCTCGGCGACCTACCTGGGCACCGCTGTCCAGTCCCAGGTCCTGACCTTCGGCGCCGGCGGCACGATCGTGCACCCCTTCACCGGTGTGACCATCGCGGGCACCCCGGGTGATCAGTACGTGGTGCTGTCATTGCCCTTCGGCAGCTTCACCCCCAGCCAGCCGGCGGCGACCATCACCGTCACCACCGCGCTGTCGAACCTGGCCGATGTGGGTACCCCACTGTCGATCCAGGCCACGGGCGGCTTCCGCTACGGCAACAGCCCGACGGGCTCGACCCCGATCGTGCAGTCGCCGGCCACCTCCGCGTCGACGACGCCCACCCTCGTGAAGCTCACCAAGGTCTGCAACTGCCCCGAGGGGGAGACCTCGACCGGGCCCAACTTCCCGAAGTCGTACACGATCACCGCCGACATCGCGACCGGCCAGACCCTCACGAACCTCCGTCTGACCGACGCCATC